>CADCWG010000135.1 GCA_902806335.1 uncultured Thermomicrobiales bacterium | reverse complement strand
GGGGGCGGGCGCGATGAATCGCGCCCCTACCACATGCCGAGCTCGTCCTTTGCCTCTTCGCTCATCATGTCGGGAGACCATGCCGGGCTCCAGACGAGCTTGACGTCGGTCGAGCCGATGCCGGGGAGGTCCTTGAGGGCGTTGTTGACCTCCTGCACGATCACCGGGCCCAGCGGGCAGCCGAGCGACGTGAGGGTCATCGTGACCAGGACGTCGCCCTGCTCGGAGACGTCGGCGTCGTAGACCAGACCGAGGTCGACGATGTTGACGCCGATCTCGGGGTCGTAGACGTTCTTCAGGCCTTCCCGGACATCCTCCCGGGTAAATGTGACGGACATGGTCCTTCCTCCTGTTGGTGGGCGGTTGATGGCAGGCGGGTAGGGTCGGACCCGCTCGCGACGACGCGATACCGTCAAGTGTACTCAGGCCCAGGCCGACCGCCGCCGGACGTCCGCGTGGTGAGGGAACCCGTGCGACCACGCCCGACCCCGGAATCGGTCTATCCTCTGGGGAGCCCGGCCAACACCGGCGCCGTCTCGCCTTTAAGCCCGACTCCTGCTGGCTGACCGCTGACCGCTGACGCCTGACGGCTACAGAAAGATCAGCACCGTGCCGGCGAGGAGGGGGGTGCCGACCACCGCGGCGCGGAGCACCGCGCGGGGGGCGCGACCGGTGTAGCGGGCACCGAGGTAGGAGCCCGAGGCGAGGCCGAGCGTGGTGCCGACCAGGTGGGGAACCGAGACGTCGCCGTGGAGGGCGAGCGAGGTCGCCCCGCTGAAGCTGATGAAGACGAGCGTCAGCATCGTCGTGCCGACCGTCTGGCGCAGCGGCAGCTTGAGCAGCACGAGCAGCCCGAGCTGGAGGAACGGCGCCATCCCGACGCCGAGGAATGCCGCCGCCGCGCCGCCGGTGACGCCGAGGCCGAGCGACGGCAGGAGCGGCGGCTTGTCGAGGTCCGCGCCGATGCCAAGAACGGTTCCCGGGGGACCGGTCGTCACGATCTTCTCGGCGAGACGGGTCCGCAGCCAGACCAGCACGGCAAGCAGCCAGAGCCCGAGGCCGGCGGCGAGCTTGAGGGGCGCCTCGGGGACACCCTGGCCGATGTTCGCGCCGAGGACGGCACCGGCCATCCCGGCCAGCCCGACGATCAGGCCGGCGCGGGGGGCGACGTTGCCTTCCCGGTAGTGGGAGATGGCGCCGGCGACCGTGACGAAGCACATCGCGGCCAGGGCCGTCCCGATCGCCTGGTGGACAGGCAGGTGGAAGCCCGCGGTGAGCAGCGCGACGGCGAGGCCCGCCCCGCCGGCACCGACGAAGCCGAGGAGGACGCCGAGCGCGAAGGTGACGACGGCCAGGAGCGCGATCGTCTCCAGATCAGGCCTCCCGCCCGCTGCCGCCGACGAAATCGTCGTCGACGCTGCCGCGACGGTCCTCGTGGCG
Source organism: uncultured Thermomicrobiales bacterium (assembly GCA_902806335.1). Lineage (GTDB taxonomy): Bacteria > Chloroflexota > Chloroflexia > Thermomicrobiales > UBA6265 > CADCWG01. Next base: position 27,735 of record CADCWG010000135.1, on the reverse strand, counting down.
GGGGCCACCGCGGGAGACCGGGGAACCGGGGCGGACCCGACCCGAGATCGGGACCCGGACCCCATCGCGCGGGATGCCGTCGGTGTGGTCCGGCCTGGCCGCGCGGCGTCCGGGCGCGGGGTCGATATCCGCCCAGTCGCCGAGGTCGTCCCAGACCACGCGCGGACTCGGCCGCGACCGCGGCCCGCTCAGCTCGGCCGGCCCGTGGGCGTCCCCACCGGCTTCCTGCCAGGTGACCAGGGTGCGCGGTGGGGGGCGGTCGGCGGGCGGCGGGCTGGCCTGCTTCAGGCGCCACCAGAAGTAGAGGGCCGCGGCGAGCGGCGCCAGGAAGAGCGCGATGAGTCCGAAGCGGATCACGAACGCGATCAACCCGTGGAACATCCAGCCGAGGATCACCCCGACCAGGATCCCGGCCGCGAAGCTGTACCGGACCCAGCGCCCCCGGACCCAGATGTCTTGGAACGGTTGGCCGAGCATCGCGGTCTCCGTGGTCCGAGCCGGCGCGTGGATCCCCGCCGCGGAGGCGGTGCACCGTGGCATCCCAAGCGTAGCGTACCAAGGACCCGACGGTCGTCCCGAGTGAACACGCGAGCGACGGCCGGGTAAGCGACGCGGCGGTCCGCGCCGCCCGGAGGGCACCCTGAGAGACCCGAGGGCTCCCGCTCTCCACTCCCGCCTTCCTGGTCGGGGAGACCGCGTCGCGACGGCGATTCCCGCTGACGATCGCGCTGCGCGGTGGACCACTCACGCCGAATCCCCCGACAGGGTGGCGACGCGCGGGCGCCGGGCCCGGTCGCCGCGGACGGCCCCGGCGGGCGAGGTCAGCGTCCCTGGACGATCTCGACGCGGTCCAGGTCCAGCCACTGGCGGCCGGGGATGGCCAGGCGGCCGCCGCGGAGGCGTCCGTCGTCGCCCAGGGCCAGCCAGTTGTTGTCCACCCAGGCGACGAAGCCCAGCGGCCCGCCCGGAACCCGGTCGGCCGGGAGCACCGCGACCTGCGTCCCGTCGACCGCGAACCGCGCGCCGGCCTCGTCCCAGGTCAGCTCGTAGTCGTGCCAGGCGGTGAGGTCGAGGTCGCTCGGCAGCGCGACGTCACCGCCGGCGAGGCGGCGCTCGCCGAAGTGGGTCCCGACCCGCGCCAGACCCGGCACGCGCAGGGCGAGGCTGCCGGCGAGCAGGGCCGGGCGCGGCAGGGGCGCGCCGCGCATCGCCCCCGCGACGAGGCCCCGGCCGAGTCCCCCACCCCGGAGACGGACGCGGGATGGCGCCGAGGCGTGGAAGAACCAGAGGTGGGCCGGCGTGGCCGCGAAACCTCCACCGGGGTCGAACGGATCGTTCCAGAAGCCGAAGCCGGTGGTGCCGAGCAGGTCGGCCGACGGGCGCGACCACCGGGCGCGGACCTCCAGGCGGAGTGGCGGTCGCCAGGCGAGCGCGACCCGGTCCCGGCCGTGGTAGTCGTCGATCTGGGCGTCGGCGAGGCGATCGGCCTCGGCGTCCTCGACCATGAGCCGCAGCGCGCCCGCCTCGGCGCCGACGCGGCCCCGCCCGACCGCGTAGCGCGTCCAGCCCGCCGGGGTCTCGCCGCCGGACTCCAGCGCGACCGCGGTGGCCCGGTCTCCCGTGCCCGCCATGTCCGATCCCATCCCCCGAGCACCTCGCTTCCGCGCGACGCCGCCGCGCTCCTGTGCGACCCCCTCGGCGGACGACGGCGGTGCGCCGGTGCCGACCGGTGGCTCGCGATGCACGGCGACGACCAACGCCCCGCCGACGACCAACGCCCCGCCGTCGGCCGGGACGGAGCGGGTCGGAATCTCCCGGGCCGGGCGGGACCGCGCGGCGGCCAGCGGCGTGGGAGGAGGGCCCCGTGCTCGTATAATGGTGGAACACGGGTTCTATACGGACAGGAGCCGACGCGGTGGCCATCCCAGCCCTCGACACGCCCGAGACGACACCAGCCGCCCGGCAACCGGCGGGCGCGATCCCCGTCGAGCGCGCGGTCGGGCTGCCGGCCAAGCTCCGCTGGTCCCTCGTCGGGTGGTACCGGGCGACCGGCGCGCTGGACGCGGCGGCCGCGCTGCTCGACGCGGTCGCGGAGCGGGACGGCGAGACGATCCGCCTCATCGAGGAGCGGGCGCGTCTGGCCGTGGCCGCCGGCCGGAGCGACGAGGCGGTGTCCCTGCTCGAAGAGCGGGCGGCGCGGGCGCCGTCGGCGACGGCCTGGGTTCAGCTTGGCCGGGTGCACCTGGAGGCGGGCGACGTCGACGCCGCGGCGGCGATCGCCGACGACCTCATGGCCGACAGCGCCGGTCTCCAGACGGTGGCCCAGTTTGCCGGCGACGTGGCGCGGGCCCGGGGCGACCGGACCGCCGCCCGGGCCCACAACGAGGCGATCCTGGAAGCGCGCCCGGACCACGTCGGGAGCCTGCTCGCGCTCGCCGCGATCGCGGTCGAGGACGGCGACCGGCGCCTGGCCGCCGCCCTCCTCGACCGGGCGCTCGACGGCGCCGAGGAGAACCTGACCTCGAGCCAGCTCGGCGCGGCGGCCGATGTCGCCGCCGAGGTCGGCCGGACGGGACAGGCCACCGAGTTGCGGTCCCGCGCCTCCGCGCTGGACGCGGCACGCGGCGCGGCGCTGCTGGCCGAGGTCCATGCCGCGCTCGGCTGGGAGCCCCCCGCGGCGTCGACGCGGTTCCCGGGCGCGGGCGTCGCGGGCGCGACGGCGGTGTCCCCGGGCGGGTCCCCGGGTACCGGGGAAGGCGACCGGCGGCGTGCCGCTGGCTCGGGGGCGGCGGGTGGCGAATCCGATCGCCCGGCCGCGCCGAGTCCCGTGGCGGATCGCGCTGCCGCCGCGCGCCCGGCGTCGGCGCGGCGGGCCGAGGAGCCGGCACCCACGCTGGGAACCTTCGCGCCGACGCCCGACCCGGACCTGAGCTAGACGCACCCGGCCGCGCTCGAGACGCTGCGCCGGGACTTCGGCTTCCCGGCCCTGCGACCGGGCCAGGCGGCGGTGATCGACAACGTGCTCGTGGGGCGCGACACCCTGGCGACGATGCCGACGGGCGCCGGCAAGTCGCTCACCTTCCAGCTGCCGGCGATGCTGCTGCCCGGGGCGACGCTGGTGATCTCGCCCCTGATCGCCCTGATGAAGGACCAGGTCGACGGCCTGCCGCCGGCGGTCCGCGCCCGGACGGTGCTCGTCAACAGCACGCTCTCCGCCGACGAGCAGCGGCGGGCCCTGGATGGTGTCGCGGGAGGGACCTACAAGCTGGTCTACGCGGCCCCCGAGCGGCTGCGCCAGCACGGCTTCCTGCGCGCCCTGCGCGAGGCCGGGACGTCGCTGGTCGTCGTCGACGAGGCGCACTGCATCAGCATGTGGGGCTTCGACTTCCGGCCCGACTACCTCTCGATCCCCCAGGCGCTGCCCGAGCTGGGCCAGCCGCCGGTGCTGGCGATCACCGCGACCGCGACGCCGGCGATGGCCGACGCGATCGGCATCGGGCTGGGCCGCGACCTGGCGCGCGTGCGGGTCAGCCTGTTCCGGCCGAACCTGACGTATGAGGCGCACCTGCTCGCCAACCGCGAGGAGAAGCTGCGCGAGGTGGTCCGCGTCTGCCAGCAGGAGCGCGGCAGCGGCATCGTCTACGTCGGCTCGCGGCGGGACACCGAGCAGATCGCGAACACGCTGCGCGACCGGGGGGTGAACGCGGTCCCGTACCACGCGGGGCTGGCGCAGGACGAGCGGGCGCGGAACCAGGAGCGGTTCATGGCCGGGCAGGCCCGGGTCGTGGTCGCGACGGTCGCGTTCGGGATGGGCGTCAACAAGAGCGACGTCCGGTTCATCGTCCACCTCAGCCCGCCGCGCTCGCTCGAGGCCTACGCCCAGGAGTCGGGCCGCGCCGGGCGCGACGGCCGGCCGGCGCGCTGCGTGCTGCTCTACGCGGCGTCCGACCAGCGGCAGATGCGGATGATCGCGCGCCGGGACCAGTTGACGGTGCCGACGCTGCGCCGCGTCTACGCCGCGGTCCAGCGCCAGGCCACCGGTCGCTGGGCGATCGTCGACCCGGCGACGCTGTTGCCGGCGCCGACGGAGCGCGACCAGGCCGACGAGGACGTCGACCCGCGGGTCGCCCTCGGCATCCTGGAGCAGGCCGGCCTGCTGCGGCGCCACCCCGACACGGCGGTCAGCCGATCCGTCTCGTTGTTCGCCGGACCGGCCTGGGACGACCCGGGTCCGACTTCGGAGCCCATGGACCTCGGCTGGGACGACGGGGTGGGCCTCGACGTCGATCCCGGTTCGCCGTGGGAGCCCTCGGCGCCGGCGCCGCCCGCGGCGACCAGGGCCGCCCTCGGGGACAGTAAGCCGCTGCCCGAACCGGCTCCGGCCATCCCGACTACCCCGGCTGAGCCGGACCCGCGGTGGGAGCGCTTCGCGAGCTGGTCGGGGCTGACCGGTGGCCGCGGGTCGGTCCGGGTCCGCACCGTCGAGGCCTGCGACGCGCTCGGGATCGGCCCCGAGGCGCTCGACGCGCTGCTCGCCAGCCAGCCCGACCTGGTCGTGCACGACGGGCCGCGCCAGGTCTGCCTCGAGCTGCTGCCGGTGGGCGCCGACGCCCGGGGGCGCCTGGAGCGGGTCCTCGCCGACGCCCAGGTCGAGGCCGACCGCCGGATCGCCCAGGTGATGGACTTCGCCGACGGCCGCGCCTGCCGCCACCAGACGCTCGCCGCCCACCTCGGGGAGCGGATGGACCGCTGCGGCGACGCCTGCGACGTCTGCCTCGGCACGGCGACGCGCGGCGACGGCGCGGGCCGTCTCGGCGGCACGGCGGCCGCGCCGGCCCAGCGGAAGTGGGCCACGGCCGAAGACGCGCTGGCGGTGCTCGAGGCGGTCCGAACGCTGCCGTTCCCGATGGGCAAGACGGGGCTGTCCCGCCTGCTCGCGGGGTCGGTCGAGAGCCGGGTCCGGGCGGACCGCTCGTCGTCCTTCGGCAAGCTCGCCGACCTGGCCAAGGCGCGGATCGACAGCCTGATCGACCGGCTGATCGACGACGGCTACCTGTTCCGCGACCTCGACCACGAGTTCAAGCTCGTGACGCTGACCGAGCGTGGCGCCCGCGCTGACGCGGGCGACCTCGCGGAGTACGGCGCGGCCACCGCGCCGAGCCTCGGCTCGCCGTCCCGGTCGACCGGGAGGGGTCGTCCCGCCGCCGTGCCGGCCGCCGACGATGGGGTCGTGCTCGACCCCGACGGCGAGGCACTGCTCGCCCGGCTGGTGGCCTGGCGGGGGGAGCGCGCGGCGGCCGACGCGGTGCCGGCCTACGTGGTGGCCACGAACGCGACGCTGTTCGAGGTCGCCCTTCGCCGTCCGACGAGCCCGGCGGCGCTCGCCCAGGTCGGCGGCTTCGGACCGAAGCGGGTCGAGAAGTACGGCGAGGAGATCCTGGCGCTGGTCGCCGCCGACTGATCCCCGCGCCCGGCGGGCGGGCGCCGTGCCACCGGGCAGCGATGGCCGGGCCGGACCGGATCGCCGGGATGGGTCGAGCGCCCAACCGACGTCGGCCGGGGCAGGCGCCCAGCGGGGCGCGGTGACCGATCGGCCCCCGGTCGCTCCTGCAAGGACCCGGTCGCCCGGGCACCGTGAGGGTCAGGGCCCGGGTGACGCGAGGCGACGGGGGGTGGCCCGCGCAGGGCGGCGACCCGGCGCGGGCCGACGGTGGGCCGTCGTAGCCGCCCCGTGACCCCGGGACGAGGCAGTCGTCCGCGGGGCGCATCGCGGGTGATAGGACCGGCGCTCGCCTCGGCGAGTCGGGACGGGGCGGGCAGGCGGCGAGTCAGGTCATGGCCACCACCGGCCGACGACCGGCCGCGGGGGAGGAGCCCGGCGCGGCGCGGTCGTGTCGAGGGGCCAAGCGAGTCCCCGGGTCAGTCTCCGGCGCCCGCGCCCGCGCCGGGCCCGGCGCGAACCGCCCCCAGCGTGTGCAGCACGTCGCGACGGCTGATCACGACGGTGATCACCGCGAGGACGATGTAGACCATCCCCAACTCGGTCCGGATGTCGGGCACCGCCAGCTGGAGCACGAAGAGCCCGAACAGCGCCCCGGCGCCGAACAGGCCGAGCCGGAGGTCGAGCAGCAACGCGACCGCGAAGAGCGACTGGGCGGCGGTGAGGAAGATCTCGTCTTCCTGCCGGCCGTCAAGCGGCAGCGCGTTGAACCCGCCGGACGAGATCGCGAAGATCAGGGGCAGCATCGCCACCAGCAGCGTCCACTGGTTGATCTTGCTCGAGACCAGCGCCCCGAGCGCGGTCGTCGCCGCGCCCCGCCAGGCGAAGATGCAGACGATCACCGCCTCGGGCGCCTCGGAGGCCAGCGGCGCGAGCCACTGGACGAGGAGGAACTCGTCGATCCCGATCGCGGTCCCGCTGGCGACCAGCGACTCGGCGAACGGCTCGGCGACGAAGAAGATCACCGCCGCGGCGGCCAGGCCGAGCGCGGCGACGACCTGGCGCCGGCGCCGGGTCGGGAGCGCGCCGATGGTCCGCGCCGGGCCGACCAGGTGCGGCTCCTCGGCCGGCAGCTTGGCGAGCTGGACGACGTAGATCACGAAGATCGCGACCAGCACGACGAGGTCGATGAGCGACAGGCTGCCCTTGATCGGGATGATGAAGGCGTAGACCGTCGCCGCCAGCAGGGCGACGAGCTCGAGCCCGTTGACGCGCTCGAGCGTGACGACGCGCTTGCGGGTGCGGAACCAGACGATCGCGACGACGAGCGGCCAGAAGAGGCCGATCAGGAGCCGGTTGGCGCCGGTCATGTTCGCGACGGCGAAGCCGGCGTACTCGGGTTCGCGCGCCGCCTTCCAGGCGAAGGTGGCGTCGACCACGTACTCCGGCAGGATCGCGATCAGCGCCAGCAGCGCGAGCGCGATGCCCTGGGAGACGTCGAGCTGGAGGACCTCGGCGGCCCAGGAGAGGAGGAAGGCCGCGCCGACGATCGCGACGCCGAAGACGATCGCCTCGAGGGGGTGCGGCGGGTGGACAGCGCCAGCCCGGAGCAGGACCTCGAGCACGATCCCCGGCAGCGTCGTCAGGAACGCGATGAACACCGGCCGCCAGGAATGACCCATCAGAACCCTCAATGCATGTAGGAGGTGGATCGCGGGTTGCCCGCCCCACGCCAGGGCGGTCGCGATGCCTACGTCGGCCCGGGTCGGCGTGGGGTCCCGCTGGTGGAATCGGGGCAGCCACCAGGCTCCCCGGACGGCCTCGGACGGGGAGGGGACCGATCCGGGCGACCGGTCTCCCTGTTGTACCACGGCGCACGGTCGGGAGTGGCCCCGAAGTGGGCGGCCGGGCCTCGCGAGACGCGCTCGGCCGGGCGGGGGGGGACGGTGCTAGACTCGCGGCCTCCGGGCGGCGCGGCGGACCCCTGGGGGCGGATGGGGCCCGGTGGCCTCCCCGGTCTTCAAAACCGTGTGGGCGTCGGTGATCCCGGCGCCGGTGGGTTCGACTCCCATGCGCCCTCGCCACCCGCGCTCCGCCCCGCCGTCGCCGCGTCCGCGGCCGGCGGACTCAGCCCGCCGGCCGCCGCCGCGCCCGGTCAAACGCGTCCGCCTGGAGGTTCCCCTCCCATCGGTGGCCGCTCGGTTCGGGAGCGGCGGTCGAGCGGGGCCCATCTTGCGGTGGCGATCAAGGCGCGGGGCATCGCCAGTCGGTCCGAGTACCCGTCAGGGTTATCGAGATCGTCCCGTGCCCGGGCGCCGCGTCAGCCGTGTAGGTGAGACGGTCAGGGGTGAGGGGGAGAGCGGGAGCACCGCGGCGATAGAGCGGCGACCGGGGCGGTTCGATCGGCTCCTCCCGGCGGCAGGGCGTACCCGCCTGGGGTCCTTGCCGTCCGGGCTCCGGACGCCGCGGTACGTGGACGCGCCGGGCAACGACCGGACGCCCATCGAACACGGCCGCTCCTCGCGCCGCGTCGTCGGCCGACGGATCGGTCCGCATGGTCTCCTCGATCGCGGCTCCTCAAGCCGGTCAATCCTACGATCGGGTCATCGATGGTGTCCGGGTTTCCCGGTGCGCCTTCGGTGGCCGCGCCGGCTTGGTGGCACGACCGGTCGGCAAGCGTCGATCAGGCGCGTTCGCCTTACCGGTCCTGTGCTGATGAGTGCCGTGCCTCGGGCCGAGCACTGATGGGCCAATCGGGCGCCACTGGCGCTTGCCGTCCTAAGCATCCGGGCATTCCTCCCCATTCAGGTGTTACCAGCCAACCTACATGGAGTGGAGGCTTCCTTACCCCTGGCTAGACGCCATGGCCGGCGCGGACGTCCGCGCCGGAGGCACCTCCTCCTCGTTGGCGTCACTGCGTCCTCGCCTGCCGGTCGCCACGGCTCGATCGGCGGTCTGAATCGGAATCGGGGGCCCGAGCTGACCGCGGATGCGAGCGATTGCCGGAGCGGACGGCCGTTCGCGCGGTGTGACTCGGTAAGTCACGGTGCGGAACCGTCCCGTGGCTCGGCGCCGGTGCGGAGCACGGCCGGGCCGCCCCCGGTCCTATTTGGCCCTAAAGTGTTATAGAACTTCCGTATGACCCGATAGTACTATCCAGACCAGAGGCCGGCCCGGGGCTCCCCCAGCGTCGCATCCCGATGATCGAAGTGATCGACAAGGAGCAGACATGGCCAACGCGATGAGCGGTCGAGAGAGGATCTCCATGGTTGGCGAGCCCCGCGTCTCGGTGGTGATCCCGGCGAAGAACGAGGCGAAGAATCTGCCGCACGTTCTGCCCCGCATCCCGGCGTGGGTCCACGAGGTCATCCTCGTCGACGCTCCTTCCACGGACGGCACGGTGGAGGTGGCGCGCCAGCTCTGGCCGGGGATCCGCGTCGTCCAGCAGGAGGGGCGCGGCAAGGGCTCGGCCCTTCGCAGCGGCTTCGCCGCGGCGACCGGGGACATCATCGTCATGCTCGACGCCGACGGCTCGATGGACCCGGGCGAGATCCCGGCCTACGTCGGCCAGTTGCTGGCCGGCGCCGACTTCGTCAAGGGATCGCGGTTCGCCCAGGGCGGGGGCACCGCCGACATGACGACCCTGCGCCGCGCCGGGAACTGGGGCCTGACCCAGGTGGTGCGCGGCCTGTTCGGGGGGCGCTTCTCGGACCTCTGCTACGGCTACTCGGCGTTCTGGAGCCGGGTGCTGCCGCAGCTGGGGCTGACCTCCAACGGGTTCGAGATCGAGACCGAGATGAACGTCCGGGCCCTGCAGGTCGGGTTGCGGGTGGCGGAGGTGCCGAGCTTCGAGGCCGAGCGCATCCACGGCGCGAGCAACCTGCGCACCTTCCCCGACGGCTGGCGCGTCCTTAAGACCCTGGGCCGCGAAGCGCGGCGCGAGGCCCGTCGGGAGTGGGCGGCGCTGCTCCGGCGCGGCCGCCAGGAGGGTCGGGCCCTCCAGTCCAGCTACGGCGTTGCCTACCCGACGATCCCGGGGACCGTAGACCAGACGCTCGGTGACTAGGTCCGGGCAGTCACCGACAGGTGAAGAGACGTCATGACGGGACACGCGCCGGACGTGTCGGTGGTGATCTGCGCCTACTCCGAGGACCGCTGGCGAGACCTGACCGCGGCGGTTGACTCGGTACGGACGCAGACCACCCCCGCGCGAGAAATCATTCTGGTGATCGACCACAACGATCGGCTGCTGGAGCGGGCGCGGAGGCAGTTCCGCGCCGTCCTCGTGGTTGAGAACAAGCAGGCGCGGGGACTCTCCGGCGCGCGGAACAGTGGGACCGCGGTGGCGACGTCACCGGTCGTCGCCTATCTCGACGACGATGCGATCGCCGCGCCGGACTGGCTGACCTGGCTCTCCCGGCACTACGACGATTCCCAGGTGCTGGGCGTGGGTGGGTCCATCGTGCCGCTGTGGTCGCGCGATCGACCCGGCTGGTTCCCCCAGGAGTTCGACTGGGTGGTGGGCTGCAGCTACCGGGGCATGCCCGAGACCACCGCTCCTGTCCGGAACCTCATCGGCGCCAACATGTCCTTCCGCCGGGAGGCGATCGAGGCGACCGGGGGGTTCCGCACCGACATGGGCCGTGTCGGCGAGCATCCGGTCGGTTGCGAGGAGACCGAGCTCTGCATCCGGACGCGCCAGCGCTGGCCAGAGCGCGTGTTGCTCCACGAGCCGCGGGCGCAGGTGCAGCACCGGGTTCCGGACAGCCGAGCCAGGTGGAGCTATTTCCGTCGACGCTGCTACGCGGAAGGGCTCTCCAAGGCCCAGGTGTCCCGATCTGTCGGCCATGCCGACGGGCTCGCGTCCGAACGGACCTACACCCTCCGCACGCTTCCCCAGGGGATCGCGCGGGGAACGGCGGAGGCCGTTCGCGCGCGGCACCCCGGGACGCTCGCGCGCTCGGGGTCCATCGTCGCCGGGCTCGCGATCACGACGGCGGGCTACGTCGTCGGGAAGGCGTCCGCGGCAAGAGAACGCCATCGGGTGAGTAGACCACTCACAGGATGACCTGATGGAGAGGCCCGCCGGTGCAGGTTGCCCGGCGGGCTTGGCGCTGGGTAGGGACCACAAGGAGATCAAGGACACGCGATGAAGACGTGGCTCGAGTTCAACTTCCACAACTGCGCGACCATGCGCGTCGCCGACGATGCACCGACGGCCTCGCTGCTGAAGGACATGTTCGAGCCCTTCCTCACCAGCGGGCTGGATCAGGATCGCTATGACATCACCGTCACGGGCGACCTGGAGCCGCTCCAGGGCGTGGCCTACGGCGAAGACACGTACCAGTACACGGACCGCATGGTCTACATCGGCCCCGCGAAGGTGCAGATCGTCCTCGACGAGGGCGGGTTTCGGCTGAACGGTCGGGGGGAGCTGCTGGTCTGGGTGCTGCCCCTGATCGACCGGGTGCTGGCGACGCGCAACGTCGCCTGGATCCACGCCGCGACGGTGGAGTACCGTGGCCACGGCATCTGCCTGCCGGCCTGGGGCGGGGTGGGCAAGACCAGCACCATCGCCAAGTTCCTCAAGCTCGACGATGTCGGCTTCATGGGCGACGACTGGGCGTTCCTCTCCCAGGACGCGACGCTGCTGGGCTACGCGAAGCCCATGTTCATCAAGCCGCACCACCGGCCGATCTACCCCCACCTCTTCCAGGACAAGCGCAAGCCCCTGGTGCCGCCTCGGCTCTCGAAGCCCATCGGCCGGCTGACCACGCTCGTTCATCCCGTCGTCACCCAGTACCCGCGGCTGGCGCGTGTGACCCGGAAGTGGTCTCCGGAGCACATGATGGTGGCGCCGCGCGACGCGTTCCCGGACGCCAGGATCTCGACCGCCGCGCCGTTGGCGACCGCGATCTTCCTGGAGCGCTACGACGGGTCGTCGCCGCTGCTGATGGAGAAGGACAAGCGCTGGATGGTGTCGCGGTTGATCGGCAACTTCCACGCCGAGATCACGCCGCAGTCGCAGCAGGCGATCACCGCCCTCGGGGCGGCGAGCCTGCTGCCGATCGAGCAGTACTTCCAGGACAAGGCCGCCGTGCTCGACCGCGCCCTGGAGGGGAAGCCGGTCTTCTTGCTCCAGGTCCCGCGGGCGATGTCGGCGGACCAGGCCTCCGACGTGATCGTCGAGCAGATCCAGAAGGTGCTGGCGCTGAGCGGCATCCAGGGAGCCAATGGGGCGGGCGGGGGCGATGCGGTCTCGGGGAACGGCTACTCCCATCGGTCCAGGCTCTCGGCGCCGGTTGTCCTCGGCGCCCGGTAGGCGGCGTGGCGGGACCCTGTGGGTGGCCCTAGCCCCCGGGATCCCGCCGCCGTGCCAGGCCAACCACGGGTCCAGGTGGCCGGACTCGGATGACGGATCGGCTTGACCTCGGCCGGTAGGCAGCGCGATCCGCGGGCTCTCCGTCTCTCTGCTGGTGTACCCCCTATCCTTCATGGCCCGAAAGGGCTACTCTGGATGAGTCTCGATACATCCGAGAGCGTCCGGCTGGCGTCCAATCCTGCCACTCTCTTCAACCCAGGTTGATGACGGTGCGGTCTCGGCCAGGCGCGAAGGCACGCGGGTACGGCGACGCGGTGGACATCCTGGTCGCCGCGGGCATCCCGGCAGAAGCGCCACAGGGTAGGGCATCCCGCAGCGGTGAAGACAGGGGGTCTACAGTGCGAGCCTTGTGGAGATCCAATCGCTTCCTCCTAGGGTCCCTGTTGCTCCTGATGGTGATCTCCCAGGCCCATCTCGCGTCGGTCACCGCGACGCGCCAGGAGCCGGACGTTCTCGCTCCGGAGACGCAACTCGACTCGGTTCCGCCCGACCCGAGCGACAGCACCGCGGCGGAATTCGCGTTCTCCTCGGATGAGCCGGACGCCACCTACCTGTGCTCCCTCGACGCCGCCGCGTCGATGCCGTGCACCTCGCCCTCGGCGTACACCGCGCTGGCCGACGGTGACCATCGCTTCGACGTCTCGGCCGTCGACGCGGTGGGCAACGTCGATCCGAGCCCGGCGAGTTACACCTGGACGATCGCCAGCCAGCCGGTCGCCACCCTTCCGGTGGATGCCGCGGAGCCGACCGCCACCCTGCCGACCGACACCACGGCGGGCGATGGTGGCGACCCAACGGCGCTTACCGTCCGCGCCGACGCGGACGTCGCGGCCTACGCCGCCGCCCCCGAGACGAACTTTGGCGGCGACACGACGCTGACGGTGGTCGGTCTGCCCGAGGCCGAGGCCGCCGTCGCGTATGTCTCCTTCGGTGTCTCTGGCATCGAGGGTGGCGTGTCGCGTGCCACGCTCCGCCTCTACGCCGTGGACGGCACGGCCGAGGGGCCGGTCGTCTCGGCGGCGGCCGCCGGGTGGTCGGAGTGGGGCGTGACCTGGTTCAACCAGCCGGTCCGCACCAGCGAGGGCATTGACCGGCAGCAGTGGATCGACGCCGGCGCGTGGGTCGAGTACGACGTCACCGGCTTCGTGACCGCCGACGGCGCCTACGCGTTCCGGATCGCGTCCCCCTCCGGGGACGGCGTGCAGTTCTCCAGCAGCGACGGCGAAGCGGCCCTGGCCCCGCAGCTGGTGCTGGGGATGGACCCGACGGGGGCCCAGTACCCGCCGCCGACCCCCATCGATCTGCCGCCGACGACCGAGCCGATGGTCGAGGCGACGGCGGAGCCGGCGGTCGACGTAGCCGCGGGGCCGGACGGCGAGCCGCTGATCGACGACTGCCAGGCGTTCGGCACCTTCGAGGCGGCGCAGGACTACTTCGCCGAGCACCCAGACGCTGTGGCCCTGGACCCGAACGGGGACGGCCGGGCCTGCGAGGTGTACTTCGGCATCGACGCCACCGCCACGGCCGTCGCCGTCAACGCCGAGGTCCCGGCCGAGGTCCCGACGGAGGAACCGACCGGCGAGGCGCTGGTCGACAGCTGCGATGTGTTCCCGGACTTCGATGCGGCCCAGGAGTACTTCCAGACGTACCCGGAGGCCGTGGCGCTGGACCCGAACGGGAACGGCTGGGCCTGCGAGGTGTTCTTCGGCGTCGACGTCGACGCCACGGAGACGGCCGCGGCGGCCGATGCGGACAGCTTCGCCGCGGCCGTCGCAGCCGACGAGCCGATTGTGGAGGAGGAGCCGACCGCAACGGCCATGGACGCGCCGACGGCGACCCAGGAGCCCCCGGCCGAGAACACGGCGACCGGGAAGACCGTGACGGTGGCGTCGGACGACGCCACCGTCACCTTCGGGTCCGTCACCGAGGCCGGCACGACGACCGTGACGGCGGTGACCGACGCCCCCGCCCTGCCGGCCAACTTCAGCCTCGACGGCGCGCTGTTCTACGAGGTCGAGAGCACCGCGGTCTTCGCCTCGGCCGAGGTCTGCTTCGCCTACGACCCTGGCGCCTTCGCCCACCCGGGCGCGCTGCGGCTGCTCCACTTTCCGGACGGCGCCGCCGCCTGGGAGGACGTCACGACCTCGAACGACGCGTCGACCGGGCGAATCTGCGGCCGCGTGGACAGCTTCTCCCCCCTCGCGATCGTGGCGCTGACCGACCCGCCGACCGCCACGCTGACGCCAACCGACGCACCGAGCGCGACGCCGACCGAGGAGCCGACGGCCACGGCGACCGATGCGCCGACCGCGACGGCGACCGCTACCGCGACTTCGACCGCTGAGCCGACGTCGACGCCGACGCCGACCGAGGAGCCGACCGCTACCGCGACGGACGCGCCGACCGCGACTGCCACTGAGGAGCAGACCGCGACGGCGACGGCCACGGCGACATCGACCATTGAGCCCACCGCGACCGCGACGGCAACGGAGGAGCCGACCGCCACACCCACCGCGACCGCGACCCAGGAGCCGACCGCGACGCCGACCCAAGAGCCGACGGCCACCGCGACTGCCACGCCGACGGCTGAGCCCACCGCGACGCCGACACCAGAACCGACGGCGACGGCCACGGCGACATCCGAGCCGACTGCGACCGCCACGCCGACGGCAACCTCGACCTCGCCGCCGACCGCGACGGCGACGCCGACGGCGACGGCGACCCCGCCGCAGGGCAATGCGTTCAACGACGACTTCGAGACCGGTGACCTGTCGCGATGGACCCAGATCAACGGGCTCACGGTCCAGCAGGCAGAGCGATTCTCGGGCACCTATGCCGCCAGGGCGACGAGCTCGGGGCCTGCCACGTATGCCCGCCGAACCCTGAGCAGCGCCCAGAGCGAACTCTATTACCGAGTGCGGTTCAAGATCGTCAGCCAAGCAGCGAACACGGTCTATCTGCTGCGATTCCGCACGAGTAGCGGATCGATCCTGGGCCTATACGTCACCAGCGCCGGCAAGCTCGGCTCCCGCAACGACGTGACGGGGGTCACCACGACGAGCAGCCAGGTCGTCACCACGGGCGTGTGGCACGAGGCGCAGGTCCGCGTCGTCGTCAATGGCTCGGCGGGCCTGTCCGAGGTCTGGTACGACGGCACCAAGGTTGGCGTTCTCAGCAAGACCGAGGGGTTGGGTACGACCCCGGTCTCCGTCGTCCAGCTCGGTGAGAACTCGACTGGCCCGATCTACGACATCGCCTACGACGACGTCGCGGTCGGCACCAGCTTCATCTCGTCGGCCGCGCCGGCCCCGACCGCGACCCCGGTGCCGACGGCGACGGAGACGGCCGCGGCCACGGCCACAGCTGGCGCCACTGCGACGGCGACGGTCGACGCCCCGACCCCGCCGCCGACCGAGACCCCGGCGCCGACGGCGACCGCCACCCAGGACGCCACCGTCACGCCGACCGCTGAACCGACCGCTGAACTGACCGCTTCGGCCACCGTCACGATTGGGACGCTCACCTCAACCCCCGAACCGTCCCCAACAAGCACCGCGATCGCCACCGCGACGGCCAGCGCGACGGCCCCTCTTACGGAGACGCCAACCGCCACTGTGGCGCCGACTGAGACCGCCACCGCCACCGAGACCGCGGTCGCGACCGCCACTGCCACCGCCACCGCCACGCCGTCCTCCGGATCGCTCACTGTCGGGCCGGATGCGGACGCGAAGGTGGTGTCCGGCAGCAGCGGCGCGAGCAAGAACTACGGGACCACGACCGACCTCGTGTCGGACTCGAGTCCGGCCACTGAGAGCTACCTGAGGTTCACGGTGAGCGGTGTCGCGGGCGGCGTCCAGAGCGCCAAGCTCCGCCTCTTCGTGACCGACAAGACCGCCAACGGACCCGGTCTCCACGCGGCCGATAACACCTGGACCGAGACAGGGATCACCTGGAACACGCGGCCCGCCCGAGTGTCCCCGGCGACGGACGACAAAGACGCGATCGCCGTCGGGACCTGGGTCGAATACGACGTCACCCCGCTCGTCGGGGGCAACGGAACGTATAGCTTTGCCCTCGTCAACACGTCGTCGGACGCCGGTGCCTTCTCCAGCAAGGAGAGTGGAACCAACCGGCCCCAACTGGTTCTGATGTTCTCGGGCGGCTCGGCGCCGACGGCCACGCCGGCGGCCACCGCCACCACCACGGCAACGCCGCCGGCAACCGCAACCTCGACGGCAACCGCGACCGCAACGTCGACATTGGCCGCGACGGCAACGCCGACGCTGGCAGCGACGGCAACCGCCACCGCGCCGACGTCGGCGACCGCCACGCCGACCGCCACCGTTGCGCCGTCCGCCACCGCAACAAGGACGGCAACCGCCACAGCGACAGCCACTGCCACGCCCCTGCCGACCGCGACGCCGTCGCCCTCGCCGTCGCCGACCGCCACGGTGTGGTCCGGCTCGGGCACCACCGTGTCGATCATGGCGGCCGGTGACATCGCCTGCAACGCCTCGGGGGGATCGGACTGCCAGCAGGCGGCAACGTCGAACATGATCATCAACCAGAACCCGAGCGCGGTGCTGGCCCTTGGGGACATCCAGTACGAGTGCTCCGAGATGGCGGACTTCAACGCCTACTTCGGGCCTACCTGGGGCCGGTTCAAGGGCAAGATCTACCCCACGACCGGGAACCACGAGTACAACACCGGTCAGTCGTACTGCCCCGCCGGCGTCAACACCAACGGGGAGGACTACTTCAAGTACTTCGGCGCCGTGGCCGGCAACCCAAGCCAGGGCTACTACAGCTTCACCATCGGCGACTGGTTCGTGATCTCTCTCAACGACAACTGCTCCAAGGCCGGCGGCTGCGCCGTCGGGTCGCCTCAGGAGGTGTGGCTCCGGGCCCAGCTCGCCGCCAACCAGAACTCGTGCGTGCTTGCCTTCTGGCACACCCCGCGCTTCACGTCGTCGAGCGCCGCAGACGAGACCCGGGTGCAGCCGTTCTGGCAGGCCCTCTACGACTACGGCGCCGATGTCGTGCTCACCGGCCACCACCACCACTACGAACGGTTCGGGCCGATGAACGCGAGCGGCGGTCGCGATAATACCTACGGGGTCCGCCAGTTCGTCGTCGGAACCGGCGGCAAGCAGGGCGGGCAGAGTTTCCGCTCCTCCCCCAACGCCAACAGCGAGGCCCGGGTGAGGTCGATCGGCGTGCTGGCGATGACCCTCGCCCCAACCAGCTACTCCTGGCAGTTCATGACGACCGCCGGGACCACGGCCGACTCGGGGACCACCTCCTGTCACGGCAAGCCGGGCAGCGCGAGCGTCGATCCCTCCGTGCTCGGAACCACGAGCGACTCCGCGGGTTGGCCGGGCGGGGACCTTCCGACCGCACGGTGGTCGGAGTGGGTGGGTGGTCTCGGGGCCCAGGCGGTGGGGATCTGGGCGGCCATCGCTGCCCTCGCCCTCTGGTGGTGCCGCCGTGATGGGGGACATGCCGCGGCCCCGTTCGAGCGTCGACGGCAGCGGTGGTCGCGTCGGTGGAGCCAGCTCGCCAGATCGAAGAGCCGGCAATTCCAGACCGAGGACCTCCGGCGTGCGCTGCCGCTGGAGCCGGGCGCGGTGGCGCGAGCGACCGGGCAACGGCCGCTGCTTGTTACCCCGGTTGAGCGGCGCCGGCGTCCGATGCCCCGGGGCTGGCGGCGCTGGCGATCGGCGGCGGTGGCCCTGACCAACGCCGCCATGAGGGACCTGACGACAAGCGCCGGCGGCCGCGCCGCGGGCCCCTCTGTGCCGACCCGGAGTCGCACGGTCCTGGGTCTCCTCTGCATCGTCTCGTGCGGCATCCTGGTCGCGTCGGCCGGGGCGCCGCTTGGGGCACGCGGGACGACCAACGAGCCCCCTGTCACGTCCGTGGCACTGCCGGCGGGGTCGGCGGCGCTGCCAGCGGGGGTGGCGTCCGAGCCGCTGCTGCATGCGACGGTCGCCTCGCTCCCGCCGGCACCGGCCATCATCGCCATGGCGCGCTTCACCTACCAGCCGGGCGCGACCTTCTCGGATCAGTCGATCCCCGGGCCAGGGCTGTTTGTCCTGGAGTCCGGCACGCTGACCCTTCGGCTCTACGGCGAAGCCGAAGACGAGAGCCCGGAAGAACTGGAGGAAGAGGCGGAAGAGATGGCCGAGTTTCTCACGCCCGCCAGACCCGGACCCCCGGAGGTGGTGGCCCTGAGCCCCGGCGTCTTCGCGTTCACGCTGCGCGCCGGCGACCAACTCGAGATGCCATCCGATACTCGGCACGCCATCCAGAACGATACTGCGGCGCCGGCTTCATTTCTCGTCGTGGCGATCACCCCTCCCGCGCCAGCGGGAGGTGGACCGCCCTGGCCGCCGGCGGGCGTGGCCCCCAGCGAGTTGCCGCCGGGCGTGATCTGGCAGCCGCTGGACGTGGGCTACGGCGCGGCGACGGCGCTCCCGTCCGGGCCGACCGACGTCACCCTCACCCGGCTGACGCTGGCGCCGGGTGCTGGCCTCGCCGCCCACGAGGCGGTCGGAGCAGAGTTGCTCGCGGTCGAGAACGGGGCACTGGGATTCGTGCCGACGCCCGGGGAGCTCCGGGTCGTTCGCGGCAGCCCTGTCGAAGAACCACCCGGCGCCGGGCAAGGAGGGGGGGCGGCCACGCCCGTCCCCGAATCGACCCTGACCGCCGGTGGGGCGACGCTCACCCAGCCGGGAGCCGTTGCCGCCGTCCGCAACGCTGGTGACGACCCCCTCGTTGTCCTCCTCCTGACCGTCACCCCCACCGGGGACACGACGCCGGCGACGCCGGTAGGGACCGAGGCCCCGGCGACGCCGGTCGCCACGGGAGCCGGGACGGCGACGGTGGTCGCGGCGCGGACCGGTGGGGTGTGATGTGTGAGGCGGTGTCGGAATCTACCTCCCGGGGTGTCCGACCGTCCGGGGCCACCGCTGGTCACCTCGATCGACACCACGGTCGACGCGATGTCGCACCGCCGCGACCGGGGGCGGTCTCCGCACCAGGAACGAGCATCGTTCGTCACCCGAGCGCAAGGTCGCCGGGGCCAGGACGACCCGTGGAACAGGGAGGGCTCCTCAACCACGGTTCGCGGCGGGAGGGTCGAGATCGGCGGCGTGACGCCGACCGCGCGGGCCGACCGACCGGGCGCGGGCACCTCGGAGTCGGCCCGGCCGTCGGCGCCAGCCCGCGCGTGTGCCGCTTGCTCCCGTAACGCTCGACGGCCGAGAGGCCGGGCCGATCGAGACCCTGGACGGGCACGGCGGGATGCCCCCGATCGCGGCGAACCGCCTCGCCCGACTCGTCGCCGCGGCTCGGTCCGCCGCCGTGGACGCCGCCGCTTGACCCGCTCACGCTCGGGATCGCCGTTCGCGTCGTGTGTAGGAGACATGGATGGGTCGGTCGTTCGTCGCCAGGCAGGGCGCGCGGATCCTGGTCGCGGTGATCGGCGGTGGACTGCTCGTGTCGCCGGCTTCCACGGTCTCGGCGGGATCGACACAGAGCGGGGCCACGACACTGGCGGTCGCCGCCGAGGCGGACGCGTACGTAGAGGAGGCCGACCCAGCCGCCAACCACGGCGACGGGGACCTGCTCGTCGACGCGTCGCCCGCCCTGGAAACCTACCTGCGGTTCGCCGTGAACGGCGTCGACGCCGCCGTGGAGCGGGCGACCCTGCGCGTCTACGCCTACGACGGTTCGACGGACGGGCCGGCCGTGTACGGGACGGGGAGCACCTGGGAAGAGTCCGCCATCACCTGGGACACACGGCCGCCGCCGGTCGGTTCCGCCCTCGACGACCGAGGCGAGGTTGGGGACGACTCCTGGGTCGAGTACGATGTCACCCCGCTGGTGGTCGGCGACGGCAGGTACGACTTCGTCCTGGCCCCGACGTCGACCGACGGCGTCGACTTCTACGGCCGTGAGCACGAGGACAACGGACCGCGGCTGGTGGTGGAAGTCAGCCCGGGCGGCGGCACCGACGCCTCGACGTCTTCGCCGGCCGCGACCCCGGCCGTGACCCCGACCGCGGCGGGCGACACGGTCACGGCGGTCGCCGCCGGCGACATCGCCTGCGATCCGACTTCTGGCTCCTTCAGAGCGGGAAACGGGACCGACACGAACTGCCGCCAGCGGTACACGGCCGAGGTGGTGGAACAGCTCAACCCGGACTACGTCCTCGGGCTCGGCGACATGCAGTACGAGGAAGGCACCCTCGACAACTACGCCCAGTCCTATGACCTGTCCTGGGGCCGGTTCAAGGACAAGACCTTCGTCGCCCCGGGCGGGTCGCACGACTTCTACGGGGGCGGCGACTTCTACGCCTACTGGGGCGAACGCGCGGGGCCCGAGCCGTCCAAGAACTGGTTCAGCCTGGACGCGGGAGCCTGGCACGTCGTCTTCCTCAATTCCTACTGCGACGAGGTGGGCGGCTGCGAGCCGGGAGACGAGCAGTACGAGTGGCTGCGGAGCGACCTGACGTCGAATACCCAGCCCTGCACGCTGGCGCTCTGGCATGAGCCGCGGTACAGCTCGGGGCCGAGGCACGGTGACGACGGCGATGTCGACCCGCTCTGGGACCTCCTGTATGCGCAGGGTGCCGATCTCCTGCTCACCGCCCACGACCACGATTACGAGCGGTTCGCGCCGATGGACGACCGCGGCGACCGCGACGACGACCGTGGGCTGCGGGAGTTCGTGGTCGGGACCGGAGGCAAGTCGCTCGATGCCGTAGAGGACGAAGAGGCGCGCCAGCACAGCGAGGTGCGCCAGGGCCACACCTACGGCGTTCTGGCGCTCACCCTTCGGCCGGACGGCTACGACTGGCGCTTCGTGCCGGAGGCGGGGCAGACCTTCACCGACGAGGGCAGCAGCGCGTGCCACGGTGGCCCGGCCCGGCAGGAGTCCCGGGCGGCCAGCGGGCCGCTGACGGCGTCGGTGCCGGGCACACCGCATGGCGAGATGGGGTGGGCGGGCATTGGCCAGCGGGCGGCCTCAACTGTCGGGCTATCCGCCGCGGCCGAGCGTCGCCTCCCCCTCAGCGGGCACGCCGTCGCCCCCGCGCGGTTCGTGGGCCGGACCTCAGAACGACCGGAGCACGCGGCGAAGCGTGCGCCCCCGACGGCGAGCGCGGACCGATCCGTCTGGCGAACGTTGGATCGCCACGAGCGCGTAGTGAGACAGGAAGGTGCGTCGTCCCATGCTCGAGCTCTCTGTCATCGTTCCGGTTCGTAATGCCGAGCTGTTCATCGACGAGTGCTTGGCCTCGATCGCCCGGGCAGAGCCCCGAGAGATCATCGTGGTCGACGGCAACTCGACGGACCGCACGCTTGAGATCGCTCGGCGATACCCGGTCACGATCCTCTCCGATGAGGGGCAGGGCGTCGCCGCCGCGCGGATGCTCGGCGTGCACGCGGCGTCCTGCGACGCGGTGGCGCTGATCGACGTCGACATCGTGCTGCCGGAGGGGGCACTGGACCGGCTGCTCGCGGAGTTCCGGGACGGCGGCTACACGGCACTGCAGGCCGGTCTGCACAGCACGGCCGGTCCGGGCTACTGGGGCCAGGCCCTCGTCTACCACCACAACAATGGGCGCAGCAAGAACTGGCCGGGGGTGATGGCGACCATCTTCCAGCGGGAGGCCCTGCTGACGCATCAGCTCGATAGGAGCTTCGCCTCTGGGGAAGACATCGAGCTGCGCTGGCGCCTCCAGCGGGCCGGCTGCAAACTCGGCGTCTCGCGGCAGACCACCGTCACCCACCGGTTCGACGACACGTTCACCTGCGCGCGGGGGCAGTTCGAGGCCGACGGGCAGGGCCTCGCGCGGATGGTGCTGAAGTACGGCTGGCGAGCCGGCCACCTGCCGGCGATCCCCGCCGCCGGCGCAGCCCGGGGGCTCGTCCTCAGTCTGACCCGCCGGGAACCGCGCTGGGCGCCCTACTACCTCTCCTACGCCGTCCTGAACTACACCGCCATGCTGGGCACCTTTGCCGGGCGACTCAGGGAGCGGATTGCTAGCTCGGGACAGCATGCCACCTATGGTCAGGCCTAGCCTCACCGCTCGGTCGCCAAGCCCGGGGATGGCGCCCGCCGCCAAGGGGCCGCGGGGTGTCCGCTCGTTGCCGATGCACCTGAACTCCATCACGCTGATCCTCGGCAAGATGGTCACCATGGGCATCGGCTTCCTCGTCTGGCTGATCGCGGCCCGGCTCTTCGCGCCCGCCGAGGTGGGACTCGCGTCGGGCGCGGTCTCGGCGATGATGCTCTGCGTCCAGCTCGCGCTCTTCGGCGCCGGGGCGGCGGTCATCACGCTGTTTCCCCGGCACCAGCACGGCCCGGCCGACCTCCTCGACACGACGATCAGCGTGGTCGCCGGGGCGTCCCTCCTCGCCGGTGGGCTCTTCCTGGCGCTGGCCTCCGGCGTGTTTCGTGAGCTGAGCATCGTCGCGGCGAAGCCCGCCTACGCGGTCGCGTTCCTGGCGATGTGCGCGTTCGGAACGCTCGGCGTCCTGTTTGATCAGGTCGGTACGGTGCTGCGGCGCGGGGACCAGGTCCTCGTCCGGAATGCGCTCTTCAGCGTCGTGACGCTCGGCGTCCTGGTCGGCTTCCCCCTGGCCGGTGGCGCCGAGAGTTCGCTCGCGATCCTGGGCGCGTGGGTGAGCGGCGGGTTGATTAGCGTCGGGCTCGGGTACGCCCAGCTGCGACGGGCGCTGCCCGGCTATCGCTTCCGGCTCCGGGTGCGTCGCGACCTGACGCGGCAACTGGTGACGATCGGGTTGCCCAACTGGGCGTTGACCATTACCGAGCGGGCGCCCGGCTCGATCCTGCCGATCGTTGTCACGGAGCTGCTGTCCCCAGAGGCCAATGCCACCTGGTACGCCGTCTGGATGATGGCCTGGGTGGTCTACGTCATCCCGATCCAGGTCGGCCTGTCGCTGTTCGCGGAGGCGTCCCATCGGCCGGAGGAGCTCGGGCGCGCCGTTCGCAACGGCCTCAAACTGTCGCTCGCGGTCGGTGCCGTCGCCGCCGCCGGCTCGGCCATCGTCGGCCCGTTCCTGCTGTCGTTCCTTGGCAGCAGCTATGTCGACGACGGGACGACGCCGCTCCGCATCCTGGTGGTGGTCGTCTTTCCCTTCGCGTTCATCCAGGCGTACTTCTCCGCATGCCGATCGCGCCAGCGGCTGACCGAGGCGATCCTGACCGGCGTCGTCGGTGGGCTGGTCGGGGTCGGGACGGCGGCGTGGGCGGGGGTCGTGTATGGGCTCAGGGGAATGGCCGTCGTCTGGCTCGTGACACAGGTGATCACCGGCGCCTGGGCCGTCACTCGCCTCCGCGCGATGCTGCGGGAGAGCCACACCGGGACGGGCGAGGGCAGGGGATCTCCCGCCTTCGGTCCCGTCATCGACAACCGTGGAGACGCGGTACTGGTCGGCGATCGGACTGCCCCGTAAAGACGCGGGAGGCATCTCCCGGCGGCGGTCGTGTGCATTGCCCTTCATCTCCCGTTCCCTCCCCGGAGTGCCTCCGCGGTAGCAGGGGGAGCGACCGGCACAGGCTTTCGGCCAGACTCGACGGACCTGGAGCGCTCGGGCCGACCGGCGTCCCGACGGGAATGCCGCCTCACCGGTCGCGACCAAACGCGCACGGGTCGCGGCCACGGCGGTGGGGGACCGCGACCCCGACTCGCCCGCGATCACCGCTCCGACCAACCGGCCCCGAGGCGACCCGTGCCGGCGGGCCGGGATCGGGCGCACGGTGGTGGCGAGCGGTCGCCGCGCTTGCCGGTGGAGGGGACGGATCGTCGTGACGCGGACAACGCCAGGCCGCCCCTCCCCTCCCCGCCGTCTGGCGCGTCTGGCGTCGATCGTGGCCGTACTCGCCATTCTCGTGAGCGCGCCCCGGCTGGGAAGGACGGTGGTGACGTTCGCCCCAGCCCTCAGCCTGAGCCAAACGCCCGGCGCGGCGTTGCCGGGCCGGGCTCCCACCGGCGACAGCACCGCTCCACCGAAGCGGGCGACCAGAACACCGGTCCCACAGCCCGGGGACCACCTCCTCGCCGGCCCCGTGACGGCTCCCGTGCACGTGCCGGCCTTCGCCCCGCCGGTGCGCGCCCCGACGGCCACTGGCACGGCGACCCGTCGGCCGGCCACCTCTGGGCGTGTGTTCTACGTCGACAGCACCGGAGGGGACGACGCGAACGCGGGAACCGCCGCGACCTCGGCGTGGAAGTCGCTCGCGAAGGCGAACGCCGCGTCGCTCGTGGCCGGGGATCGGCTGCTCTTCAGGCGTGGCGGACGGTGGACCGGAACCCTGACGGTTGCGGCCAGCGGAACGGAAAGGGCGCCGATCGTCATCGACGCCTATGGCACCGGAGACCCGCCGCTCATCCAGGGTGGGGGCAGTTGCGTCGAACTCGTCGGCTCACACCTGACCCTGCGTCGGACCCATATCGACAATTGCTCCTGGGCCGGCGTTGACGTGATGGGGAGTGCAAACCTCATCGAAGACAACGTCCTCTCCGGCAACGCCGCGGGTGTTCACGTGCGCCGTGGTGCCGTCGGAAACCGCATCGTCGCGAACGAGATTCGGGACAACAGCCGGATGTCGGTGCTGACCGAGGGTGGCGACGACGATTCCGGGGCCTTCGGCGTTCTGCTCCAGGGGGACGCGACGGAGATCGCCTTCAACACCATCTCCGGCTCCGACGCGTTCTCCTTCGACTACGGGCGCGACGGGTCGGCCGTCGAGGTCTACGGCGGGTCGAACAACCACATCCACCACAACCTGGCGACGGACAACCAGACGTTCACCGAACTCGGCAACGCGACGTCGGCCGACAACACCTTCGCCTACAACGTCGTGCGGTCGTCTCTGCCGTCCTCGATCTTCCTCGTGACGTGGGGAGCGGGCAGCGCCTGGGGGCCGGTTCTGGGCACGGCGCTGTACCACAACACGGTTCTGCTGACGGGTAGCGAGAGCCAGGGCTTCACCTGCAACGACCGGTGTGGTCCCGACATCCTGAGGATGCGCAACAACATCATCAGCGCGGTCGCGAAGGTTGGTTACGCGGATGACCCGTTCGACGAGGATTACAACGTGTACAGTGGCGGCCGACGTCAGTTCACCACCGGTGCCCACAGCGTGGTCGCCGACCCGGCCTTCGCCGATCCGGCGGGCGCGGACCTGCGCCTCCAGCGGGACAGCCCCGCCATCGATCGGGGTCAGGACGTCGGCTACGCTCGGGACTTCGATGGGCGCTCCGTGCCGGCCGATGGCGACAGCGACGGAGCGGCCATGCCGGATAGTGGCGCCTTCGAGTACCACGGCTGACGTACACGGTCACCCACAGGCCACCCACCGACGATCGTCGTCGGCGGCTCTCCCGTCCTCCGGGGGCCGCGCTGCCCTCACGGGTGCCGACGACGGCGACGGTGCCAAGGACGGGGGCCGCACCGACCCGGTCCGCGGACGCCGGCTATCGACGGTCGCCTTGCGTGCGGGGAGGGGCCGTGTCTGGGAGCGGGGTCGCCTGCCCCGCGGCATCGTCCCATCGCATGACCCGAGCGACCGGAGCCCGCGTTCCCGGCGGACGCTCGATCACGACGAACGTGAACGGCGGCCGCTGTTCCGTCGCGTCGGGCGCGGCGGGCTCCTTCACGATCCAACTCCCACCGTTGAGGTACGAGGGGGGGTGGCGGGCGACGAGGGGCCGCTGCTCAGCGCGGTGGGTGTGGCCGAAGGCGTAGAAGGGGACTCCCTGGTCGGCGGCGTCCAGGATCCCGTGGATTGCCACCGCGGGGCGCTGCAGGTAGTTCTCGACGGGGGGATGCGAGCGGGGGGATCCGACCCAAAGGCGCCGCGCCAGGGAGGTTCGAAGCGCGAGCACCGACCTGCGCAGGAGCCGAGATCGCATCGCCGCGGTCGACCGTGCCGACAGTTCATCGATGGCAACCAGCGCGTCGTGGCTCAGGCCGATCCGGGCCGCGTGCGATCGCAGCACCGTGTCCCGATAGGCGGCCCGTCGCTGGGCCTGCCCGCGGCCGACGATGGCCGCAAGGGCCCTGAGGACGCTCAGAACGAAGCTGGCGTGCTGGGGCAACGTCCGGACCAGGAGCGAAGGGTGCGCGCGAAACGCCCCGAGCAGCGTTGGTGGAGACGAGTGAGACGCGCCGCCGACGCGATGTGTTGTCGCCCGGAGGCCGAGCAGGTAGACATCCAGGCTTGACCCAAGGGGAAGGTCTATCTCGTCCGGATGCCGATGTCGTGTCGGTTCCATGAGCGTGAGAAACGCGTTGATGTCGTGGTACTGGTGCCCGTGCTCGGCGTAGAGCACCCCGGGCACGAAGTAGATCCAGGGGTGGAAACCGATCTGGGCCGTCGACTGGGGCGCACAGCCGCAACGGATCAGGAGGGTCTTGAACTGTTCCTGGGCCGACGCGCGCGCCAGCTCGATGTCGTGGTTCCCGGGGACGATATCCAGCGCGTGCCCGGCGGACACGAAGCGGGCGAGCGCGGCGAACACGGCGGGGTGCCCGGCGGCGACCCGCTCCATCTTCGCCAGCGTTGCCCGCTCTGACGTGTCTGGACGCCCGCCGGTCACGGCAGCGTGCTTGCCGTCTACCCGCAAGAAGTCGAAGAGGTCGCCAAGGATCAGAAGTCTCGAGCGGCGGCCTTGCTCCGATGCGCGGATACGCACGTCGTCCAGGAAGCGCGCGAAGGCGTCGTCGTGAAAGAACAACTCGTGGGTGGCCATCGCGCCGGTGTTCGGGTCACGGCCTCCGGCGAGATGGAGGTCTCCCACAACGACGATGGACTCGCCATCCGCGTGCTGCACCCGATCTCCTCGCCGGCCGGACAATGCGGTCGCGCTGGATCGTATCAGTCGCGGCGCGGGCATACCAAGGGCTCTCCGGATTCTCCCGGGACCTCCTCGCCATGGATATCGTTCGTTCCGCGGGACGAACGCGAAGGATTGTGGGGCAACGAGACCGGGAGTGTCGCGAGCACGAGGAGGCACGCTCGGTCGATCGAACACGGCCCCTCGCTGGTCCCCCAAGGGCCGGCATTGGCCCCGGATCGGAGCACGATTGCGGCCCCTTGAGAACGGGCGCGATGACCCTGGGACGGGGCGGCGTAGGCGGTCCGAAGGAGGGACTTTTCACGCCGTTTATAGGGTAGTCTCTCGCATCCAGGGTCTTGAAGATGGGTCCTTGCAGTCACCGGGAGGAAGACCTCGTGCACACCGTTGGAGTGGTTGGCAGGGTGTTCGTCCTCGCGATCGTCATGTCGGTGACCATGCCGTCTCTCGTCTCCGCGCAGACCGAGACACCAGCGCCCGCCGCCGATTCCGCGCCGTCTCCTGGCGCCGCTTCTCCCGCCGGCGACACGCTCACGTTCCCGCCCGACGCCGACGCGACGGTGGAGCAGGCGCGGGCGGATCGGAACTTCGGCGGATCCACGGAACTGTCCGTCGACGCCGAGCCCGCCGCCGAGAGTTACCTCCAGTTCCGGGTCAGCGGGGTGGGCGGCAGCGTCCTCCAGGCGACGCTCCGCCTCTACGCCTGGAACGGGACCGGCAACGGACCTGTGGTGTATCCGGCCGACAACGGCTGGTCGGAGACCGACGTCAACTGGACGACCCGTCCGCCCCGTGCCGACGTGGCCGCGGCAGACCTGGGCGAGATCGCCGTCGACACGTGGGCCGAGTACGACGTCACGCCGTTCGTCACCGCGGACGGGACCTACTCGTTCGCCTTGGCGACGACCTCATCCGATGCGGCGAAGTTCTTCGCCCGGGAGAATGCCACCAACCGGCCGGAACTGGTGCTGATCGTCGCCTCCGCCGGCACACCGGCGGCAGGCCCGACATCGGGCACGG
>CADCWG010000134.1 GCA_902806335.1 uncultured Thermomicrobiales bacterium | reverse complement strand
GACGATTCGGGCATCGGTCAGAGACGCCGAGCCCGCGGTCGAGATCGGCGCGGCGCTGGCCCTGACCAGGCATGAGACGTCGGAGAACGCGCCTTCCCTTGCCGGCACCGGGTTGACGCCGCGCGAGCGGGAGGTGCTGCGGATGATGGCGGCCGGCCGGTCCAACCAGGACATCGCCGACGCCCTATTCTTGAGTCTGGGCACCGTCAAGGTCCACGTCACCCACATCCTCGCCAAGCTGGGGGTGAAGTCTCGCTCGGCAGCCACGGACTACGCCCACCGCCACGAGCTCGTCTGACCGCCCTCGCGGCAAACTGACGTGGCGGCTCCTGCAGCTCCTTAGGCTCACCACCCGCGTCGTCGCGTCCTTGTCCCCCATGCAGGCGGTGGACGCATGGCTCGTCCGTCTCGATCCCGCATGGCAACTCGTCACTATCGTCGACGTCGCGGTTGCGTCCGCGCTCGTCGAGGTGCGACCGCCGGGTTCGGCCGAGGAGCACCATACGTAGCGTCGGTGCTCAGCGTGCCGGTGCATGGGGACCTCGCGGCCGAGCAGACGATTCCGGCTTGATCGAGCGCGGTAGTCGCGCACAAGCCGCCTTCTTCGCAAGGGACAACCCGCCGCGGCTCCCTCACCGATTGCCTCCTACGCCGTGATGCCCCGGATCGTGCCCTGAGCGGCCCCCGACGAACGCTACCGTCTCCCTCGTCCGGTGCCAGACCGACCCCTTGGCACATCTCGGGCGCTCAGAACGCGTCGGGTTTATTGTCTCGTGGCGTTCTGACCGGGTTGGCTATCGTTGCGGGAGACGAAGAGGACGCCGCCAGTTCCGTGCGGAGGCGACACGACAACGGCGCCGGCGTGATGCCAAGGCCGCCGTCGTGTCGGCTGACGGACACGGAACGAGGGGGGCGGACATTGCCGCCCCCCTCGTTCCGTACTGCCTCACCGAGCCTGGATGCTACGGGGCGACGGAGGCGCAGAATGCCTCCACAACGTCCATCCCTTCCTGGTTCGTGAGACCGAAGTCCCGCACACGGTTCCCGAAACCCGGCTTGGCGCCCTCCACCTCCTGGTTGAGCTGCGCCACGAGGGCCACCGTTTGCCCGTTGCAGTTCGGTTCGCCCGGCGTACCGAGGTCGTCCTGGGACGCCGACACGCCGCCGGCCGCCGATACTGAGAACGCGACGACGGCGACGAGGGTGAGAAATGCACGTTTCATGACGACGTCCCTCCTGGGGGGCTAGACGAGATGGCCGACGGACAAGCGTCCGTGGTGACGGTCGAACGAGCGGTGAGGCATTTCGCCAGTTAGCGAATCGGCTGTGGATGTCAGGAGGGAACCCTCCCGTGTGCCGGGAGCCCGCCGCCGACGAACGCCGCGAGCGCATTGGGCGGACCCCCTGCGCGCTCGCTGCTTCGGTGTTGGGCGGGCGTCAGGCAAGACACCCCGCGGTGCTACGGCTGGGAGAAGAACGATTTGACGACCTTGATGCACTGGCCCTTGTTCGTGGTTTCGAACTGCTCCTGGACCACCTCGGCCCCGCAGATACCGGCGATGAAGATGTTCGTGTTCTCCGTGAACTGGCCCCTGAGGAAGATGAGGCACTCCCCGAAGGTGAGGCCGAGCTCGTCGAGCTCGCCGCTCTCGTCGGCCGCTTGGCAGACGGCCATCGCGACCTCGTTGGGTGTGGGATCCTCCGCCGAGGCGGAGAGGCCGGAGGCCAGGAGCGGGAGGGCGAGCATGCCGAGCAGCAGGGTGAACATGACGAGGAGCTTGCGCATGGTGTGGCCTTCTTCCTGGACGCACGCACCGGAGCCCCCCACCCTCGGTCGGGTGGGGTAGCGATCACCGGGCCGCGGGTCCGGCAGCGGTCCGGTGATCAGAGCAACAAGCTCATTCAGGTGCACGGCCAGTATTCGCCCCGCCGCCCGCCCGCGCATCTGTCGAAGGTCGTATTTCTCCCGCCGGACCGTCGGCGGGGCATACGACTAAAGTCATAGATGGGCGGCTACGGAAGTCCGGCGGACACTGAACTGACGGCGATGGTCGACCAGTTCGAGGGCGCCAACGAAGCGCCGCCGGAGGACACCCCGGAGGAGGGGGCGCCGTCCCGGCGGAGGTGCCGCGCAGGGGACTCCGTCAACAGAGATCAGCGCACGTCGGGTGGCGATGCCGTGCGTACGCCTACCCCGCCGTCGCAGTCGGTGGCACATGCGGCCGCTCCCCCAGCAGCTCCCCGACCGGGATCCTGAGCCGACCGATCTCCTCGCCCCGCACCCAAGACCACACCGGCACGACATCGCCGGGGGCGGCACGGCATGATACACGCCCATATCGGGTCCCCGACCTCGCCGTCCGTCACCCGGTTAAGCCAGATCGAGTCGACGCGCTGCATGTCTCAATGGCGGATCAGGCCGCGGGTGACACCGACCGGCGCCGCGGGCTCCAGTGGATCAGCCGGCCATCACTCACTCTCCGTCGCCTCCGCTGGGCCGCCGTCCCTCCTACGACGTCAACTGGTCCAGCGTGATGACCCCGCCCTCGTTGCGGCGGCTGAACCAGCGCCAGTCGACCTCAACCCAGCGCAACCCGTTCCAACGCTCGACCGTTTAGTGCCGAGCCTTCCTATAGACTCGACCAGGCGGCAACTCGCGAAGGTAGGCTCAGCGCGGTGGTCGGTCAGGCTGACCGCCTGTTAGGCCGACGCGTCCGGTCGACTCGTCGGGCCAGCACCACCGTGAGCTCGGCATGGTGAGTAGCTCTACGGTAATCGATTCCCTGCCGCCTAAGGTTGACGGTGGGTGGTGCACTACCGAAGATAGCAGGACACACGCCGCGACTATTGCAGGATCCTCCAGTGGCTGACCCGGTGTCTCCTAACCTCACCCGCTCTCAGCCGCTCGCCTACATCTCCACCGGGGACCAGGGACCGTTCGTAAAGCCACTCCCTACGCCCCTCACGACCTTCGTCGGGCGGGAGCGAGAGGTCGTGGTCGTCGCGGATCTGCTGCGCCGCGACGACACCCGTCTGGTCACCCTGACCGGCCCCGGCGGCGTCGGCAAGACACGGGTCGCCCTCCGTGCGGTTTCCTCAGCCGCCCACCCCGCCCTGTTCGTGGATCTTGCGGACGTGCAGCGGCCGGAACACGTCCTTCCCGCCGTCGCTGGCGCGCTTGGTGTTCGGCCCGATAGCCGTCCGATCCTCGACAGCTTGGCGGCCTTCTTGCGGGACGGCGATCATCTGCTG
Source organism: uncultured Thermomicrobiales bacterium (assembly GCA_902806335.1). Classification (GTDB taxonomy): domain Bacteria; phylum Chloroflexota; class Chloroflexia; order Thermomicrobiales; family UBA6265; genus CADCWG01. Next base: position 2,874 of record CADCWG010000134.1, on the reverse strand, counting down.
GTGCTCGACAACTTCGAGCAGGTCCTACCGGCCGCCGTGGCGCTCGCCAATCTTCTGAACGTGTGCCCACACGTAAAGCTGCTCGTGACCAGCAGGGCGGTGCTCAGCGTTCCCGGCGAGCACGTCGTAGATATCCGCCCGTTTGCGCTGCCGCCGATGCGGTCGTCAGAGTTCGAGAGGGACGCCGTCGGTTTCGACGCCTGTCGCCTCTTCGTGGATCGTGCTCGGGCTCTCGACCCTGAGTTCGCGCTCACCAGCGCAAATGCTCGGACGATTGTCAGCATCTGCCGGCAACTGGACGGACTGCCCCTGGCGATCGAACTGGCGGCCTCGTGGGTATCCGCGCTCTCGCCGAGCGCGCTGCTCGCGCAGCTCGAGAACGGCCTGGGGTTGTCGAGCGGCGGTTCTCTCGCGGCTCCCCAGCGGCAGCAGAGCCTGCGTGACACGATCGCATGGAGCTACGGGCTGCTCAGTGCTTCGTCGCAGACGCTGTTCCGCCGGATCTCGGTCTTCCACGGCGGTTGCACGTTGGATGCCGTTACGGAGATTTGTGGGGACGGGTCGCTGGATGTGCTGAAGGAGCTCCGTACGCTGGTCACGAACAGCTTGGTCCGGCGCACGGACTCCCCTGCTGGCGACTCCCGGTACACGCTGTTGGAGACGGTGCGCGCGTTCGGCGTCGAGTGCCTCCAGCAGAGCAATGAAGCCAGCATCATCCGCCGCCGGCACGCCGCGTATTACCTGGCCCTTGCCGAGCGGGTCGAGGCCGAGCTGAACACGATCGAACGGGAAGCGTGGCTGGACCGCCTCGAAGCAGACCGAGGGAATCTGCATGGCACCCTCGGCTGGGCCCTCGAGCAGGAGGAGGCGGAGATCGCGGTCCGCCTGTGCGGGGCACTCTTGCCGTTCTGGCAGTTCCGCTTCCACTCCGGTGTCGGGCAGGAATGGACCCGGCGAGCGCTGGCGCTCGACGGGGACGTGTCTGCCGCGGCGCTGCGGCAGGCGGTGTTCTGCGCAGGAACACTGGCATACATGCACGGGGAACACGTCGAGGCAGCGGGCCTTTTCGCCGACGCGTTGGTGCGCTACCGGGCGGCCGACGACCCGGAGATGACCGGACGCGTCGAGGTGGGGCTCGGACGCCTGGCATGGGACGAAGGCGACCTGGACACCGCCCGCGGGTGGTTCGACGCCGCGAGGCTGCGGTTCGAGCGGTGCGGGGACGAGGTCGGGCTCGCGCACAGTCTTCACGGCCTGGGACTGGTCGCCTTCACGGACGGCTCCTATCCCCAGGCAGAGGCGTACCTGCGCGACGCTCTGGCGACGTGGCGGTCGCTCGGCTTCACCTGGGAGCTGGCGCGGTGTATCCCGGGTCACCTCGCGGACGTCGCGCGGGCAGCGGGCAACCTCGCTGACGCGATGACCCTGTACCAGGAGTGCCTGTCTCTGAACTGGGACCGGCAGGATCTGGAGAACGTCTCCTGGAGCCTCGCCGGGTTGGCGGTCATCGCCGCCGCCGATGGGCAGCTGGACCTGGCGGTCCGCCTGATGGGGCTGGCCGATCTGTTCGAGGAGCGTACCGGCGCCCCGTTGACGCCCCACATCCGTCGCGATCACGAGCTTGCCGTGCACACGCTCATTGCCGGTGTGGGGGCGGAGCGCTACGCGACGATTCGGGCATCGGTCAGAGACGCCGAGCCCGCGGTCGAGATCGGCGCGGCGCTGGCCCTGACCAGGCATGAGACGTCGGAGAACGCGCCTTTTCTCGCCGGCCCTGGGCTGACGCCGCGCGAGCGGGAGGTGCTGCGGATGATGGCGGCCGGCCAGTCGAACCGGGCTATCGCCGACGTCCTGTTCGTGAGTCTGGGGACCGTCAAGGTCCACGTCACCCACATCCTCGCCAAGCTGGGGGTGACGTCGCGCTCGGCGGCCGCGGCCTACGCGCACCGCCACGGTCTCGCCTGAGCCGCCCGCACCCCCGACGCCGCAGGCACCCGCCTATCACTTTAGTCGTATACGGGCGCGGGGCGTGTCCACCGCGAAATACGACCTTAGACAGATGCCCCCGTCTCCCTGCCGGGCCCATAGTCATGTGCATCGCCGCGGTGGTTGGCACATTGCCGACCCGTCTACCAGCCGGATGCCGACCGCTTCGACGGCGACTTCGACAGCGTGGGGTGCGAGAGCTAGGTGGCGGGTCGTAAGCCGCCGGGGTACAGCGCGTCCAGTTCCGACCTTCCATAACATTTGCGCCACCACGGAGGCTCCCGCATGCACGCCGTCCGGCTCCTCACCGCCCTCCTGATTCTCCTCGGCGTCTCCCTCGGCATGGGTATTCCCTCCGCCTCCGCCGTCGAGTCCTGCAACGGCAAGCTCGCCACCATCCAGGGGTCCGGCACCATCGCCGGCACCGCCGACGCCGACGTCATCGTCGGCTCGTCCGGCCCCGACATCATCGTCGGCAACGGCGGCGACGACACCGTCTGCGCCCTCGGCGGCAACGACGACGTCACCATGGGCGGCGGCAACGACTGGGTCGACGGCGGCTCCGGCAACGACAAGGCCCGCGGTGGCCCGGGGGCCGACACCCTCTACGGCAGCGACGGCGACGACAGCATCGCCGGCCAGGACGACGGCGACGCCCTCCTCGGCAACGACGGCAACGACAAGATCACCCTCGGCCACGGCAACGACAGCGCCTACGGTCAGGCCGGGCGGGACCGGATGTACGGCCAGCTCGGGGCGGACCTCATGGACGGCGGGCTGGACGACGACTCGCTCTCGGCCAACGAGGACAACGACACGGTCTACGGCGGGGACGGCAACGACAAGCTGGTGCTGGGGGCTGGCAACGACGCGGTCGACGGGGGTGCC
>CADCWG010000133.1 GCA_902806335.1 uncultured Thermomicrobiales bacterium | reverse complement strand
CGCGGCCGGCGGGCGAGATCGTGCGGGGCATCGTGCGGGAGGCCGAGGACCTGCTGCGCGAGCGGCCACGGACGCTCCTCGCCTGATCGTCCGCGCGGCGCCCGGCCCAACGGCCTGGTCCGGCATGCGGCGCGGGCCGCGGCTGCCGGGCGGCGCCACCCCGGCGCCCAGTCCCCTTCTGCGCACCGACAACGACAGCACCACCGATCGTCCCGCAATCGACCGTTGCTGACATCAAGGTCGGGACAGGCGACTGACGGCGGCTTCCCGACTGACGCGTTGATCTGGGATGGGGTCGTAACGGCACGCCGTGTGTCCGCCAGGCATCTCGGCCAGCGAGGTGCACCGGTCCTCTACCTCGTCACCCCCAACATTGTCTACGGCCTGAAGCGGGAAAAGCGGCGCATCGCAGAGGACAAGCGGCAGCCGCCGCAATTCCGTGGACCACCGGGCGGGTTAACGGCGGGCTGCCGGGGTGGAGGGCCGGGGAGAGGGCAGTGGCCGGTATCGGGGGATGCGAACGGATCGCCCGGTCAGACCCCGACGGTCCAACCCGGGCGATCCTGGCCGCGCGTCTGGGGACCGCCGCCGTCCTCCCCCGGTGCCGGGGGAGGACGGCGGGAGGCGGACACGCCACGGTGGGGGCGGGACAGGTGGCGCCACGGCGACAGGCGGCGCGACACCGCCGGACCGCGCGGCCGGTGCCGGCGCGCTAGGGTCCCGCCGGTCCGGGCCCAAGCGGGACCACCATGCCGTACTTCTCGGCCACGGCCAGCGTCCGCTCGATCTCGTCCGGACCCAGCGGGGGCGCGACGCTCCCTTCGACCGCCGGCTGGCCCACCTCGGAGAAGAACCCCTCGAACCCCGCCGGCGTGAAGAACGCGAGCAGCCGCCCGGCCGTCGTGCCCACGTTCTCGAACCGGTGGAGCGTCCCCGGCGGGATATGGACGTACGACCCCGGCCCGGCGTCCAGGACGCGGTCGCCGGCCAGGAAGGTGAACTCGCCGTCGAGCACGTAGAGCACCTCGTCCTCGCGCCGGTGGACGTGTGGTGGGGGCCCGCCCTGCGCGGGGACCGTCACCTCGATGACCGAGAACGCCCCGTTCGTGTCCTCGCGCGTGGCCTTGATCGTGTGCAGGAAACCGGCGACCCAGAGCCGTGTGCCCGTGCCATCTGGCAGGTGCGTCACCGGCGCGTTCGTCGTGACGGCGGGAACCGTGGTGACCGTGGACATGCTGATCCTCCTGTGCCGCGCGACCGCACCGTCGGCGGTCCGGTGGCCTCATCTGGCCCTTGGCCCGGCTGCAGTCCGGGACCGTCGCGGCGCTTGGCCGCGTCAACATGGTCCCCCGAGCCGGGACGCCGGGCATCCGTCGGGGGACGTATTCGCCGCTGGCCACGGGAAGACGGAGGACTACGTCGTAGGCGTAGTCGGGCGCCGAGCCAGACGGACACGCGGCCCTGCGCCGCACGGCATGGCCGGGCGCCCGGCGACCACTCGCACGACGCGCGGCGGGGTCAGGCCAGACGGTGGCGGTGGGCGTAGGCGACGGCCGCGGCGCGGGTCTCGACGCCGAGCTTGGCGAGGATGTTCCCGACGTGGACGCCGACGGTGCGGTGGCTGACGAACAGCACGTCAGCGATCTCCCGGTTGGACGCGCCCTGGGCGACCAGCCGCAGCACCTCCGCTTCCCGCGGCGTCAGCCTGCCGCCAGGGGGGAGGACGGTCGGAGGAGGCGCGTCCGGGGGCGCGGACGGCTCGAGGGACATCGACGCCGCCTCAGCGATCGCCCGGTCCGGCGCCAGGCCCTCGCCCTCGGTCCAGGTGACGGCGAAGTGGTCCTCGCCGAGGGCCGCGCGCAGCGCGCCCACCGAACGCTCGCGCGCTGCGTGGGAGGACGGGTCGAGCCGGGCGCCGCTCGCCTCGCGGACCGCCGCCGCGGCCCCGTAGAGCCGGACCGCGGACTCCGGTCGGTCGCGGCGTGCCGCCACGCCGGCCAACCCCTCAAGCGCCCCGGCAACGTTCCACGGCAACTCCAGCGCCCCCAGGCTCTCCCGGTACCGTGCCACCGCGCGAACGTCGTCCCCGCGCTCGGCGGCCGCGTGGCCAAGGAACAGCAGGGCGGTGCTGGCACCCGCCCCGTGCCCCAGTTCCTGGTGGAGCGCCAGCGCCTCCCGGAGGAGGGTCTCGCCTCGGCGGGAGTCGCCCCCACGCACCACCTCAAGCCCGAGGTGGTTGAGCAGGTTGGCCGTCCAGACGGTGTGCCGGGCCTCGCGGAACAGCCCCAGCGCCGCCTCGAACCGCGTCACCGCGAGGTCGGCGTCCCCCCGATCCTGGGCGACCCGCCCGAGCCCGAACAGCGCCAGAGCCAGGCCGAGCCGGTCCCCGATGCGCTCCCAGACCGCGCGGCTCTCCTCGAGCAGCGCGACCGCGCGCTCCTGGTCGGCCCGGGCCGCCGCGACCCACCCCGCGCCGAGCAACGCCTTGGCGCGGACCGGGTCGGAGACGGACCCGTCCTCCTCCACCACCCGCTCCAGCCATCGGCGCGCCTCGCCGAGGTAGCCGCGGCCGAACCAGAACCAGAAGAGCGCGCCCGCCAGCCTTAGGCAGGTCTCCCGGTCCCCGGTCTCCGCCAGCCAGCCCAGCGCCGCCCGCAGGTTCCCGTGCTCGGGGTCCAGCCGGCTCAGCCACGCGTCCTGGTCCGGCCCGGGCCAGTGCGCCTCGGCCCGCTCCGCGAGGGCCACGCACCAGGCCGCGTGTCGACGCCGGAGCTCTGGCTCTTCCCCGCTCGCCGCCAGCAGTTCGAGCCCGAACTCGCGGACCGTCTCCAGCATGGCGAAGCGCGGCTCTCCATCCGGTCCCTCAGCCATCCGGAGGAGGCTCTCGTCGACCAGCGACGCCACGCCGTCCAGGCTGTCGGCGCGATGGTCGTCGCCGACGCAGACCGCCTCGGCCGCCTCGATGGTGCAGCCGCCGACGAAGACCGCCAGCCGCCGGAACAGGCGCTGTCCGTCCGCGTGGAGCAGGTCGAAGCTCCAGGCGATGGAGTCGCGCATCGTCCGCTGCCGGCCGGGGGCGTCGCGCCGACCGCCGGTCAGCAGCGGCAACCGCCGTTCGAGTCGGGCGAGCATGGCGGTTGGGGGGAGCACCTTGGCCCGGGCGGCGGCCAACTCGATGGCGAGCGGCAAGCCGTCGAGCCGGCGACAGACCTCGGCCACCGCCGCCGCGTTCTCGGCGGTCAACGCGAAGTCGGGCCTGACCGCCTGGGCCCGCTCGGCGAAGAGGCGCACCGCCTCGGACCCGGCGACCCCTTCGAGCGACGGGGGGCCGCCCGCCGCCGGCAGCGTCAGCGGCGAGACGGGGTGCTCGCGCTCCCCGGCGACCCGGAGCCGGACACGACTGGTGACCAGCGCCGTGACCCCGGGACACCCGGCGAGGAGGTCGGCGACGACCGGGGCCGCACCGACTACCTGCTCGAAGTTGTCGAGGACGAGGAGCAGGCGCCGGTCGCGCAGCCAGACCTTGAGCGCCGCCAGCGGTGACCCATCGTCGGCCTCGTGCGCGCCGAGGGCCCGCGCGATCGTGGGCGCGACGAGGGCGGGGTCGGTGACCGGGGCGAGGGCGACGAAGACGACCCCATCGGCGAAGGCGTCGGCCACGTCGGCGGCGACCTGGAGGGCGACGCGGGTCTTGCCCACCCCGCCGGGGCCGCTGAGAGTCAGGAGGCGGATGTCGTCGCGGCGCAGGAGGCCCGCGATCGCCGCCACCTCCCGCTCGCGCCCGACGAGCTGGGTCAGGGGCGCGGGCAGGCGGCCCGCATCGCCGCTGCCCGTCCGCGACGGCACGGGGATGACGCGCGGTCGCGCGTGGTCGGCGTGGTCGGACGGTCGCGCGTCAGCCATCCCCGATCGTGCCTTCTGGGGTCACTCGCCACCGGTCATCCGGTGCGGGGCCATGATGAAGAGCAGGTGGGGCGGGCGTCAACGGCCGCCGTTCGCAACCCCGGCGTGTGGCCGCGTCGGGGGCGGTGTGGAGGGGGAGCGCGCCAGGGTCGTCCCTCCGGCGCTGCGGCAAGGCGCGGCGGCAGGTCGGTGCCTCAGCGAGGAATGAGGGATTCTGGGCCCCGACGAGGTTCACCGAGTGGCGAGAAGGGATCGCAAGACGCGGTTCGTGCGCGTCGTGGAACCGGTGAGGGAGGGGATCGTCGGCCCCAAGCAGCCATTCACCCTCGGCTTCGACGCCGATGCGGTCGCGTGGTTCCGGGCCCCGGGGTCCGACTACCAGACGCGGATGGACGCGGCACACCGAAGCGTCCTCGGCGCCCGGACGCGGACGCTGACCGGGTCGGTGCGGGGCAGGTCGAGCTCGACCTGCCCCGTGCGGCGGCGCTCGGGCGTTGAGCGACCCGTGGCCCGTTTGGCCTTGATGCAGAGGCCGCCGGCTCACGCCTCCTCGCGCCTCGTGGGAGGGGCGCCGGAGCAGCCGCTCGATCTCGCCCGGCGTCCTCCCCACGGACCTGGCGGCGGGGGCCAATACCTACCCCGAGCACATGTTCAGGCGTGGCCGCCTCACGCCCTCGGCAGGTCCCGCCGCGACGTTAGGCCTAGGCGGGGCGCTCCTGCACGACCCAGCCGTTGCCGTCGGGGTCGCTGAACGAGAGGAACGAGTTCCAGGGTCCCCCCGGCCCGGCGGCTCGACCGCCCTCGCCGAAGTGGAAGATCTCGCTGGCCTCCACGCCCCGGCGGACCAACTCGGCCCGGGCGGCCGCGATGTCGGGGACGACGAGCTGGAGGCCCTGCACGGACCCCGGCGGCGAGTCGACGAGGCCTGTGCCCACGGTGATCGAGCACGCCGACCCGGGCGGGGTCAACTGGACGACCCGCATCGTGTCGCTGACCGTGCGGTCGAGGTCGACGACGAAGCCGGCCTGCTCACTGTAGAAGCGCTTGGCCCGGTCCACGTCGGCGACGGGAACCACCACCACCTCGAGCTTCCAGTCCATCTCGCCTCGCCCTCCCGCGCGGTCGACCGTCGACGGCGCCCCGCCGTCACCGGATAGTCGCTCGACGTGGACCGAGATCGACACGCCGGGAGTGTCATCAATAGGGGGGCGGCGAAGGGGGGTGGTAACCCGAGGAGGAGCTGGAGGCCTCGATCGACCACGACGAGGAGGGCGAGATCGACTGGGGCACCGTCCGGGTCGGGATCCCCGGCCCCAAGCAGCAGCTGACGGTCCGGCTCGACCGGGACGTCGTCGCCTGGTTCAAGGCGCAGGGCCCCGGCTACCAGACGCGGATGAACGCGGTGCTACGGAGCTTCGTCGACGCTCAGAAGCGCTAGCCGCCCGTCAGACCCCCGCCACCGCCCCTTCGGCGGCGCGGGACCGCTCCCCGGCGGTGAACGGGTTGGCCCAGCCCACCGACCCCGCCGCGAACCGCGCGGGGTCGAACGGCGCCAGGTCGAGGCCCGGGTCCCGGCCGCAGAGCAGCTCCGCCACCGCCTGCCCCGTCGCCGCCGCCCACGAGAACCCGCCGCCGTTGAACCCCGCCGCCAGCGTCACCCCCGGCAGCGGCCCGTACCGCCCGATCAGCGGGAAGCCGTCGGCGGTGAAGCCCATGATCCCCGCCCACGCCCGCAGCGTCCGCACCCCGCGCAGCGCCGGGAAGAGGTCCGCCAGGCAGCGCCCGATCCCGCCCAGCACCGCCGGCGAGGTCCGCTCCGCCACGCTCCCCAGCCCCTCGCCCGCGTCCAGCCGCCGGTACCCCCCGCAGAGGACCTTGCCGTCGGGGGTCTGCCGCCCGTACTCCTTGTCGAAGTTGGTCCCGAACGGGTAGGGCAGCAGCGGCGGCACCGGCTCGGTGACCAGGATCTGCCCCCGCGCCGGCACGATCGCGCCGGCCGGCAGCTCGGGCAGCAGCGCCGGGGTGTAGGCGTTGGTCGCCAGCACCACGTCCCCGGCGGCGATCGCCTCGCCCCCCGCGAGGACCCCGACCACCCGCCCCCGCTCCCGCAGTAGCCCGTCGACCTCGACCCCCACCCTCACCTCGGCCCCGAGGCGGCGGGCGGCGTCGGCGAAGGCGAGGACGAGCGCGAACGGCCAGAGGTGGCCTCGCCCGGGCGCGAACTCGGCGCCGAGCACC
>CADCWG010000132.1 GCA_902806335.1 uncultured Thermomicrobiales bacterium | reverse complement strand
GGCGCGGCTTGCCCGGGGCCGGAGCCGCCTCCCACGCCCGCAGGTCGGGCAGCAGGTCCCGGCAGTGACCGCAGCCCGGCCCCCAGAAGATGAGCGCCGTCGGCCCGTTGTCCGGGCCGCCCACCACGCTGGCCAGGCCCACCGGCCGCCCGTCGAGGTCGGCCAGGCGCAGGTCCGGCACCGGATCGCCCAGGCGGACCGGATCGGGTTCCTCCCCACCCGCGACGGCCTGCGGCACGGGCGGGGCCTCCCCAACCGCCCGCGCGGTCAGCGCCCGCACCGCCTCCGCGCCGGAGGCCGGCGGCCCGGCGAGGACCCCGTCTGCCTGCACGAGCACGCCCGCCGGGGCCTGCTCCACCCCGTACGCGCCGACGACTTCCAGCTCCCGCTGGAGCAGGACGCGCTCGACGCCATGGGGCGCTGCCAGCGCGCGGTTGGCTTCGGGCGTCCCGGCGCTGACGAGGGCGACCGTGAGCCGGTCGGCGTAGGCGCGCTGCCAGCGGGCGACGTCGGGCAGCAGTTCCTCGCACGGGCCGCAGCGCGGGTCGGTGAACAGCAGCAGGACCGGGCGGGCGGCCGCGCGAAGGCCATCCAGCGTGACCTCACGCCCGTCGAGGTCCGGCAGCCGGAAAGCGGGGGCGCGCTTGGCCGCCAGCGCGGTGGGCGGAGCGGGTGTCGAGGCGGCGGCCGCGGCCGGGCCGGCGGCGGCGCCCACCGCGGCGCGCGCGGAGAGGGCGTCGAGGCGGCCGCCGATCCGGCGCTGCTGGCCGTGGAGGTGAAAAGCCAGCCATCCCTGGAGCGCGACCGCTACCAGGAAGGCGGTGCCCGCGATGAGCGCGACGACGGTCGTCATGGGTTCGGCTCCCTGTGCGCGACGTGCCTACCGATCCTCAACGCTGTGCCCCGGGGACCCGGGTCCCTCGGCGCACCGACCGCTTCCGTGCCCGCTCCTGCGGCGTTACCAACGCTCGATTCTCGTCGCCGAGCGAAGCGCTCAGACGGCACGCGGTACCTCAGCGAGGTAGTGCCATCGTGCGCCGGTGGGTCGCGGAGCACATCTGCCATAAGTCGGACTTCTGGTCATCCGCGTACTGGGTCTGGCAGCGACTGCTGACCGCGATCGCACGCCATTGGACCGGCCGCCGATCGCGTTGGAAGTGCCCGGGCCTCGCCACCGTTCGGTTCGATTCCCCGCCCACCGGTCTGAGGCCCCCGTCGCGAGGAACCACGCGGCTAGGGCACGACCTCGACGATCCCCATCATCCCGTCGTCCTCGTGGAAGAGCAGGTGGCAGTGGTAGACGAACTTGCCGGTGAAGTCGCGGAAGCGCGTCCGCATCGTGATCGACCCCATCGGCGGGACCAGCGTGGTGTCCTCGTGTCCGCGGGCTGGGACCGGCTCGCCGTTCACCGCCACCACCTGGTAGTCGTTGACGTGGATGTGGAAGGGGTGCCACTCGTCGGTCGCGTTGCGGACCTCCCACTCCTCGAGCGCGCCGAGCCTGACGGTCTGGTCGACCCGGTCCATGGCGAACGTGCGCCCGTCGACCAGGTAGTGCGACTGCTCGGTGGTCGGGCCGTCGGGCGTGACCCCGAAGGTGAGCACGCGCCGGTTGTCGGGGCGCGCCGCGCCGAGGTCGTCGAACGGCAGCAGTGTCGTCGGCAGCGGCGCCAACGCGACCGGGTCGCCCGCCACGACCACCGTCGCCAGGATCGCGTCGGGCATCGCCTGGAAGCCCTCACCCCACGGCAGCGTGCGCAGCTCAAAGGTTCCCGCGTCCGCGGCTTGGACCAGCACCTCGACCCGCTCCCCCGGCGCAAGCAGGATCCGGTCGCGAGTCCAGACTGCTCCGAACGGGTTGCCGTCCTTGGCGACCTGGTGGAGCGAGTGGCCAGCAAGCGCGAGGTTGTAGACGGTGCCTGAGGTGGCGTTGAGGATCCGCCAGCGCTGCGTCTCGCCCGGACGGACCCGGATGGTCGGGTTGAGTTGCCCGTTGACCAGGCGCAGCCAGGTATCGTTCGACTGCTTGCCGGTGGGGAGGACCGCCCCTTCGGGCCCGAACTCGGTGGCCTGCAGGACCAGCAGCCGATCCTCGAGGCCCGCGATGCCGGGCGACTCGTCCAACCCGCCTCCGACGATCAGCGCGCCGGCCATCCCGTTGTTGACCTGCTGGTTCGAGTCGCCGTGCAGGTGCGGGTGGTACCAGTAGAGCCCGGCAGGGTGGTCGGCCGGGATCGCGTACTCGTGATCGAAGGCCTCGCCGGGCATGACGTGGAGCAGCACGTTGTCGCCGTGGTCGCGCGGCGAGACGTGAAAGCCGTGGGTGTGGAGGTTGGTCCCCTCGCCCGCGGGCAGGCCGTTGGCCAGCCCGACCCGCAGCGTGTCGCCCGGCTTGACCCGCAGGGTCGGCCCCGGGAAGCTCCCCTCGTAGACGCGGGCGGTCACCGGCCGGCCGGCCACGGTCGTGGGGCCGAACCGGGCGTCCAGGCGCGTCTCCAGCATCCCGCCGCCGCTGGAGCGGACAGGCGGCTCGGCCAGGTCGAGGCCAGCGGCGAAGGGCGCCGCGGGAGACGGGACGCCGGGCTGGCGTGCTCCGGCGCGCCACGGGTCGGCGGCTCCCACGACGCCCAAGCCGGCGGCCGTGCCGGCGGCCAGCCCCAGGAACCGCCGACGGGATACGGAGGCAGTCGAGCGGTGCCCGGGGGGACGGAGGGCCTCGGGACGGACGTGCATGGTCGTCTCCACAACGGGGAGCCATCGATCGTGGTGCCCCGGGCAGTCGCCCCTAAGACCGTCAGCCAACGGGAGCCTGGTCGCTCACCGGGCGGCGATCCCAGGGTGAGCGACCGGCCCTTGGCCCCGACGGACCTTCTCCCGCCGAACCTAGCAGCCGATGATCGCGGAGCAATACGACGTGTCTGCCGTGCATCCGCCGTTGCACTCCGCGTAGGTGGCGTTGCACTGGCCGGCCCAGTAGGCGGTGTCGCGGTTGCATAGCTCGCAGCGGATCGGCGTGTAGCACGCTCCGGCGGTGATCTGGCCAATCGACTGGTTTCCTACGCGGCAGGTGACGTAGCCGTCGGCGCAGTCGTCGATGAACAGGCTGGCCGCCTTGAACGAGCCCGGCATGGTCACGTTGCCCTGCTGGTCGGCGAGGAACTGCAACCCCTGTTCCTGGTAGTTCTCCAGAATCCGCGCGTCGTAGGTCAGGGTGCTTGTTGCCTCGTCGTACGCGGGTGCGAGCAGCTCGATGACCAGCACGTCCTCACCCGTATCGGTCTGGGCCACCAGCGCGGCGTTGGGGGGGTTCTCCGGCGTGAAGCCGAGGGCGCCGAGAAACGCCTCCATTGGCGCCGAGCCGACGACCCGCTCGGGCCGGTCGGAGAAGTAGATAGTCTGCGCCGCCGCACCGGTAAGCGTGAGCGTGTAGACGCCGTCCTCGCCCGCCTTCGGTGCCCAGGTGCCGCCCTCGGCGATCTGCACGAACAGGAACTCCGGGTGCTGCCCGGGACTGGGGACCGCGGCCGGTGTGCCGGTACCGGGCGTGGCGTCCTGGGCGGCGGCGGCGGCAAGACCTCCCGCGCCCGCTGCGGCGGCGGCGAGGCCGGCGGCGCCGAGGCCGACCGCCCGCCGCCGCGAGAGCCGCCCGGCGAAGGTCCTGGTGAGCGCGTCGAAGCGGTTGCCGTCCATGGCTACTCCTAATCGTGCGCCGGGCGCCGACCCGTGCCGCGCCCAGACCGGTGGTGTGGGTACCAAACCGACGCCAGGATGGGCCCGCGGTGGGCTCCGTGCCTCTGCCAAAGGTCGGATATCGACCGCCGGATCCCGACGCCCGGTCCACCTGTTGAGAGTCCCTGCGCTGGACGAGCTGGCGTCCCGGCCGTTGCCCGACGCAGGGACGAGCTAGGGCAGGCTGTCGTAGACGTAGCCGAGCGCGAGGTCGGAGAGCAACATCCCGGGTCTGGCGTCGATTCCGATCTCGACGAACGGCCACATCTGGTCGTCCAGGTTGTGCCCCGCCATCGCGCCGGCGGTGGGCTCGAAGCGCTGCCCGTGTCGCGCCATCCAGGCGCTCCAGATCCGGTCGATGTTCGCGTGGTGCAGGAAGAAGACGGGGTCGTTCGGTGAGGAGTTGAACGCCATCGTGCCGAACGGGCCCTCCTGGGTGCGCAGGCCCTGGTGGGCGAAGGCGAACTCCCCCGATACCCACAGGTGCACGCGGTTGTGCATGTCGTGGGAGCCGGTGCACTTGGGGTGGTTGAACGGGTCTTCGACGCAACTGTCTCCGGCGCAGTCCCGCCACCCCTCGACGTGGTTGCGGAAGCTGCGGGCGGGGTCGCTCGTCTCGTTCCACGGCGCCACATCGTAGGTGGGCACGGCGAGCGCGGCCGCCACGTCGGCGGCCGTCGGCAGGGTGGGCGCCAGACCGCCCGCGCCGAGGTCGCGCACCAAGTGCGGGATCGCCAGGGCGTCGTTGACGTCGAAGACCACGAGGTCCCAGACGCCCTTGCGGAACGGGCCGGTCGTCACGGCGTAGTCCTGGTCGGGGTCCCCGTTGCCGCCCATGAGGTCGTCCTGCCAGAGGTAGCTGTCCGGCTGGTTGTCGACGGCCCAGTCCCAGTAGGGCAGGGTCACCGACGGGTCGACCCGCTGGAGCTGCTGCTCGTAGAGCAGGAGGAACATCCGGTGCCAGGGCCAGATCCCCGGTCCCATGTGGGCGGCCATCAGCGCGCAGTCGAACGCCTCGCGGTGCCAGAACGCGAACTGGCCGTGGACGCTCATGCTCGGCGCCCAGGGCGACGGCGTGGCCTTGAGGGCGAGGACGGCGTCCACGTAGGCGCGCTTCTCGGCGTCGCTCAGCAGCTTCGCGTTCTTCCGCACCGCGGGCGGCCGCCCGTCAGTCGGCGCGGCGACCGGCGACGCGCCGGGCGTCCCGGACGCCCCAGACGCGCTGGGCGTCCCCTGCACGCCTTGCGCGCCGGGCGTCGCCTCGTCGTCGTGGGCCAGTGAGTGCCCCACGTTTCCGAGGAGGGGGGGCATGCCGACCACCCCGGCCACGACGGCCTTGCGGCGGGAGAGCCGACGCGCGAACCCCTTCGTCAATGCGTCGAGGCGATTGCTGTCCACGGTCGTCTCTCCTCGCTACGAACTGCGGGGGGCCTTTTGCAAGCACAAACCAGGTTCTCTCCGCGGCCTCGGCAGACGGATCCGGTCTGACCCCGACGGTCAACCCGTCCGAGCCTGCCACGTCCGCTGAAACACTTCCTGGTAGCCGGCGTTGCGTAGACCGTTGTCGTAAGTCCGGTCGTGGTGGCACGGATAGCAGCCGACGTCGCGTCAGGTCCAGTACCGGCCGTACGGCTCGCCCAGGATGGACCGGACGGGCCGGTCGGTCCGGGTCAGAACGTCGTCGACGTCACCACAGGGGAGGCAGGAGTGACATCCCATGAGGCGCCCGCAGTCGCCGATGGCGTGGGGGGCGCGGCCGAACTCGTCCACAGCGCGGTGGCCTGCTTCCCCTCAAGGACGTGGCGCAGTCCCTCACCCGCGTGCTCGGCCAGGACCGCTGCCGCGTAGGTCAGCGTGCCGGCGTCCGCACCCTGGGCCGGAATCCGCCGCTCCAGGGCGACAACGTTGTCACCCAGGTCGAACTGCGCCACCGGCGCGGTGTTCAGCGGGTTGGCCTGGGAGAAGCCCGGACCGGCCAGGATCTTTCGGATCGAGGCCCCGCCGAAGACCCTAGGCGGACCGGGCGGAGAAGTAGAACGTGCTGCCGGGGTGGCCCGGGAGGATGAGCAGGTACGCTGCACCGCCGCCCGGCGCTGAGGCAGCGGGCGCCAGAGGCGACGGTTGGGCCTCCTTCCCGCCCGGCGCAAGCGAGACGTGGAGGCGGCGGGGGTAGACCTCTAGACGGCGGACTGGTCGAGGGCAATGGCCGGGGCCAGGGCGCTGTGGCGGGGAGTGTCCATCCGGTATTCGCCATCCTTGCGATCCCTGGCGGCCGGCCAAGGCCGCGTCGTCCGCCCCGGCGCCGGCTAGCAGGCAAAGCACCCATCACCGCATTCGTTGGGGTAGGTCGTGTTGCACATCCCGTCGAGCGTCTCTTGGCGGATTCTGTTGCACGGGTAGCACTGCAACGTGCCCCAGTACCAACACTGTCCGTACG
>CADCWG010000131.1 GCA_902806335.1 uncultured Thermomicrobiales bacterium | reverse complement strand
GGTTCACCGACTTCGACCTCTACGGCTCGGCCTTCGATCCCAGGATCAACGTCCAGGGCTGGAACCCCGGTGGGTACGCCAATCCCGAGGTGGACGCGGCAATCGCCGACCACTTCGCCGCCGACCCGGAGGACCTCGACGCCCAGCGGGACGCGCTCAGTCGTCTCCAGGAGGAGACCAACGAGGACCTCTTCGGACTCTGGCTGGGTTTCCCCCAGACGCTGGTCGTGACGCGCCCGGACGTCCGCGGCTTCGCCCAGAACGTCCTCTGGCCGACGCTCGACACCCGATCGCTCTGGCGCGTCGACGACTGAGCGTGCGGCCCGCCGGGCCCGCCTGGTCTGGGTAGGGGAGGCTGCCGGCGGAAGCGCGACGACGCGGATCTGAACCCGCATTCCGCGGGTGCGGGCCAGGGGCGACCGGTCCGCAAGTCGGACGGCGCGTGGACGGCACCCCGCCGACCACGACCCCGCTGGGCCCAGGGTGCGCCGGCCGGGACGGTCGCTACCGTGGGGTTGACGGTCAGGAAGACGGCGTCGAGGGGTCGACCCCCGTCTCCTCGGCGCGGCCGTCGGCGTACCCGGGAGGGTCGCTCCCCGGGAACGACTCTTCCGACGCCTCCTCCACCTCGGCGTCGGCCTCGCCCTTCCGGTGCTCCTCGCGGACCTCGGCGGGGACGGCGCTCTCGACGAGGCGGCCGAGCCCGCGGGGCTCGTCGACTTGCTCCACCTCGGGCGAACCCGGTTCCTCCCTGGTCATCGGCTCTCCCTCGCGTGGTCAGGCCCTTCAGGGCCGACTCCCCGGGCAGCGTCATGGTTGGCTCTCGCCCGGCAGGTAGGCCGACGCGGCCATCCCCTAGACGCCGTCGAGCTCGTCCTCGGCCTGGCCGACCGTGTCCCGGATGATCGCGTTGTCGCGGCTCGGGTGGTCGACCGACGGCCCCGGGCGGTAATCGGTGACCTCCGGGCGGTGGCCGTCATCCTCGGGGCTCTCGCGGGTACCGCCCTTGGAGAGCCCAGCCTGGCCGGCGGCCGGCAGGTTGTGGCGCTCCTCGTCACTGAGCCGGTTGAAGTCCTGCTCGCCCTTGGCCGACTCGTGGTGCTGGGTCATCTGTGGTCCCTCATCGCTGCTCGGCCCCTCCGCCGGGACCGCCGGGGCCAGCAACGCAACTGGGTCGCCACGGTGACCGGTCGCCCGCGCGCCATCTCGGGCGGCTCGCGTCACTCCGCTCGCGGCGCCTCGGCCCCGACGAAGACCCCCGGGCGGTAGGGCCGGCCGTGCGGACCCGCGGGTGCTCGGCGGGCAGTGACTGTCTGGGGGGCGGTTCCGGGGACGTCCTTGCCTACTTGACCGCACCGGCGGTGAGGCCGCGGACGATGTACCGCTCGAGGAAGACGCCGACGATGGTCAGCGGCAGGATCGCCGCCGTCGCGATCGCCGCCATTGCCCACCACTTGGCCCCCTGGGAGCTGACCTGGGCGCCGACCAACCAGGGCAGGGTGACGGCGTTGGTGGCGGTCAGGACCGTGGCGAAGAAGTACTCGTTCCAGGCCAGGATCGTGGAGAGGATGAACGCGGCGACCAGCCCAGGTGTCGCGATCGGGAGCACGATCTTGAAGAACGCGCCGAAGAGCGAGGCGCCGTCGACCAGCGCCGCCTGCTCCAGTTCGACCGGGATCGCGTTGAACTGGTCGCGGGTGATCCAGACCACGATCGGCAGGTTGACGACGGTGTAGAGCACGATCAGACCGATCTGGGTGTCGAGGAGGTGGAGCTCCCGGTAGAGGATCAGGATCGGCATCACGACGGCGGCGGGCGGCAGGATCAGCTGGGAGAGGAACCAGAACGAGATGTCTTTGTTGCCCATCCGGCCGAACTTGTAGCGGAAGCGGGTCAGGCCGTAGCCGGCCAGTGCCCCGAGGACCACCGCGAGGGCCGAGGACGCGAGGCTGATGAGGAGGCTATTGCGGGCATTGCGGATGAAGATGTCGCGGTTGTCGCCCTGGAGGACCGAGTCCCACCCGATCGAGGACGGCTGGTACTGGAGCCAGGGGATGTACTCCGGCCCGCGGAGCACCGCGACCTGGTCCTTGAACGAGGTGCTGATCGTCCAGTAGATCGGGAAGAGGCAGATGAAGGCCCAGAAGAGGAGAACGGCATAGGTCAGCGTCCGTCCGGTGACGTGGCGCGCCCGGCGGGCGGCGATGCCGCTCGCCGCCGGCCGTGTCCCGCGATTCGCCCTCGTCCCTCGGATCGCGACCGCCATGGGTCCACCGTCCCGCTCACGACGCTCCCCTCGCCCGCGGCGACCGGAGGGTCAGACCGTCTCGCGCACCTTCCGTCCGACCGTCGCCAGGAGCAGCGTGATCGTCACGATCACCACGAGCAGGAAGATCTGCGACATCGCCGTGGCGTACCCCACGTCGAGGCCGGAGACGCCCCGCTTGTAGATGTACGCCGTGAGGGTCTCCGACGCGTCGCCGGGACCGCCGCCGGTGACGACGAGGATGATGTCGATCACCTTGAACTCGAAGACCGCCCGCAGGACGACCGCGGTCAGGCTGACCGGCAGGAGCAGCGGGAAGGTCATGTCCCGGAACAGCTGCCAGCCGGTGGCGCCGTCGATCTTGGCCGCCTCGAAGACCTCGCCGGGGAGGGCCTGGAGCCCCGCCAGCAGCATCACCAGCATGAACGGGATCGAGTACCAGGCGTCGATCACGAGCAGGGACGCGACGGCCCGGCGGCCGGTCTCGAAGAAGACGATCCGCTCGACCCCGAGCCACGTCAGGAGGTCGGCGAGGGGACCCCGCTGGGCGTCGAAGATCGAACGCCCGAGCATCCAGCCGGCCGCGACGGGGCTCATCATGAACGGCAGCAGGAAGACCACGCGGAAGAAGCGGCGGCCGACGATGTCCTGGTTGAGCAGCAGCGCCAGGCCGAGGGCGAGCACGTACTGGAGCGGGACCCCGAGGCCGACGAAGACGAAGTTGTTGCGCAGCGCGTTCCAGAACCGGCCGTCCTGGAAGATGCGCCGGAAGTTCTCGATCCCGTTGAACTGCCGCCCGCCGGGGTCGTTGAGCTGCCAGTCGGTGAAGCTGACGTAGAGCCCGAAGAGGGTCGGGAAGATCACCACGGCCAGCGTGACGAGAACCGCGGGGAGCAAAAAGACCAGCGGCTGTCGCCCCTGGCCGGGGATGCCGCCCCCGGGACGCCGACCTACCCTGGGCGCCGGCGACCGACCGACCAGCGGTCGCGCCGTGTCCGGTCGGAGCGCGTCGTTGGCCATCGGCATCATCCCGGAGACGATCGGCGGCGCGCAGGGGTCGGGCGGCGTGGCGGCGGGGGCCGAACCTCGGCCCCCACTGCCGCGCCATGGCGTCAGGCGGTCGGGGTCGCCGCGCCCCCGCCGCCCAGCGAGGCCTGGTAGAGCTCGACCTGGCGCTCGCGGCCGAGCGTGTCGGTGATCTCGTTCCATCGCGTCGCGGCGTCGTCGAGCGCCTGCTGCGCGCTAACCTCGCCGGTGATCGCCCGGGTCCAGGCGGCTTCGGCGGCCTCGAAGTACTGGCCCTGGCCGGGGATGCGGAGGTCCACGATCCGGTTCGGGTGGTTGTAGGAGTCGCGGATCGAGTCGAGGTACTGCTGGGCCTCCTCCTGGGGGAAGCCGGTCTGGACCCAGTCGGCGGCGTTGAAGTGGCTCTCCCGCCACGGGTTCATGCCCGACGGGTAGATGTTCATCCAGAGCGAGGCGTCCCGCCCGGTGAGGTGGTCGACGAGGTCCCAGGCGGCGGCGGCGACGCCGTTCTGGTCGGCCTCGTTCATCACGTAGAGCCCCCAGCCGAGGAAGGCCAGGTAGGGGGCGAAGTTCGGCTCCGGCAGGGTCTCGAACTGGCCCGTCTGCGGGTTGTAGACGTCCGGCGAGCCGGGCAGGACGCTGTAGCCGACCTTGCCCTGGACCAGGCTGCTGTCGTTCGTGTAGACGTTGGAGCCGATGTCGGCCCACCAGTGGCACATGGTGCCGGTGCCGGCGAGGAAGTTGTCGAGGTTGCGGAGCAGCTCGGCGTTGGTCTGATCCGGCGGCGCCGCCGGCAGGGCGGCGACCATGTCCTCGAGCGCGCGGACGAAGGCCGGGCTGTTGATCCGTGGCGTCATGTCGGGATCGAAGAAGAAGGCCGGGTCGCCCGGGTACTTGGCGTAGGCGCTGGCGCGGCTGTTGAAGAAGTAGTGGCCGACGCCACCCGACGGGGCCAGGGAATCGAGGATCCCGTAGAGGGGCTGCCCGTCGAACTCCTTGCCCTGGAAGAACTGGGAGTAGGCCTGGACCTGCTGCCAGGTGGTCGGCGGCCCGAACTGCCCCTCGCCGCCGGCGGCGGTCCACTCCGCCGCCAGGTCGGCGTCGGCGAAGACGTCGCGCCGGTAGTTGAAGTGGTGCATGTCGCCGTCGATCGAGGCGCCGTAGGTCACCCCGTCCCAGGTCCGGGTCGGCGACTGGAGGTACGGCACCACGTCCTTCAGATCGTAGTTCGCGCCCTCGAGGTACTCGGCCGGCATCGCCACACAGTGGCCGCCGCCGAGGAGGTCGCCCTCCCAGCCACCCGACGCCTCCAGCACGTCGAAGGCGACCGTGTCCGAACTGATCGCCTGGTACATCTTCTGGAAGCTCTCGGCCTGGGTGACCTCGATCCACTCGACGGTCGCCCCGGTCTTCTCCTCCCAGGCCCTGGCGAACGGGCGAAAGACGTTGACGTGGAACCCGGCGTTGCTCAGCCCCTGGAAGCGGACCGTCTGGCCGGCGAAGGCTCCCTCCTTGGTGGTCTTGAGCGCGAGGGCGCCGGCCCTCTCCGGGTCGCTCTCGGCGAGCAGCTGAGTCCGTGGGTCGTCCTGCGCGATCGCCCGCCGGTAAGCCTTGCCGGGGACGCCGGTGGCGTAGAAGGCGGCCGCGGCGCCGGTCGCGGCCTTGAGCACGCCTCGCCGGCTGAGCGGGCGGCTGACGGATGCGGGGCGGTGTGGCTGCGGTCCCGGGGTCCCAACGCCGTCGGTGGACACGGTTCGCTTCTCCTCGCGCTGGCGCGTGCGATCGTCGCACGGACCCGTCGACCGGGGTCGTCCGGACGGCTGCGGCGCCGCCCGTCCCCATGGGCGCTGGCAGGATATCGGGGCTGGGCCGACTGTCAACAGATAGCCGGCCGATACGGCATGATGGGCCGGCCAACGGGCGTGCCTGGGATGGCGTCCGAGTGGGGCCATGTCCTGGCAATTGGCGGCAAGGGCGACCGACAACGGCGGGACGGGAGAGCGTCGGCGTGAGCGAGTCGGGCGAAGGCGGCCTGGACGGAGGGGCGAGGATGCCGAAGCCGTGGCGGTTCGCGACGCGGCTCAACTCGTTCAAGCCGGTGGCCGAGGGACCCCATGCCCCTGGGCTGCTCCGCGCTGCGGCGACCGTTCCCGGCCTCAACGCGGTGGAGCTCAACTACCCCCAGCACTTCACCACACAACCCGAGTTGGAGCTCCGAACGGCGATCGCCGATTCGGGCCTGCGGCCGACCGGGATCAACCTGCGGTACGAGGGCGCCGAGTTCGCGGACGGGGCCTTCACGAGCCCCAGGGAGGCGACGCGCGAGCGGGCGATCCGGATCGCCCTGGAGGCCGTCGACCAGGCAGCGGCGCTCGGCGCCGGCCACGTGGTCCTCTGGATGGCCGACGACGGCTTCGACTACCCCTTCCAGGTCGACTACAGCCGGCTCTGGGAGCGCGAGCTTCTCGGCTTTCGCCGAGTGGCCGAGCACGACCCGGCCATCCGCGTCAGCGTGGAGTACAAGCCGACCGAGCCTCGCCGGTTCGCGCTGATCCGGAGCATGGGCGACGCCTTGCTCGCGGTGCGGGAGGTCGGCCTGGCGAACTTCGGCGTCACGCTCGACGTCTGCCACGCGCTGATGGCCGGCGAGCACCCGGGTGCGTCGGCCGCGCTGGCGCTGCGGGAGCGCAAGCTGTTCGGCGTCCACCTCAACGAGGGGTACGGTCGCGGCGACGATGGCCTGGCGGTCGGTCGCGTCCACCCGACGACCACCCTGGAGGTGCTGTGGCAGCTTCGTCGCGGCGGCTACGAGGGGACGATCTACTTCGACACGTTTCCCGTCCGTGAGCACCCGGTCGCGGAGTGCGCGGCAAACATCGCCTGGGTGCAACGGGCCCTGGCCGCCCTGGGTCGGCTCGACATCGACGCCCTCGCCGCGGCCCAGGAGGCGCAGGACGCGATGGCCGTCGGGCGCCTCGTCGGACTGGCGAGCGGGGGGCTCGACCGGTTCGCGGCATCGACGTGAGCGGACCGTCCCGGTCGTCGGTCCGCCTGGGTGCGGCACGACCCCGTGGTGAGGCCGGCGAACGATCGCCGTCGGACGTGGGCGGACGACGAAGATGAGCCCGCGACGAGGAGGCGTGATGGACGGGCCGCCGCTCGTCGTCACGGTCGGCAGCGTCCACGTCGACCTCGTCGCCAACGCCGACCGGCTGCCGCGACGGGGAGAGACGCTCCCCGGGCACGACTTCGCAGTCCACCCGGGCGGGAAGGGCGGCAACCAGGCGGTGGCGGCGGCCCGGGCCGGGGTCCGCTCGGCGCTCGTGGCGCGGGTGGGCGACGACGTCTTCGGCCGTCAGCTCCTGGCGGCGATGACCGAGGCGGGGGTCGCGGTCGACCGCGTGTCGGTCGATCCGATCCACCCGACCGGCGCGAGCACGGTGCTCGTCGGCGAGGGGAACGACTACGCGTCTGTGATCGTGCCCGGTGCCGCCGCACGGCTCGACGGGGCCGACCTGGCGGCGGCCGACGACCTCTTCGCCCGCGCCGCCGTGCTGCTGCTCCAGCTCGAGATCCCGTCCGCCGCATCACTTCGCGCCGCGGAGTTGGCGCGGGCCGCCGGGGCGACGGTGGTGCTGAGCGCCGCGCCAGTCCCGGCCGACCTGGCTCCGGTCGAGGGACTGCTGCGCGCGGCGGACGTGCTGCTCGCCAACGCCGGCGAGGCCGCCGCGCTCGCCGGGCAGCGCGTGGACGGGGTGGTGGCGGCCCGTGACGCGGCGACGGTGATCCGCCGCCGCTACGGGTGCGCCGCGGTGGTGGTGACCCTCGGCCCCGACGGACTCGTGGCGGTCGAGCGCGACGACTCCCACGCGGTCCCGGGCTGGCCGGTCGGCGTGGTGGCGACGCTCGGCGCCGGCGACGCGCTCGCCGGGATTCTGGCCGCAGAGCTGGCACGCGGTGAGTCGCTGGGGTCTGCCCTCCGGTTGGCGAACGCGGCCGGTGCGCTGGCGGTGACCCGAGCGGGCGCCCACGATGCCGCACCGACGGCCGACGAAGTCCGGGCCTTTCTCGCGGCACGGGGTGGCTAGCCGACGCTCGGTGCACAGCCGCGTTGACGGGTAGGGCCAACGGCTGACGGTCCAGGCCCTTCGCCGGCGAGACTCCGATGAGCGGCCGCGAGACCTCAAACGAGCGGTCGCGAATGACCGGCGGTGGTTTGCCGCGGGGTCGAGACATGCGGGGAATGGTCGGCCCCGCGGACCCGCGACGATCCCTGGTATAACCGGGGTCCCAACCAGGCCAATCGCGGAGACACGCCGCCCGGAGGTACGTCATGGTCCCGTCGTCCTACTACGAGGTGATCGTGCTCGGCGGCGGGACCATGGGGTCGGGCGCCGCCTGGGAGCTGGGCAAGCGGGGCGTCCGGGCGCTCGTGCTCGAGCAGTTCGGCCACGTCCACGCCCTCGGCAGCCACGGCGGGCAGACGCGGATCATCCGCCACGCCTACGCCGAGTCTCCCACCTACGTGCCGATCGTCCGCCGGGCGGACGACCTGTGGGTGGCGCTCGAGGCCGAGACCGGGACGAAGCTCCTGCACCGGATCGGGTGCCTGGACCTTGCCGCGCCGGGGTACGACCACGCGCGGGCCGCCCGCCGGTCGGCCGAGGAGTGGGGCAGCCCGTTCGAGTGGCTCGACGGCGCCGAGGTCCGCCGGCGGTTCGCGGCGTGGACGGTGCCCGACGAGTACGAGGCGTGCTTCGACCCGCGGGCGGGGTTCCTCGAGGTCGAGCCGGCGCTCCGGGCGATGGGCCAGGCGGCACGCGGCCTCGGGGTCACGATCCGGGAGCACGAGCCCGCGCGGTCGTGGCGGACCGACGGCGACGGGGTCGTAGTCGAGACCGACCGGGGTACCTACACCGCCGACCGCCTGATCGTCACCGCCGGCGCCTGGGCGGGTCCGATGCTCGCCGGGCTGGGCCTGCCGCTGACGGTGCTCCGCAAGACTGTCTGGTGGTTCGCGGTCGACGACCCGGCGCCCTACGACGAGACCCGGTTCCCGGTCTGGATCGCCGCCTCGGACGCCGGCGAGATCTACGGCTTTCCGATCGCCTGCGGCGAGGCCGGACTCAAGGTCGCCGAGCACTCTGGGGGGCAGCCGAGCGACCCGGAGACGGTGGACCGGGAGGCGCGGGATGAGGAGGCGGCGCCGATCTACGCCGCCGCCAGCCGCCTGCTGCGCGGGCTCCGTCCGACCGTCACGCGGCGGACCGTCTGCCTCTACACGATGACCCCGGACACCGACTTCGTCGTGGACCGCCACCCGGAGCACCCGCAGGTCGCGCTTGGCGCCGGCTTCTCGGGGCACGGGTTCAAGTTCGCCCCCGCCATCGGTCAGGATCTGGTGGCGCTGGCACTCGACGCGGACGCGGCGCCCCACCCGCACCTCGCCCTGACGCGTCTGCTCACGCCGGCGTAGCCAACGGACCCTTCGCGGCGGACCGTTCTCACCGGCTGGATGATGTCAGCGGGCAGGGGCACCCGGCCTGGCAATGCCAAGCGCTGGGCGCCGCCAGCTACCGGATCCGGTTGGTCGGTCGTAGTCGGCGGGCGTGCCCATCGCCAAGTGCACCCGAGCAAGTCCCGGGTTCACACCGAATCCGGTTGCTCGCGGGCGGGATCGGACGCGTGCCCGCGGCCGGGCCTACCCGGTACAAACCCCGGGTTCAGGGCGAGTTCGGCTCACGCCGGCTGCATTCCCGCCGAGCGGAGCGTCAGCGATCATCTGGAGTCGAAACCGGGCACCAAACCGGCTGCGAGCCCGCCGGGCGAAGCCCAAGCGATTGCCCAGGTTGCGGGCGGCATGGCTCCCTCGGGAACGTCGGGGCCTCGCCTGGCGGAATGGTCGACGGGTTCGTCCCAGGCCTCAGGGCTAGCCCCAGAAGGGGGGCCATCGGCACGCCTCCGATCCTGCCATTAGACATCTGGGCGTCAACCTACACGGCCAGGCCGACGGCACACGACAACTTGGCCGACGACTTACGGCCACAGGCGTGCGGGAGCCCAAAGGCCAATGGTGCCTCGGTCGACGGCGGGTCAGTCCAGGCGCCGGCGATTGGCTGCGCCTGACCCGCTCGCGTTCACCGAGACCGTAGCGAGCCTAGCGACTCGGGCGCGTCGGCGAGTTGGTGGGGGAGAAGGGTGCCGCGTCCTCGTCGGAGACGGCCCCGAGGGCGGTGTCGTCGTCGCGGGGGTCGGCACCCCGCGGCCAGCCGCCGCCGGCCGCCGCCCACTCCTCGATGACCTGGCGCAGGCGCTGGTCGCGCATGATGAAGCCCGACGCGGAGGTCTTGCGGGCGCTGCCGCTGTCCGTGAGGTCGGAGAGCCCCTCCCGCAGGTCCCGGATGAAGGCCCGGCGGCGCTCGGCGTCGAAGCGGGCGGTGAAGGGGAAGAGGGTGACGTCCTTGGTCTGGAGGTAGGTGACGACCCGCTCCGCGAGGCGGTGGTCGTAGGCCGGGCTCGGGTCGATCTGCACGGACGTCTCCTCAGCGACGGTTGGGGTTGGGTAGCCGGTGATCCGCGGGCTATCGGCGGCCGATTGTACGCCCAGCGGCGGCCACCGTGGCCGCGGTCGGTGCGGTGCTACCCGGTTCTGGTTCTGGTTCGATTAGACATAGCGCACCCGGGACGGATGATCGGCACTCCTCGGACAGAGGTCGTCGGTCCGCCGGCGTTGTACGGAATCCGGGTGGTCACCCGGGCTTTGGCCGGCCGGTCCGCAGGCGGACGTGCCCGTCTAGGCGCTCCGCCGTCCAACGTCGCCGGCGTGCGGACACGACCGGGACGTCGGGCGAGTCCCCTGATGGCGTCCGACGGTTCCCGACATGGGCACGCCCCGTGTTCGCCCCAACGGGTGCAGCGTGCTGCCCGTCCGGTACGCCGACGGCCCGCTGCCGCGGCGACGGTCGCGCCAGCCGGGCACCCGTCTTGCATTGACGTAATACGATTGATCCGTCGCAGGGACGAGCCGCGCGACGCGGCGTGGCTCGCCGTCTCCACGAAGGAGAGGGTCATGGAGAAGAGCTCCCGGGGACCGATGCCGCTGCGCCCGGTCCGCCGCGCGCGGAGACGTCTGCCGTCGCCGCTGCCCGTAGTCAGTCGACCCGTACCGAGGCGGGACCCCGTGGGAGGCGTGGCGTCGATCGAACAGGTCCAGGTCCTGTCCGAGCGGGACCTGGCCCAACGACCGGTCGGGCGTCCCGTCGGGACTGGACCGATGGAACCGCGCGGCTTCTGAACCTTCAGCCTCACCCGATGCGGCCGGCCGCCCCGTGATGGGGGTGGCCCGGCCCGCGTCTCCGAACCCGTGATCGCGAGCGGTGAACGCGACCGGAGTTGACCAGGCAGGTGGCGTGGACCCGATTCTTGGTCAGCTCGGCCAGTTGCCGCCGTCGACGTTGTAGGTCTGCTGGGTGATGTAGTCCGACTCGGCGGAGGCGAGGAAGATCGCCATCCCGGTCAGGTCCTCGGGCTGCTCGATCCGGCCGAGGGGGATCGACGCCGTGAACGTGCGCTTCGGCTCGCCCGGCTCCATGCCGAGCAGGTCGGCGAACTGCTGGTCGAGCTTGACCCACGCCGCCGTGTCCACGACGCCCGGCGAGATGGCGTTGACGTTGATCTTGTGCGGCGCCAGCGCGAGCGCCATCGACTGGGTCATGTTGATCACGCAGGCCTTGCTGGCGCAGTAGGCGAGCACCAGCGCTTCGCCCCGCCGCCCGGCCTGGGAGGCGAGGTTGATGATCTTGCCGCCCCGGCCCTGCTCGACCATCCGCCGGGCGGCGGCCTGGGAGCACCAGAGCAGGCCCTTGCAGTTGACGTCGAACATCTTGTCCCAGAGCGCCTCGTCCGTGTCGAAGAAGGGCCTGATCTCGAGCAGCCCGGCGTTGTTGACGAGGATATCCAGGCCGCCAAAGTCGGCGACGGCCGCCGCGACCATCGCCTCGGCCCGGTCCTTGTCGCGGACGTCGATCTGGAACGGGGCCGCTCCGGCCGGGCCGCCGAGCGCCGCGATCTCGTCGGCGACGCCCCGGGCACCGTCGGCGTTCATGTCGGCGACGACCACGCTCGCCCCCTCGCGGGCGTAGGCGAGGGCGATCGCCCGGCCGATCCCCTGCGCCGCGCCCGTGACGATTGCCACCTTGCCCTGGAGCCGCATCGCTCTCCTCCGGAGGTCTTCGCTGTCAGCGCTCAGCCGTTAGCCGTCAGTCTGCCGTGACGGGGTGTGACGCGGGTGCTTCGGTGTCGTGCGCGATTGTAGGCACAGCGCGAGGGTTGACCGCTAGACCCGGTAGCGGTCCACGGTGTCCTGACGCAGCGTTACCCCGAGACCGGGGCGGTCGGGAAGGGAGACGGTGCCGTCCGGCGAGACGGTGAAGGGCTCCTCGAAGAGTTCGTCGCGGAGCGGGTTCGGGTTCTGGTCGAACTCGAGCAGGCCGGCGTTAGGGATCGAGGCGATCAGGTGGATGTTCGCGGCCGTGCTCACGGCCGACGAGAAGACGTGCGGGATGACCGGCAGGCCGGCGGCCTGGGCGAGCGCCGCGACCTTGCGGCACTCCGTGATGCCGCCGGTCCAGATCACGTCGGGCTGGACGATGTCGACGGCGCGGCGGGCGATCAAGTCGCGGAAGCCCGGCAGCCCCGTCTCGGTCTCGTAGCCGGCGACGGGCGTCGCGAGCGTCCGCGCCACGTCGGCGCTGCCGTCGAGGTCGTCGGTCGAGACCGGTTCCTCGAGCCAGGAGATCCTGGCCTCGCCGACGCCCTGCATGAACTCGAGGGCGATCGACGGCGTCCAGGCGTTGTTGGCGTCGATCGCGAGCCCGACCCTGGGGCCGACGGCCGCCCGAGCGGCGCGGACCCGCTCGGCGTCCTCCTCGAGGGAGACCGTCGCGTAGTCGTGGGCCTGCATCGCGTGGAGCGGGTTGAGCAGGACCTCGGGGTTGCGGCCGACCTTGATCTTGACGTGCTTGAAGCCGCGCGAGGCGTAGGTGCCCACCTCCTCGGCGAGGTCGGCGACGCCCTTGTCGCGGGCGTAGAAGCCGGCCGAGGCGTAGGCGGTGACCTCGTCGCGGTAGCCGCCGAGGAGGCGGTAGAGCGGCGTCTTCGTCGCCTGGCCGATGATGTCCCAGAGCGCGATGTCGATGCCGCTGATCGCCATCATCAGCATGCCGCTGCGGCCGCGCTGGTGGGAGCGGGTGGCCATCTTCGCCCAGAGGCGCTCGACGGTAAACGGGTCCTCACCGAGCAGGGTGTCGCGCAGCTCGTTGAGGATCACCGCCTCGGTGCTGGCGAGCGCCCCGCCGTAGGCGGCCGCCTCGCCGAGGCCGACGAGGCCACCGTCGGTGTGGACCTGGACCAGCAGGGTCGGGCGGGCCGGCATGTAGTGGATGGCGTCGGCCATCGGCACGGGCATGTCGTAGTGGAGCTTGATGGTGGTGACGTCGGTGATTCGCAAGGAGTCCCCCGCCGTGGATCGTCGAATGTGCCGCGTCGGCGATTGTTCCCGGTGCCCGGGCGGAGCAACCGTCGGGCTCTGGGGTGGCCCCGACGGGCAAGGGCGCCGCCAGAGGTCCTGCCGCGCGGCAGTTTAGTGCCGTCGACGCTGCCGTCAACGCCCGCCGGGAGGACCTCGGCGAGGCGACCGGCCCGCCGGGTTCCCATCGGGGGAGGCCGTTCGGGGGAAGCTTGACGATCCTGCCGGCCGAGCCCGACAATCGCCAGCGAACTGTCTCCGAGGCCGAACCCGTGCTGTCCGCTCGACGCCCATTAGGCGCCCGGCGGGGCTCGCGTCGCGCAGTCGGGATGGGTAGACGGGGCGACGGCGCCCCGCGCGTACCGGGACCGGTGTCCCACGTCGTCGTGAGGAGAAGTGGACCGTGTTGGACCGCGAGCTGTCGCGTCGTAACCTGATCAAGGTGGCCGTCGCCGGGGCCGGCGTCGCCGCCTTCGCCCCGCGCATCGCCCGCACGACCTTCGCCGCCCCGCCGCCCCTCGCCCAGAAGCCGAACTACAAGGTCGGCTTCGCCCAGGTCGAGGAGAACAACCCCTGGCGGATCGCGCAGACCGAGAGCATGCGCTCGGAGGCGCAGCGGCTCGGGCACGAGCTGATCTACACCAACGCGGACGGCTCCGACGCCAAGCAGATCTCCGATGTCGACTCGATGATCGCGCAGCGGGTGGATCTGATCTTCCTCGCGCCGAGCACCGAGGACCCGCTGGCCCAGGCCTGCGTGAAGGCGAAGGCGGCCGGCATCCCGGTCATCCTCCTCGACCGCAACGTCAACGAGGAGATCGCCCGGCCGGGTGAGGAGTACGTCTGCTTCATCGGCTCGGACTTCGTCCAGGAAGGTGCCCGGGCGGCCGAGTTCCTGGCCCGTGTCACCAACGGGACCGCCCAGATCATCGAGCTCGAGGGCACAACCGGGTCCTCGCCGGCCATCGACCGCCAGAAGGGCTTCCGGGACTACCTGGCGGGCACCTACAACAACGCCGACCACCTCGGCACCCCGGCGGCGTCGGCTGGCTTCCCGAACATGCAGATCGTCGCCTCCCAGACCGGTGACTTCGCGCGCGACCTCGGGCGGCAGACGTTCGAGACCCTCTACGCCGCGAACCCGACCGCGACTGCGGTCTACGCGCACAACGACGAGATGGCGATCGGCGCGATCCTCGCGCTCGAGGCCCAGGGCAAGGTGCCGGGCAAGGACGTGATCATCGTCTCGGTGGACGGCTCACGCGATGCGCTGCAGGCGATCATCGACGGCAAGATGGCCGCGACGGTCGAGTGCAACCCGCGCTTCGGCCCGAAGGCGTTCGAGACCCTCGCCGCGTACGCCGCGGGCGAGCAGATCGCGCCCAAGATCATCAACCCGGACAAGTTCTTCGACGCCACCAACGCGGCGCAGGAGATCGCGAACGCCTACTAGGCGCTCGTCCAACACGCTACGGTCACGGCGGGGCGACCTCCGGGTTGCCCCGCCGCCGTACCCGCGGTTCTCGTAGGTATCGGGACGACTTGACGGAGGAGCCGCCGTGGCCAGCGCCCCGCCCGCGGCCATCGCCGCGACCCCCACCGCCGACCCGTCGACGCCCCTCCTGGTGATGGAGGGCGTGACGAAGTCCTTCCCGGGCGTGGTCGCGCTCTCGGGGGCGTCGCTGCGCGTCGGGCGGGGCGAGGTCCACGCGCTCGTCGGGCAGAACGGCGCCGGCAAGAGCACCCTGGTCCGGATCCTGACCGGCGCCCACCGGCGCGACGGCGGGACGGTCGTCTTCGACGGGCGGCCGATCGACTTCCGCTCGCCGCAGGCGGCGCAGGTCGGTGGCGTCTCCACGATCTACCAGGAGATCAACCTCGTCCCCTACCGCTCCGTCGCCGAGAACATCTTCATGGGTCGCGAGCCGCGCTCCTTCGGCCTGATCAACTGGCGGAAGATGAACCGCGACGCGCGGGCGCTGCTCGCCAGGCTCGGCATCCGGATCGACGTCACCCGGCCGCTGCTGGAGCTCAATGTCGCGCTGCAGCAGATGGTCGCGATCGCCCGCGCGGTCTCCTTCGACAGCAAGCTGGTCGTGATGGACGAGCCGACCTCGTCGCTCGACGACCGCGAGGTCGAGACGCTCTTCAATGTGATCCGCGGCCTCAAGGCGGACGGCGTCTCGGTGCTCTTCATCACCCACCGGCTCGACGAGCTCTACGCCGTCTGCGACCGCGTCACGATCATGCGCGACGGGGTCACCGTCGACGAGCGGCCGATGGCCGAGATCGGCAAGCTGGAGCTGGTCGCGCGGATGCTCGGCAAGGAGCTGGGCGAGGTCCGGCGGGAAGGTCAGACCGGCTTCCGCGATGCCGGGCGGCGCGCGGGTAGCGGACGGGCGCTGCTCGAGGTCGACCACATCGAGCGCGGGCGGGCGCTCCAGGGGGCGACGGTCGCCGTTCGCGAGGGCGAGATCGTCGGTCTCGCCGGTCTGCTCGGCTCGGGGCGGACCGAGGTCGCCCGGGTGGTCTTCGGCGCGGACCAGATCGAGCGCGGCGAGGTCCGCTTCGGCGGCCAGCCGACCCACTTCCGTGGACCAGGCGACGCCATCCGCGCCGGTATCGGCTTCTGCTCGGAGGACCGCAAGGTCGAGGGGATCGTGCCGCACCTTTCGGTGCGGGAGAACCTGACCCTCGCGGCGCTGCCGGTGCTGGCGCGCCACGGGATCGTCGACCACGACCGCCAGCGCGAGATCGTCGACCGCTTCATCGCCCGGCTCGGGATCAAGACGGCCGGACCGGACCAGCCGATCCGGGAGCTGTCGGGCGGAAACCAGCAGAAGGTCCTCCTCGCCCGCTGGCTCTGCCTCGACCCAAAGCTGCTGATCCTTGACGAGCCGACGCGGGGGATCGACGTCGGCGCGAAGGCCGAGATCCAGGCGCTGGTCGACGAGCTGGCCGACGGCGGGCTCGGGGTGCTGATGATCTCCTCCGAGATCGAGGAGCTGACCGAGGGCGGCGACCGGGTAGTGGTGCTCCGCGACGGCCGGACGGTGGCCGAGCTGAGTCACGCCGAGGCCGACCAGGACACCATCCTCGCCGCGATGGCTCAGGGTGAAGGGCAGGCGGCGGCGGGCGACGGACAAGCGGCGGCGGGCGTCGGCGTGCCGGCGGCTGTCGGCGGGGGATCGGCGTAGGCGATGGCGAACGCGCGACCGATCCACGGGGGCATGCCGTCGGGTCCCGGCCCGTCGCCCGGATCGTCGACGCCGGCCGCGCCGGACCTACCCGACCGGCGCGCAGGCCTGCGGGACGGTCTCCTGGGGGGCGCCCGCCGCGCGTCCGCGGGACTCGGTGCCCTGGTGCTCCTGATCCTCTACAACGTCGTCTTCAACGCCGACGCGTTCCTGACCCGCCAGGCGTTCAACATCAACGCGACCCAGGTCGCGACGATCGTGATCGTCGGGGTCGGAATGACGTTGGTCATCGCCACGGGCGGGATCGACCTCTCCGTCGGGGCGCTGATGGCGATCGCCGGGTCGGTGGCCGCGATGATCCTCCTCAGCACCCGTGCGCCGTGGGATATCCCGTACCTGGGTGGGGCGCTCGCGATTGCGATCCCGATCCTGGTGGCCGGCGCGTTCGGCCTCGGCAACGGGGCGCTGGTCACCGGGTTCGGCATCCAGCCGATCATCGCGACGCTGGTCCTGTTCATCGCCGGCCGCGGGATCGCCCAGGTCATCACCGACGGCGAGCTGAAGAGCTTCCGGGAGCCCGACTGGCAGTACATCGGTCTCGGCCGACCGTTCGGCGTGCCGTTCCAGGCGCTGCTCGCGCTGGCCGTCGTCGCCGTCGCTGCCTGGGCGATGCGCGTGACCACGTTCGGGCGCTACGTGCTGGCGATCGGTGGCAACGAGCAGGCGGCGCGCCTTGCCGGGGTGCCGGTGAGGAGGGTGAAGCTGGCGGTCTACGCCATCAGCGGGCTCCTCGCCGGGCTGGCCGGGCTGGTCGAGATCGCGATCAACTCCGCGTCGGACGCGAACCGGGTCGGCCTCAACCGGGAGCTGGACGCGATCGCCGCGGTGGCGGTCGGCGGCACGGTCCTGACCGGCGGCCGGGCGAGCGTGCTCGGGACGTTGATCGGGGCGCTGACCATCCAGCTGATCCGCTACACGCTGCTGACCGAGGGGGCCTCGGACGCGGTGGCGCGGGTGGTCACCGCGGGCGCGATCGTGGTGGCCGTGCTGCTCCAGCGCCGGCGCGGGTCCTAGCCCTCGCCGGATCGCGCTTCCCCCGCCCAGTTCCCGCATCGGCGAGGCGTCCCCCGGGTGCCGCCCGCTCGACCTCCTGCCGACGACGAGATAACCACGCCGTTGCGACGGATCCGAGGAGTCCCGATGGCCGCGACCGCGCCGCCCCTGCCCGCGAGCGAACCGAGAGCCGACGCTCAGGCCGACCGGCGGGCGCAGCTCGGCAGCCTGGTCCAGCGCCAGGGGGCGATCCTCGCCCTCGGGCTGACGCTGCTGTTCGGCTGGTGGCGCTACGGCGACAACGGCTTTACCGGGTCGTACAACCTCACCGAGGCCCTGCGCTACAACGCCATGTTCGCCCTGATCGCGCTCGGCATGACGTTCGTGATCATGACCGGGGGCATCGACCTCTCGGTCGGCGCGGTGGCCGTGATCGGGAGCGTCCTCGCCGCCCGCCTGAGCGGGGAAGGCGTCTGGGTGGCGATCGGGGGCGCGGTGCTGGCCGGCGTCGCGGTCGGGCTGCTCAACGGCGGGCTGATCGCCGCGTTCCGGATCCAACCGTTCATCGTCACGCTGGCGACGCTGCTCGCCGGGCGGGGTCTGGCGCTGATCCTCTCCGGCAACGCCACGGTCAGCCTCTCGACCGACGCCTTCACCAACGGGTTCATCGAGCTGAGCTCCCGCAACCTCGGCCGGGTGCCGCTCCCCGCCGCGATCGCGGCAGTTGCGTTCGTGGCCGGATCGGTGGTGCTCAACCTGACGCGGTTCGGCCGCCACGTGCTGGCGTTCGGCGGCAACGAGGAGGCGGCCCGGCTCGCCGGCCTCCCGGTGTCGCGGACGATCGTCGCGGTCTACGCGCTGAGCGGCGGCCTGGCCGGCCTGGCCGGGGCGATCCTGGCCGCCCAGACGTTCGCCGGCAACCCGAACGAGGCGGTCGGTTGGGAGCTCTCGGCGATCGCGGCGGTCGTCGTCGGCGGTACCCTGCTCACCGGCGGGCTGGGCTCGGTCTGGACGACCCTGGTCGGCGTGCTGCTGCTCGGGGCGATCATCAACATGCTCAACTTTGAGAGCCTCGACCCCTACTGGCAGCAGGTCATTCGCGGGCTCTTCCTGCTCGTCGTGGTGGTGCTCCAGAGCCGCCTCGCCGGTCGCAGGCGCTCGGTCGCGTAGGGAAGACAACCGCGCCCGCCGTTGTCACTGGCCGCCCGCCCCGGGCGACTGGCGTCGCTGCCCCCGCGACCGCGGAGGCTTGAGCACGCCGGTGCGTCCCGCTGGTATCGTGCTGGCCGACGTCGGCGCCCGAAGTGGAAGCCGACCGGCTCCCCCGTGGCCGCCGCGTGCCAACGCCCGACCGTGGCCACGGTGGGCACCGGTCCAGCGCCCTCTGGCTACTCCGCGCGACCGAAAGGACGATCCCCCCGATGGTCTCCCGCTCGCCCGTCTCTGTGCGGACCCTCGACAATGGCCTTCAGGTGCTGCTGCGCGAGGCGCACGACGCGCCGATCGCCTCGTTCTGGGTGTGGTATCGCGTCGGCAGCCGGAACGAGGTGCCGGGCCTGACCGGGATCTCGCACTGGGTCGAGCACATGCAGTTCAAGGGGACCCCGTCGCTGGCCAAGGGGGCGATCTTCCGCGACGTCTCGAAGAACGGTGGCACCCTCAACGCGCTGACCTCGAACGACTGGACCGCCTACTTCGAGACGCTGCCGGTGGACCGGCTGGAGCTCTCGCTCGCGGTCGAGTCCGACCGGATGACGAACTCGCTGTTCGACCCCGAGGAGACGGAGTCGGAGCGGACGGTGATCCTCTCCGAGCGCCAGGGGGCCGAGAACGGACCGTCGTACCGGCTGCTGGAAGAGGTCTTTGGCGTCGCCTTCCGCGCCCACCCCTACGGCCACATGGTGATCGGGCACGAGGCCGACCTGCGGTCGATCACCCGGGACGACCTCTACGCCCACTACCGGCGGCACTACCACCCGCGGAACGCGTTCGTCGTCGCGGTCGGCGACTTCGACGCCGACGAGCTGTTCGGCCGAATCGATCGCGCCTTCGGACAGATCGCGCCGGGCGAGCCCGCCGCGCCAGTGCGGGCGGTGGAGCCACCTCAACGCGGCGAGCGTCGCGTCGTCCTCCGTCAGCCGGCCCCCACGGCCTATCTGCGGATGGCCTTCAAGGCACCGGACGCCCGGCACCCGGACAGTGTTCCGCTGCTCGTAGCGGACGCGGTCCTCTCGGGCGGCAAGGGGATGGGCCTGGCCGGGGGAGGGCCGATGGGGCGCTCGGCCCGCTTCTACCGGGCGCTGGTGGCCGGCGGTCTAGCCCGCGGCGCTGGGTCGGACTTCGACCTGACGCTCGACGCGGGGCTCTTCGGCGTCGCCGTCACCGCCCTGCCGGGAGTCGAGCTCGGCCGGATCGAGGCCGCGGTCGACGCCGAGCTCGCGCGTCTGCGCGACGAGACCGTTCCCGAGGAGGAACTGGCGCGGGCGCTAAAGCAGGTCCGTGCCCAGTACGTCTACTCCTCGGCAGGGGTCACCAACCAGGCGTTCTGGCTCGGCCAGATGGAGGTGGTCGATTCTTACCGCCGCGCCGACGCACTTGTCGACGAACTCTCCGCCGTCACGCCTGACGACATCCAGCGGGTCGCCCGGACCTACCTGACGCCAGAGTCGCGGACCGTCGGCTGGCTCGAGCCGTCAGGCGACGGGGCCGCGGCGGAAGGCGACCAGCGAGTAGCGGCCGCGCTGCCCGGGCCCGGTCGGTATTGGTCGATCTATGGCGGGACCGTCCGGGCGGGCTGGGACGATCGGCCCGAGACCGTCCCATCTCCCGCGACCGCCGGCGAGGACCTCGCCGCCCCGGCGCCCGCCGCCACGGGGTCGAGGCGGGCGCCGTTCGAGCGCGTCGAGCTGCCGAACGGGGTCGTCGTGCTCGGGCAGGCGCGGCCGGACGACCCCGTCGCCGTCGTCCGGATCCGGGTCGAGGCCGGTGCCCTCGCCGAGCCCGCGGAGAAGGCCGGCCTGGCGGCCTTCACGGCCTGGATGCTGCCGCGGGGTCAGGCCGGCAGGACCTTCGAGGCCTTGAACGAGCTGACCGACGGCCTCGGCGCGACGCTGTCGGTCGACGCCGGTCGGCTGTCGGTCGACCTCGCGGTACGCTGCCTCCGCGAGGACCTGCCGGCGATGCTCGACCTCGCGGCCGACGTGCTGCTGCGCCCCGACTTCCCGGCCGACGAGCTGGAGAAGGTGCGGCGGGAGATCCTGGCCGGCATCCGGGAGGCGGACGACAACACCCAGGCGGTGGCCGATCGGACGCTCCGCGAGCTGCTCTACCCGGATGGGCACCCCTACCGGCGGCGCGTGGCGGGGGAGGCCGAGACCGTCAGCACGATCACCCGCGACGACCTCGTCGCCTACCACGCGACCCGCTACGGGCCCCGCGTGACCACCGTCGCGGTGGTCGGTGGCGTGCTCAACCTGATGTCGGCGGCGGAGCTGCTGCATGACCGCTTCGGCGGCTGGGACGCGCCGGCCGACCCGCTGTCGCCGCCGCCACCGGTGGCCGGCCCGGCAACCACGGTGCGCGAGGCCCGGTCACTGGCCGGCAAGAGCCAGGCCGACATCGCGATCGGCTTCCCGACGGTGGCACGGTCGCACCCCGCCTACTACGCGCTCGACACGGCGAACCTGATCCTCGGTCGGCTCGGGCTGATGGGCCGCCTCGGCGCGAGCGTCCGCGACCGGCAGGGGCTGGCCTACTACGTCTACAGCGGGCTCGAGACCGGGCGCGACCTCGGAACGTGGGTGGCACGCGCCGGGGTCGACCCGAAGGACGTGGACCAAGCCATCGCGAGCATCACCGACGAGGTGCTGCGACTGCGGCAGGAGCCGGTTGAGGAGGAGGAACTCGCCGACGCCCAGAGCTACCTGACGGGCGTGCTGCCGCTCGCCCTCGAGAGCAACGACGGGGTCGCGGCGACGCTCCTCAGCATCGAGCACTTCGGGCTCGGGCTCGACTACCTGGACCGCTACCCCGGGATCATCCGGGCGCTGACCCGCGACGAGCTCCTCGAGGCCGCCCAGCGGCACCTCGACCCGGAGCGGCTGGCGGTCGGCGTCGCCGGGCCGGCCCCCGCGCCGGCCTGAGCCGCCGGCTCCCATCGCGGAGTACGCCCGCGCCGGGAAGCCCGCCCTGGCCCTACGGCCCGCCCTGGCCCTACGGCCCGGGCGGGAGGTACGCCACGAAGGTCGGGGCGTCGGGCGGGCCGCCCTGGACGACCTGGCCGCCGGGGTAGCGGGCCTCGACCTCTGGCAGCGAACGCTCGATGTACTCGCCGATGAAGACGAAGATCGGTCGGCCGTCCGCCGGGTCGGCGGTGACGTTGTACCCGCCGTTCGGCTCGCCGAACTCCTCCGAGCGGTCTTCCCCCCGGGCGTCCGGGGCGACGAACCGCCGCGTCTCGTAGTCGATCGACCACCGAGCTGAATAGAAGTAGACGTATGAATCGGGAGGAAGGCCGTCCAGGAAGTACGACGCGTCCGTGATCTCCAGGCAAAAGGTGAACCGCTGGAGCGGCGAGGCGAACGAGGCTCTGGCATTGTCGAGGTTGTCATCCACGGCGAGGACCGCGACGGCCGCCAGGACGGCCGACGCGGCGATGCGGAGCGGGGGCCGGAGCCGGGCCGCGAGCGCCACGCCGTCCGACAGCCCGATCGCCGCGAACAGGGCGAAGAACGGCGCCATGACGAGGGTCCGGCGGTAGGACCCGTCCCTGGTGATCACCGCCGCGATCGGGGCGAGGAGCAGGATCATCGCGCCCAGCGCCGCGAGGGGATGACGCCGCCGCACCGCCATCGCGATGCCGACGAGGCCGATCAGGGCGAGCAGGGCCGGCACCATCGGCGTCACGCCGGCTCCGTCGACCCCATCGTAGCCGCCGTCCAGAAGGAGGCTGCGCCAGAAGTCGACATAGCGTTCCCTGAGGATACGAAACCGCTCGTCGGTGCCGGCCGCAAGCCAGTCCGGCTGCCGCGTGATCAGGCGCCCTTCCTGGCTGTTGAAGTAACCGTTCGCCGGGTCCAGGGCGTAGCGCGCCATGGGGAAGATCACGAGACCAAATCCGGCGAGGGCCGCCCCGATCCGGGTCGCGTAGGCGCGCACGGTGTTTCGCTCGAGCGCGAGCGCCGCGACGAGGGTCGCGACGGCGAGGACGGCCGTCGCGGCGCCGGGCGCCAGAAGGTAGGCGAGCCCGCTCGCGACTGGGAGGAAGGCGACCGGTCCGAGCAGCCAGAAGGTGGCGAAGAGGGCAAGGATCGCGACGAACATCGAATGGGCGTTGTAGACGTAGACGCCGGCCGCGGTGAGACCCCCGGCCGTTGCCCACCAGCGGAGACCGCCGCCGCGGAGGGCCTCCATCACCGCCCCGGCGGTGAGCGTGGCCACCAGCGGCCAGGCGATGACCGGGTAGCCGACGCGGGAGAAGTGGAGCTGCCAGTGGAGCAGCCCCATCAGGGCGACGGCGATCAGCGCGGTGCGGGCGCCGAAGTTCCTCCGCGCGACGAGCCAGAGAGCTACCACCCCGAGCAGCCCGAAGGTGGCCGAGGTCGCGCGCACGCTGTCGATCCCCGGTCCGAGCAGCCGCATCATGAGGGCGTCGGCGAAGATCGGCGCCGTCGGTTGCCCGAGCGCCTGGGGGTTGTAGACGCCGATGCTCTCGCCGCGTCGAACGCTCTGCGCGAGCATCCCGATGATGCCCTCGTCGCCGTGGACGCCGGGCCAGGCCTGGCGCAGATCCTGGAAGCGGAGCTGCGCCGCCACGACCAACACGGCCGCCAGACTCGCCAGCTCGACGAGGCGAGTGACCGTCTCGGTCTTCGGGATGGCGAAGGCCGCCGTTCGGACGGGGCGCCGTCCGCGGGCACCCTGGGCCTTCTGGCGGACGGCCCCCGGGATCGCGGTTGGAAACCGACCCCTGGCGCGGTGGCTTGACCTTCCGCCCGGCGTCTCCAGGACCGGCACGCCGCCACCCCAGGGCGCGCGGCCCCGGGCGGCGCGGGCGGCGCGCAGCAGGACCACGTCGTCCGAGATCGACGTCGGGCCCCACAGCGAGGACAGCGGGCTCGGCGCCGACGGGCGCGACGCCGGTGCCCTCCGGGCGGAGTCCCGTCGGGTCGACCGCGCCGATGGGGCTTGGATCGCTGCTGCCGGCAGTGGGCCGCCGGGGCGGGTGGCTGCCGACCGGAGTGCCGGGACTTCCCCCGCCCTCCGTGCGACCACCTCGCCGGGCGACTGCGAGGTCGATGTCGAGTGGTCGAGGGACGACTCGTCGGGCACGCGGGACTCTCCGGCGACGGTGCGACTCGGCGTGAATCGAGGAACGATGGGTGGCCAACTCTAGCACGGGCGCGGCTCTCGTCGTCCGCGCATCCAGGGTTCCGGTCGAGCCCCGCTCGCGCGGCGGTCCGTGGCGTGTCGCTGCCGAACGTCACGCCCGGAGGCCGCCGACGGCGGCGTTCTCAGTCCACGTCGCAGTAGCGAGGGTCGTCCGCCGGGAGTACGGGGCCGACCGCGACCTCCACATCGCGACGCTCGTCCCACGGCTGGCTTCGAGGCCCCGGGCCCCGCCCGCGGAAGTCGCAGCGGACCGCCCGCTCCCAGACGCGGTAGTCCTCGAGCTCGACCGCGGGCCGACGCGCGGTCAGCGCGCCCTCCGTGTTGATCCACCGGAAGTAATGCACCACGTGAGTGGTGGCCACGATCGCGACGGCAGCGACCAGGACAGCGTAGGCAGCGGCCCTGTGTCGCCTGCCGACGAGGCGGAATCCCGCGTCGATGGTGAGCGCCGCGAAGAGGTACGGGAACGGGGCGAACACCGTCGCGCGGGCGAGGTCCGGCGTGGGCGCGGTGAAGACCTGCGTGCCGACGAAGGGGACAGCGAGGAGGGCCGCCCAGAGCGTGGCGATCCGCCAGCGACGGACGGCGAGGACGAAGCCGATCACGGTCAGGGTCATGGTGAACCGGTCGTACGGCGGCGTCTGGGGCGCGCCGTACCGCCCGTTGTTGAACAGCTCCCCATCAAGGAGGACGTAACCGGAGAGGTTCCGCCGGAGCTGCCCGAGCACGATTCCCAGCGCGTCGTCCTCGCCCTGGAACGGGCGAGGCTGGTTCAAGACGCTCACGTTGCTTGACCGCTGGTTGAAGTAGTCCCAGCGTTCCCGCACCTCGATCAGCTGCGGCAGGGCGAGGCCGACGGCGACCAGGACGAGGAGGGCAACGCCGATCAGGGCCCGTCGGCCCCGGCGCCGGCCGTGGAGGCCGTAGGTCGTCGTTGGGCGTGGTCCCGAATTCCCGTGCAGCACGCGCCGACGGCGACGCTGGACCGCCCACCAGGCGATCGGCGCGTAGAGGACCAGCGCGGGCAGGATCAGCCGGCCGGCGAAGTAGCCGTAGAGCCCGAGCGTCGCCGCGACCCCGGCGAGCGAGAACCACCGCAGCTGCGCGCGCTCCAGCCCGACGAGGAGGGCCCAGGCCGCGAGCAGGGCGAATGCCGCGACGTGCACGTTCTCCCAACCGGAGCGCGAGAAGTGAAGGTACCAGCGGTTGGTGCCCAGCAGCACCGTGGCGGCGAGCGCGGCGGGGAACGAGACGGTCCGGCGCGCGATGGCGAAGAACGGGACCAGCGCGGCCGAGCCCAAGACCGCCGAAGCCGACCGGAGGCCGAAGGGGGTGTCGCCGAAGACCACCATGAACGCGTCAAAGAGGTACATGCTGAACGCCGGCGCCGGCTTCCAGTCGAACCCGAAGAAGCCCGGCTCCCCCGACTCCTGGATGCGGAAGATCACCCGCAGGTTGTCGGCCTCGTCGGCCGTAATGTTGCCGGGGATGTCGCCCAGGCGCGCGAAGCGCAACACCGCGGCGAGGACGACGACGGCGGCGAGCACCATCCACTCACCGACCACGATCCGGCGGCCGGGGAGTGGGATCGTGACGGTGGCAGGTTCGTCCGCGGCGGACCCAAGCAGGCGCGGCGGTCGCTCCGGGAAGGACGTGTCGTCTCTCAGGAGCCGCCATCGGTCCCTGCTCGGAAGGCGCCGGACCGTCGTGCTGGTCCGCGGGAGGCGCTCGGGGCGCTTGAGGAGCCGTGACGGTGCGGCCCGGCCCAGAGCCGACCGGCTGGCGAAGGTGGTCCGCTCCGTCTCAGGGTAAGGGAAGCTCGCTCGATTCGGCGCTGTCATTCGTCCCACGTGGCGCGTCTCGCTCTGGTTGGCGGCGGTCGCATAGGCAACGCAGATCCCTAACCAGGGGTCACGAGGTCATCGCCGCGAACCCTAGCGGAGGCCGGTCCCGGCCTACGGTCGGCGAGTCCCGCACAGGGCGCATCGATCTCGCCCGCTGGGCTGGCCAGTACGGGGTCCGGATGATCCTCGGCGCGTCGCTGGACGGGGTGGAAGCAGGACTCGCACCGGAGGTCGGTTCTTGCCCCGGCCGGGCGCGGGGACGACCGACCCCCCAATCTCTCAAGCGATCACCTGGGGGCCCTAGAACTGGCCGGCTCGCCGCCGTGCGCTCGTATGCCCCCCTCGGGCATTCCCGAATGATCGAGGTTGCGCCCGCCCCGTTGAGGCACACCGTCGAACCGAGCGCACGGACGGCGATAGGGGATCGGCGATAGGGCCGCCGGGGGGGCACCGGGAAGCCTACGGCGGAACCGGAGCAATTGGCGCTCGCCGGGCGCGCAGGATCTCCGTTGCCGTCGTCACGACGGCCCCTGAGAACATCAGGGCGACGGCGACCCGCTGGATCGTCGGGAAGTCGACCGGCCACCAGTGCCACACCCAGATGAAGACGCCGTAGCCGGCGAGGGCGCCCGCCGTCCAGCTCGCCACGCGCAGCGCCGGGAAGCCCAGCGGCAGCAGGGCCGCGGCGGCGACCGGCCAGATCAGGTACCAGGGACGGAAGTTGAAGGTGCCGACCAGGACCAGGGCGAAGAGGACCTCGAAGACGGCGCGTGGCAGCCGATCCGGCCGCCGCCACACCGCCGCGAGGTGCCAACCGAGCGCGCAGAGGACGATCCCCTGCCCGACGGTGGCGACGACCCGCTCGCCGTCGACGCCGGGTGCCCAGCGGGCGAGCAGGTCGAGCGCCACGGCGGCCGGCGACGTGAGGAAGATGTCGCCCTGGCGGGCGGCGCTGTCCCGGACCGCCTCGAGATCGTAGAAGGGAAAGAACGCCACGACGAGCACGGCGAGCGCGAGCGCGAGCGTGCGTGCCGCCAAGCGGATCCCGTCCTCGAGCGTCGCGACGCGGCGGACGAGCGCGACCGCGGCCAGCGGCAGCAGCAGGAGCGGGACGTACTTGACGAGCCCGCCGGCCAGCAGCAGCGGCAGGACCACCGCGTCGTAGCGTCTCGCCCAGGCGAGCAGCGCGAGCAAGACGAGGAGCATCACCACGACATCGTTGTGGCCGTTGGCGACGCCTTCCCAGAGGACCACGGGATTCCAGAGAAAGAGCAGCGCGCCGACCGCGGCGTCGTTGGGACGGAGTTCGGCCAGGGTCCGGGCGATCACCCAGGCGCAGGCCACCGCGGCCGCCGCCGCCAGGATCTTGAACCCGAGCACGGCGAGGCCCGGTTGGTCCCCAGCGACGAGCGTGACCGGGGCGGCTACCAGGTTCCAGAGGGGACCGTAGGGGGAGGTGTCGTCTGCCCATTCCGGGGAGGCGAGGCGCATGAACGGGTCGCCGTCCCAGTAGTCGATGGGCAACGCCGCGCTCGGGTTCTCCCCGTAGGTCGTCCAGAGCCGGGAGCGGACCGCGTAGATGAAGACGTCGATGGCGCTGACGGGGTACATCAGGACCATCGGTGCGGCCAGGGCCGCCCCCCCGCCGAGCACCAATGGCAGCGACCGTCCCGCGGGCAGCCGCCGGACCGCCCGGACGCCGAGGGCGTAGCCGGCGAAGAAGGCGACGAGACCGACGACGAAGCCGAGGAACTCCACGACGCCGTAGTCGGCGAGGAGACCGAGGTCGGTCAGGCGATCACCGTTGCCCGCGAGGGGGTACCGGAGGGCAAAGCCGACCGTCGGGCCCGCCATCAGCAGCCAGGCAACAGCGAGTTCGCGCGCGGGGTTGTGACCGCCATGGGGCTGCATCAAGGGCGGACCCGGCTGGGAGGGACACAGGGCGTCCCGCCGGGACCCGGTGGTGTGGTCGATCGGCCCATCCGGTGCATCTACCTTGGGTCTGTCAAGGGCCACGACTGCGCGGGGCGTGGGGCGCGGGGCGCGGGGCGCACGAGCAACCTCCGAGCGGGCGAGCCGCGATGCTGGTGGCCCGCCGGGGACCGAGCGGGCCAGGGCGGCCAGGCTGGGCGGGAGAGGATCAGGCCGCCGGGAGACCCGTGGGGTCGACGTGGAACGCCACGCCGTCGCTGTTCTCTTCGGCGTAGCGGAGGTCCCAGGCGGTGGTGAAGAGGATCACCGGCCGCCCGTCGCGGTCCTCGGCGCGCAGCCGACCACGGCCGTCGGCGGCGGCCGCCACGGCCGCGGGCAGACCCGACGCCCAGCGCGCGGTCGCGTACCCCAGCGGCTCGAGGATCGTCTCCACGCCGTACTCGGCTTCCAGCCGGTAGCGCACGACGTCGAACTGGAGGGCGCCGACGGCGGCGAGGATCGGCTCCCGGCGACCGCTCGCGACCGGATAGAGGAGCTGGATGCCGCCCTCCTCCTCGATCTGCGTCAGGCCCTTCAGGAACTGCTTGTAGCGGTCCGCGCGGGTGTGGCGGAGCAGCGCGAAGTGCTCCGGCTGGAACCGGGGGAGCGGCGGGAACGCGCCGATCTCCCCCTCGCTCACGGTGTCGCCGATCGCGAAGATGCCCGGATTGATCAGGCCGACGACATCGCCGGCGTAGGCCTCCTCGACGGTCTCGCGGTCGTTGCCGAAGAGTCGCAGCGGCCGGGCGAGGCGGACCTTGCGCCGGAGGCGGGGGTGCCAGACCTCCATGTCTCGCTCGAACCGGCCGGAGACGACCCGGAGGAACGCCACGCGGTCCCGGTGGCGGGGGTCCATGTTCGCCTGGATCTTGAACACGAAGCCCGAGAAGGCGTCCTCGTCGGGCCGCACCGCTCCACCGTCGGTCGACTGGGCGCCGGGCGGCGGCGCGAGGTCGAGGAAGGCATCGAGGAAGGGCTGAACGCCGAAGTTCGTCAGGGCGCTGCCGAAGCAGACCGGGGTCAGGTCGCCGGCGCGGACGGCGTCGAGGTCGAACGCCTCGCCGGCCGCGTCGAGGAGCGCCAGTTCCTCGCGCAGGGTCGCGGCCCGCTCCGAGCCGATCAGGCCGTCGAGCGCCGGGTCGTCCAGGGCGCTGACGCGGACCGGGGCCCGGCGCGCGCCGTGCTCGGTGCGCTCGTAGAGGTGGACGGTCTCGGCCTGGCGGTCGTAGACCCCGCGGAAGTCCTCGCCGTCCCCGATCGGCCAGTTGAGCGGGTAGGTGGCCAGGCCCAGCACCCGCTCGATCTCGTCCAGCAGGTCGAGGGGGTGGCGCGAGGGCCGATCGAGCTTGTTGACGAAGGTAATGATCGGGGTCCGCCGACGGCGGCAGACCTCGAACAGCTTGAGCGTCTGGTCCTGGATGCCGCGGGCCGCGTCGAGCACCATCACCGCGCTGTCCACCGCGGTCAGGGTGCGATAGGTGTCTTCCGAGAAGTCCTGGTGGCCGGGCGTGTCGAGCAGGTTGAGCTGGCAGCCTCCGTAGGGAAAGGCGAGCATCGTCGACGAGATGGAGATGCCGCGCTCGCGCTCCATCGCCATCCAGTCGGAGGCGGCGTGGCGCTGGCTCTTCCGAGCGGTGACCGACCCGGCCAGGTTGACCGCCCCACCGTAGAGCAGCAGCTTCTCGGTGAGGGTGGTCTTGCCGGCGTCGGGGTGGGAGATGATCGCGAACGTCCGGCGCCGGGCGACCTCGGCGGCGAGCGGAGAGGGACCGTCGGGCGG
This sequence comes from uncultured Thermomicrobiales bacterium, assembly GCA_902806335.1. Taxonomy (GTDB): domain Bacteria; phylum Chloroflexota; class Chloroflexia; order Thermomicrobiales; family UBA6265; genus CADCWG01. Next base: position 51,075 of record CADCWG010000131.1, on the reverse strand, counting down.
CGAGATGGGGACGGCGCCGGTACCGGTCGGCGTGGCGGTGGTCTCAAGCAGGGTCACGCGGGGCTCCAACTGGCGAGTAGACGGTTAGCGCAGAAGCCGGCCGTCGGGAGAGGACGCGACGAGAGGTCGTGCCCGGCGGCCAAGGGCGAGGCACTCGAGGTGCCCGGTCCAAATAGCGGTGCGAACAACCTTGCGAGCAGAAAGTATAGGCCAAGGGCCGTGACGACTCCCGGCGCCGCGCAGACGGGGTCAGCGCAAGCCATCCGCTATCCTTGGCCGGTGCCGTACGCGGCGCCTAACCGGGACGCGCCACGAGGGGCCCACCATGCCGATGCAACGACCGACGCTTCCCGATCCGAACGACCCCGACCTCGAGAAAACGCTGCACGTCGCCAACGGCGATGTCGTCGCCGACCTTCTCGCCGAGACAGACATCCGGGGCGAGGTGCTCGTCTGGCGGGACGTCCTCAGCGAGGGCCCGGTGCCGCCCGACCTCTCGCTGGTCAATCTTGGCGCGGCTCGCGCCCGCTTCCTCGACGAGCGAGGGTGGATGCCCTATCTGGCGGCTCGCGCCGACCTGGCGAAGCGAGACTCGATCCTGTCGTTCGTTCCGCGGCTCCGCGACGAGCTCGTGCTCTGGTTCGAGCACGACCTCCACGACCAGCTCCAGCTCATCCAGATCCTCGACCGGTTCGGCGCGCGTGGACCCGAGAAGCTCCGGATCTCACTGGTGACGGCCGACCGCTACCCCGGCATCGAGCCGTTCCATGGCCTCGGTCAGCTGGACGCGGATCAACTCTCCGGGCTGTTTCCGACCCGCTCCGAGATCGGCATGGACCACTGCCGCCTGGCGCGGCGGGCGTGGCAGGCATTCCGGGCGTCGGACCCCACGGAGATCGAACGCTTCCTGGGGGAGGACACGAGCGCTCTGCCGTTCCTCGCCCCGGCGCTTCGCCGGCATCTCGCCCAGTTCCCCGCGGCCGATACCGGCCTCTCGATGACAGAGACCCTGACACTGCGGGTCCTCGCCGATGGGCCGCTGGCACCGGTCCAACTGTTCCTCGCCGTCCAGGACCTCGAGGCGACGCCCTTCATGGGAGACCTCGCGTTCTGGTGGCACCTCGAGCGGCTCGCCGGCGGTAGCCAGCCGCTGCTGCGGCTCGCCGACGGAGGCGCGTTCGTCGCCCCGCGGCCGGCGCGGGAGGAAGACGGGACGCCGCTGTTCGACGGACCGGCGCTGGAGCTGACCCAGACCGGCGCCGATGTGCTCGCCGGCCGGCTCGACTGGGCGACGCTGAGTCCGCCCGACCGGTGGCTGGGCGGCGTCCACCTCGCGCTCGGCGCGCCCCTCTGGCGGTGGGATCCGGGGACGGAGAAGCTTGTGGCGCCCGGCTCGGACTAGACCGGGTCCGTCGTGACCGCCAGGCGCCAGGCATTGGACACGCGAGCGACGGGAGGGTTCGTCGCTCGCGTCCCCCATCCCTGGACTCCCGGCGACGCCGTGATCCCCGGGGAAGGGCACCGCCCCCGGTCGACGCGCAGATTCGGCTCACGGGAGCGGCAAGGGAAAAGGCAGACCCGCGTGGTACCTGGTGGGTACCGCGCGCTGGACGAGCGGGAGACGGAGGGGCTCACCCGCGAGCGTCAGGCGCCGGACGCTCGTCCCGCGAACGCAGCCTCGTCCTCGCCCTCGACCAGCGGCTTGAGGTAGATCAGAAACTCGTTGACGCCAACCTTGAGGACGCGGCTGATCTGATACCGGTCCTGACTGGTGGGGTCCTTGTACAGACCGCCGGCCCGGAAGCGGCCGAGGCGCATCTCGCGGGCCGTCTTCGCGACCAGCTCGTAGGTGGTCTTCCGGCAGTTGCCGCACGTGAAGTACTGGTCGACCTCGTCGGTCGGACCGGTGTACCCCCGCGAAGTCAACCGGACATCGTCGCTGCCGCACCAGGGGCAGCGACGTTCTCCCTGGCCGGCCTGCGGCTGCGGAATGTAGCCGTCTTCCGTGGGCGTCTGCATCGCTGCCATGGCCCGCGGTTCCTCCCCTGCCGTCGCGCCGAGGTCCGACGCCCCGCGGCGGCGTCCCAAGGCGGCGAATTGGTAGCCGGGGGCGATCACCGCCGTGCCCGGGCCCCTCCCAACGCGACGGCAGGCGCCGTCAGAGAGGCCCGGGTGTCCCGCGTCCGCGAGATGGTACATCATCTTGGACGACCATCGGCCCCGCGGGTCCGCGGTTCGGCGGCGTCGCGTCCACCCCCGGTGCTTCCGGCCGCGCGCCGGATCGGGCACAATGGGCGCCCGCCAGGCGCCGGCTCCCGCGGGGATCGGTGCCGCTCGATCGACCGCCGCGCGCGTCCTCGGACGGACCATCGGGGCGACGGCAATGAGGAGGAACACGACCGTGGCGAGCTCCCCAACGCCGGTCCCCCCGCCCTCGCCGTCCGGCGCCCGCCCCGGACCTGAAGACGGCCGGGTCGCCGGTCGCACGCTGATCGTGGCATCCAACCGCGGCCCGGTCACGTTCTCCGTCGACGAGAACGGCCAGTTCACGTCCCGCAAGGGCAGCGGCGGGGTGGTCACCGCCGTCAGCGCGATCGCCCGGGATCGGCAGCCGATCTGGATCGCGGCGGCGATGACGGAGGGCGACCGCGCACGGGCCGCCCTCGCCCAGGAGCGCGGGGAGGGGCTGATCAGCCCGGTCGGGGAGAAGCCGGAGTTTCGGCTCCGGTTCGTCGTGCCCGACGCCGCCAGCTACCGCCGCTACTACAACGAGATCAGCAACCCGCTGCTCTGGTTCCTGCAGCACTATCTCTGGGACACGCCGCGCTCGCCGGACATCACCGCCGAGACCTGGACCGCCTGGAACGAGGGGTACGTCGTCGTCAACCGGCTCTTCGCCGACGAGATCCTGGCCGCCTGCGACCAGGTCGCCGACGAGCCGATCATCATGCTCCAGGACTACCACCTCTACCTCTGCCCGGGCTTCATCCGAGAGCGGCGGCCCGGGGCGATTCTGCAGCACTTCGTGCACATCCCGTGGCCGGACCCGGACTACTGGCGGCTCCTGCCGCTGGCGATGCGGCGGGCGATCCTCGAGGGGATGCTGGGCAACGACGTGATCGGCTTCCAGACGCCGGCCCACGCCCGCAGCTTCATGTACACCTGCGAGGCGTACGTGCCGGGCGTGCAGGTCGACTACGGCGACTGCGGCGTGCGGTACCAGGGGCGGCGGATCGAGGTCCGCTCCTACCCGATCTCGATCGACACCGCGACCGTACGGAGGTCGGCGTACGGCAAGGACGCCCGGAGCCACGACCGCTACCTGCCGAACCACTGGAACGAGTTCACCGTGCTCCGCGTCGACCGCGCCGAGCCGAGCAAGAACATCGTCCGCGGGTTCCAGGCCTTCGACCGGTTCCTCGAGGCCCATCCGGACTTTCAGGGCCGGATCAACTTCGTCGCGATCACGGTCCCGTCGCGGATGGACGTCGAGGAGTACCGCGATTACCTCGACGACGTGAGCGCCGTCGTCGGGCGGATCAACGCCCGTTACGCGAACGTCGAGACGGGCTGGCAACCGATCCACATGATCATGGGGGAGAACTACCCCCGGGCGCTCGCGGCCATGAAGTGGTACGACGTGCTGCTGGTCAACTCGATCATCGACGGGATGAACCTGGTCGCCAAAGAGGGAGCACTCCTGAACGAGCGCAACGGGGTCCTGATCCTCTCCGAAGGTGCCGGGGCCGCGATCCAGCTCGGGGACGACGCGCTGATGGTCGCGCCGGCCGACGTCGAGGGGACGGCACAGGCGATCTACGAGGCGGTCACGATGCCGCTGTCCGAGCGTCGGCGCCGCGCCGATCGCCTCCGCCGCATCGTAGAGCAGGACGACGTCGCGAGTTGGTTCCGGCAACAGCTGGAGGACATCGAGCAGTTCGTCCTCCGGCCGCGGCATGAACGCCTCACCGGTTCCCCCTCCGGCGCGTCAGCGGACCTGGGAATGGTCGGGGCTATCTCCGCGTCGCCGGAGGATTAGCACTGGCCCCGTTGAACCTCGCGGTGAACGCAGGTAGACCAGAGAGTATTCCGTGTTGGCCGATGCCTGCTGCGTAGCACGCGACAACGTCTAGCTGCTCTCAGATGTGGGTCGTGGTAGCAAGCAACCGGCCCGCTGAGCTGCCAACGGTCTGGTCCGAAATCTCGTGCCTCGGCATCGAGGCGCCATGCCGCACGGGATAGAGCGAGCACGCCGCGGCGGATAGCAGTGTCGGTGGCGGTCGTCCCCGGGCTCTGCTGGACCCGTGACCTGCTTCGTGGACGGTCGCGCGCGCCGGGGAAGCGGTCGGGTTACGGCTATCGCGGAGCCCACGTTGGCGTCCGCCTGAGGCGACGCCAGGACGTTCTCGGGTCGATCCGACATTCGGGCTCGGAAAGCAACCGCGGCGTCCTGGCCCGGCCACTGTGTCGAGCGAGATCTCCAAGAGGTGTCGAGGAGCGGTCACGAGATGGGCGCCGGCCCGCGCCCGCAACGGCATCGTCCCGTTCCGCACGGACGGGTCACGGGTGCTCGTCCCGCAGCAGTGCCCGCGCGATCCTGTTGTGGCGTTCGACGAGTGGCCCCAGGTCAATGTCGACGAAGTTGCCGCTCGCGATCCGAACGCGCCCATTGATCACGCTCAGGTCGACGTCCGGGGGACGGCAGAAGACGAGCGAGGCGAGCGGGTCGTGGACGGCTCCGCCGGCGAGGCCGAGGTCGTCGAGGCGAAACCCGACCAGGTCCGCGGCCATCCCCGGGGCCAGCTGGCCGATGTCGTCGCGGCCAAGGGTGGCCGCCCCGCCCCGGGTCGCGAGGCGAACTGCCTCGGTGGCGGAGAGCGCGGCCGCGTCGCCGCCGACGCGCTGGAGCAGGAGCGCCATCCGCGCCTCGGTCAGCAGGTGACCGGCGTCGTTGGATGCCGAGCCGTCGACCCCGAGACCGACCCGACACCCGGCCGCCAGCCAGGAGCGGAGGGGGGCGATGCCCGACCCGAGGCGCATGTTCGAAGACGGGCAATGGGCGACGCCGGTCGTCGTCCGTCCGAGCCGGGCGACCTCGTCCGGTCCGGCGTGGACGAGGTGGGCGTGCCAGACGTCGGGGCCGGTCCAGCCGAGATCCTCGGCGAGTTCGACGGGAGTCCGGCCGAAGGTCTCCTGACAGTACATCTCCTCGTCCCGCGTCTCGGCCAGGTGGGTGTGGCTGTGGACGCCGTAGGCGCGGGCGAGGGCGACGCTCTCCCGCATCAGGTCGGGCGAGACCGAGAAGGGCGAGCAGGGCGCCAGCACGACCCGGCGCATCGACAGGGGCGTCGGGTCGTGGAAGGACTCGATCACCCGGCGGGAGTCGCGCAGGATCGCCGCCTCGTCCTCGCAGACGTCGTCCGGCGGCAATCCCCCTCTCGACTCGCCGACGGACATCGAGCCGCGTGCGGCGTGGAAGCGGACTCCCATCTCCTCGGCGGCCTCGATCTGGTCGTCGAGCCGGCTCCCGTTCGGCCAGAGGTAGGTGTGGTCGCTGGTGGTCGTGCAGCCGGAGCGCATCAGTTCGGCGATCGCCACCCGAGCGCTGACCGCCAGCGCCTCCGGCGTCAGATTCCGCCAGACCGGGTAGAGCGTCGTCAGCCAGCCGAAGAGCGGGGCGTCCTGGGCGGCGGGGACGGCTCGGGTCAGCGACTGCACGAAGTGGTGGTGGGTGTTGACGAGCCCGGGCAGCACCACCATGCCCCCGGCGTCGATGACCGTGTCGGCCATCGCGGGCAGGGACGCGGTGGGGCCGACGTGGCTTATCGCCGCGCCGTCCACGAAGACCCCACCGCCGGGGATCCGGGTGTCCGCGTCGTCCATCGTGACGAGCAGATCCGCGTTCTTGACCAGCAGCGTCGGCATCTCGGGGTCCCCGTCGTGGAGGGATCCGCGCGACCCCACGCCGTGGCGGCAGACCGGCCGGCGTGCGGAACTGCGCCCCCGTTAGACCGGGATCCCGCCGGCTCGGTCGTGGTCTGGCTCGCCGCTAGCTCCCCTCGACCGGACGGGTGTTCCCGAAGGTTCGCGCGGGCCGCTCGACCGGGGCCGCCCAGCGGACCGCGTTCCCCAGGACCCGCCGGATCTCCGGGTTGAAGTAGGTCGGATAGGTCTCGTGGCCCGGGCGGAAGTAGAAGACCTTGCCCGCACCCCGCGCGTAGCAGGCGCCCGATCGGAAGACTTCCCCGCCCGTGAACCACGACACGAAGACGAGGGTGTCCGGCTCCGGGATGTCGAAGTGCTCCCCGTACATCTCCTCGCGGTCGAGCCGGATCGACTCACCAATGCCTTCGACGATGGGGTGGCCCGGCGCCACGACCCAGAGCCGCTCCGCGTCGTCGGCCTCGCGCCATTTCAGGTTGCAGGTCGTGCCCATCAGGCGCTGGAAGATCTTGGAGTAGTGGGCGGAGTGGAGGACGAGCAGGCCCATGCCGTCGAGCACCCGCCGGTGGACGCGCTCGACGACGTCGTCGCTGACCTCGCCGTGCGCCTTGTGGCCCCACCAGAGCAGGACATCGGTCTCGGCGAGCACGTCGTCACTCAGGCCGTGGTCCGGCTCGTCCAGGGTCGCGGTGCGGACGGTGATGCCCGCCTGCTCCCGCAGCCCAGCGGCGATCGCGCCGTGGATACCCTCGGGATAGATCGCCGCGATCTCGTCGCTCTGCTGCTCGTGACGGTACTCGTTCCAGACGGTGGCGCGGATGGGATTGGCCACGGGGAACTCCGTTCCTGCTGGGGGAGTGGGATGGGCACTCCCTTGGTCGTCCGGTCCGACCGTCGCCTAGACGGTCAGTTCCGAGATCTGGATCTCGCGGCCGAGTTCCGCCGAACGGTAGATGGCGTCGACGAGGCGGGCGCGGTCGACGCCCTCCTCGCCGCTCGGGCTGACGGGACCGCCCTCCAGGATGCTGGTCACGAATCGCTTGATGACCTCCGCGTGGCCGTTCAGCTTGACCAGCCGCGGCGCGCCGTCGACCGCCACCCCCTGGAAGTCGCCGAACGTCTTCAGGGTGCCGGTTAGCGCGTAATCCTTGGAGAAGATCTCCGCGCCACCCTGGCTTCCCATCAGGGTGATCCCGAAGTCGTCGCCGGCGCCGGTGTAGGCGGCCCAGCTCGTCTCGAGGTGGAGCACGGCGCCGTCGGCCATCCGGATGAACGCCGTCGCGAGGTCCTCGACTTCGTATTCCAGCCCGACCGCCTGGCGTGAGACCCGTCCCGGCCAGTTGCCCTTGCCCTGGGTCCCGATCTCGGCGAAGGTCGCCGCGCTGACGGCGGTCACCTCGGGATTCCCCATCGCCCAGAGCGCCATGTCGAGGACATGGACCCCGAGGTCGATCAGCGGACCGCCGCCGGCCTGCTCCTTCCGGGTGAACCAGGTGCCGAGGCCGGGGATCCCGCTCCGGCGCATCCAGAACGCCTTGGCGTAGTAGATCCGCCCGAAGCCGCCCGCCTGGATCTGGTCGTGGACAAGCTGGACGTCGTGCCGGTAGCGGCGGTTGAAGCAGATGGCGAGGATCCGCTCCGCCTTGCGCGCGGCGGCGACCATCTGCTCGCCCTCGGCGGCAGTCCGGGCCAGCGGCTTCTCGACAAGGACGTGCTTGCCGGCCTCGACCGCCGCGGTGACGACCGGAAGGTGGAGGTGGTTGGGGACCGCGACGCTGACGGCGTCGATCGAAGGGTCGGCGAGCAACTCCTGGTACTCGCGGTAGACGGCCGGGATGTCGAAGCGGGCCGAGAGCGACTGGCAGCGATCGGTGTCGAGCCCGGCGAGGGCGACCACCTTCGCGCGAGGCTCTTCCTGGTATCCCTCGAGGTGGAAGACGCCGGCGCCGCAGCCGATGACACCGACGCGGAGCTTGCCGTCGTTCGACGCGGCGTCCGAGGCGGCATCCTGTGCGGACGCGGTTGGATTAGAGACCACGAGAAGGACCCTCCGCTCGGCGCTGGCGCCGGCCGTGATAGGCGTGCGACGGGCCGGACGGATCGCCGTCCGGCCCGGTCTGGTATTCGGGGAGGATGGCACCCTGACCAGGGCCGCGCAACCGACCCAGGTGGGGCGAGCCATCGGCTCCCACACGACCTCGTGCCATGGCCCTGCCGCTCGCGACGATCTCCGGAGCAGGGTGGCGACCGAGGAAAGCCGCCACGTCCCGCCACGCGAGCAGGCGCTCCGCGGCGCGGCCGTTGCATCGCCCACTGGAGGACGGAACCACGAACAGCGCGGCCGATGGCAGGTCGGGGAGACCGTGCGGTTGCCGCCCGAGGCCGCTGGCGGACCGACCGACGAGGGCACGGTGGACCCCGAGGCCGTTGCAGCAGACGGCGCGGGGAGCCGCGGCCCGCAGCCGAGCGAGTGTCGGGTTCGCTCCGGCCACGAACTCCTCTCGGGGCAGGTCGTCGATGCCTGCGGAGGGGCGGCCGACAAGGTCGGTCACGCCGATCCCGTAGGCGGGAAGCGTTCGGTCCTCGGCGGGGCCAAGCAGGCGTGGCGTCAGTCCGCTCTCCCAGAGGAGATGGTAGAAGCGGTTGCCGGGGTTCGCGTAGTAGTGGCCGGTGCGCCAGGCCACGAGCGAGGGGTTGAAGCCGACGAAGACCAGATCCAGACCGGGCTCAAGGATATCCACCCAGACAGGCGGCTCATCCGCACTCGTGTCGGACGTGTTCGTCGTGATCCCGATGACGCCCATGGCGGCCTGCCTCGTCGTCTGATGGGCTGAGACCGACGGCGGGGCACGGCATCACGCCGTGCCCCGCCGCCGCGCGTCGGTCAGGTTGGGGCGGCGCGACAGATGCCGCGCCGCCAGCCGCGCGTTAGCCGGAGACGAACACCTCGATGGTCGTCGTCTGGCCCGGGAGGGTCTGGACCCTCGCGTAGAGGAGGATCGGGGTCCCGACCACCTCGAGGATGTCGATCGAGTACTGGTCGGGTAGCACCCAGATCTTGGTGCCCTGCTCCAGCTGATCCTGCCAAACCAGGACGCCGGCCTGGTCGCGGATCGCGTAGATCTCGCCGGTCCCCTGCGGGAGCATCAGGATGCTGCCGCGGAGGGTGGTCAGGCGGTTGGCTTCGATATTGATGCTCAGGGTCTTAACTTCGCCGCTCGGGTAGGGGAAGCTGGCCTCGTAGACGCCAACCGGGATGTCGTCGATCCGGTTGATGCCGGTCGCGGGGTCGATCTGGAACCGGATCTCTTCACCCTGCGGATTGGCGTCGGTCGCGCCGGTGCCGCCGACGAGCGTCACGGCCGGGAAGAGACCGCCGATCGACTCGACCTCGAACGAGCCGGTCGTCGCGACGACCTGGACCTGCTCCAGGAACGTGAAGAGCGCGACGCGGAGTTCCTCCACGCTCAGGGCGCCGAGGAGCTGGCCGCCGGTCAGGTCGGCGATGCAGCGGGTGACTTCGAGCTCGTCCTGGTTCAGCCCAAGGCCGATCACGTAGACCGTGGGGGAGCCCGGGCTGTCGGCGAGCGCCTGGGCGGCGTCGCAGGCGGCACGGTTGTTCGCTTCCTGATCGTCGACGTCGGCCGAGCACGTCTCGAGGCCGTCGGTGACCAGGATCACGGCGTTCGTGACGCCTTCCTCGGCCGGAAATGCTTCGAAGTCCTCGGCCGCCCGCTGGAGGGAGAGTGCGATCGGCGTCCAGCCGGCGGGCTGGTACTGCGCGACTTGGTCGCGAAGCCCTTCCTTGTTCACGCCCTCGATGGGGAGACGGAGCTCGGAGGTCTGGCAACTCTCCGCTCGGCCGGCCTCGGTGTTGGTGCCGAGGCCGAAGACGCGGAACCCGACGTTGAGCTCGGGCCGGTCTTCGGGGATGACTTCGACGACCTCGTTCAGGACCTGCTTCGCCGCGTCGATCCTGCGCGGCTGGCCGGGAGCGACCGGGCCGGCCATCGAACCTGAAGAGTCGAGGATCAACTCCACGTTCACGGACTGGCCGGCGGGCTGAGCGTTCGCGGCGGGTTCCTGAGCGTCTGCCGCCGGCGCGCGGAGCCCGAACGCGGCCCCGACGATCGCCAGCAGCAGGGTCAGCGCGATCAGTCGTGACGCTGACGCGAGTGGCCGTGACGGTCTTGCCATCGAGTTCCCCCCTGAGTCCCGAACGTCCGGACCGGCGTCGGCCCGGTGGCGGCCAGCACCGAGCTCGCGACGCTCTCAGTCGCGGGTGCCTCGGCGGACCGCGGCGAGCACGAAGCGTGCCCCGATGGCCCTCGCCTCACCTCCTCCCTGGCGACTACGAATTGATTTGACATTCCTCCACAGCGACACCGGTTGCGTATGGCGCGCAAAATGCTCATCGTGGCGACGTCAACACCGGCCCGTGACGCTCCCCCATCTTGGCACCTCGCTCGGGGTGGGAGCGGCAGCGGTCGGTGGCGGTGGGGAGCGTGGTTTCCTCGACGCCTGGGACCGCGGCGGAGCGGGTTGGGGCTGACGCCGGCAGCGTGGCGAAGGCCGGGGACATCGGAGGGGACATCGATGGCGATGGGAACCGGTAAGGCTGGGGTGCCGCGCCTGATGGCGGTCGTGGCCCTCCTTGGATCGCTCGTGGCCGGCGCCGCCGGGCCGGCGGCGGCCGTGTCAGTCGCCCAGGGTCGGGGCCAGGGGGGGCAGGACTATCCGCCGGCCGTCACGGTCGACGACACCCAGTACATCTTCGACCGGGTCGTGCCGGGCGAGCGCCAGGACCTGGAGGTCCTCCAGCGGGACGGAGAAGTCCAGATCTACGCGGCGCCGGCGGGCGGCTTCGAGCGGGTCCTGGTGTCGGTCCCCAACCGATCCGAGGATGAACTCGGCCGGTATCTGCCCACGAACGTCGGCGCGCCCGACAACCCCTGTCCCGCCGACGAGATCGACCTCGCGCTCCTCTCGTTGGACACGGCCGAAGGTGGCCAAGCGTCGTACGCCTTCGCCGGCATCGAGCCGGACCTGACGACCGACATCCTGACCGAAGCCGGCACGGGGCAGCTCGGTGCCGACCCGGCCACGATCTTCATCGAGGCGGACGCCGGGGGCCAGCCGGCCGAACTCTTTACCGAGGTACCCGCCGGACTGTACCGGTTCGTGTTGGTTGACGACGGTGTCCCGACCGCCCTGGCCGGCGACGTTCCGTTCGGCGACCAGGTCCTCTCCGGAGCCCAGACAGCCGATGTCGACACCGCCGGTCTGACGAAGGTCGGCTGTGCCGGCCCCTTCGCGGCCTACGCCCCCGACGGAGAGGAAGACGGGCCGTTCACGCAGGTGACCGTGCTCGTCGCCAACGACGCCGCCGTCCAGCTGACGGCGTCCGATGCTCCCGCCGGGGAGGAAGCCGACGCCCAGGCCACGGAAGCGGGCACCGAGGCGACCGAGGAAGGCACGGAGGCCGCGACTGAGGAGGGCACAGCGGCCGCGACCGAGGAAGGCGACGAGACCGCCGAGGCGACCGGCGAGGCGACGGAGCAGGACGGCGACGACGAATCACCGACCGCGGAGACGCCGACCGAGGCCGCCGACGCAACGGAAGCTCCGGACGAATCCGGCGCGGCGGTGGCGCCCGGGCTGCCCGAGGGGTACCCGGTCTCGGTGACCGCCAATGACGAGCAGTACGTCTTTGATCGCGCCCTGCCGATCGACGCCGGTGCCCTCTCCGAGATTGGCAGCGACGGCGACGCCACCCTCTACGGCGCCGGCTCCGGTCCCGATCGGGTGTTCGCCGTCGTCGGAACCGGGCCGGTCGCCCGGTATCTCCCCACGCAGGTGGGGACCGACGAGGCATGTCTGGCCGAAGCGGCCGGGATCGTCTTCAACCAGAGCCAGCTCCAGATCCAGGGCGCGACCTACGGGTTCGCGGGGCTGGAACCCGACCTCACCGAGGACAACCTGGAGCAGATCAACTTCACCATCAACCTGAACGGCGAGGAAGCGTCCGTCTTCGCGGACCAGGGCACGGCAGAGCCCTACCCCGAGCTGTTTGCGGCCGTGCCCGACGGCCTGCTCCGCTTTGTGCAGCTTGGTGCCGACAACGTCCCGCCCCAGCTCGGCGGGGACGTCCCCTTCGGCGACCAGACGCTGACGTTCGACAACGACGTGACGGGGCAGGTCGACCCCGAAGGGCTGACGAAGGTCGGCTGCGCTGGTCCGTTCCCGGTCTTCGCCGACCCCGGGACTGCCGAGCCGCCCTTCACCGAGGTGTTCGTCCGGATCGATACGCTGGTGCTCCGATTCGCGGTGACCGGCGGGGTCGAGCCGACCGAGGCAGCGTCGCCGACCGTGGCTGCCACGGCTACCGCGATCCCGACCGAGACGGCCGCGCCTACGGAGACCCCGGCGCCCACAGAGACGCCCGCGCCAACCGAGACCGCGACGCCAGAGCCGACCGAGACCCCAGCTCCGACGGAGACGGCCACGCCGGAACCGACGGAGACGGCCACGCCGGAACCGACCGCGTCGCCTACTCCGGCGCCCACCGAGACCCCCGTTCCCACGGAGACGCCGGAACCCACCGCGTCACCCACCCCGGCTCCGACGGAGACGCCGGTGCCCACGGAGACCCCCGTCCCGACCGAGGCGCCGACCGAGACCCCGGTACCGACGGAGGCGCCGACCGAGACGGCGGTGCCCACCGAGGCGCCAACCGAGACGGCCGTGCCCACCGAAACCCCGACGGTAACCGCGGTCCTGGCGACGGCGACCCTAGCGCCCACGGAGACATCCGTCCCGGCGACCGAGACCGAAACCGTTGCCGCCGACCAACAGCCCACCACCGAGCCGGGGAACGACAACGACCGCGTCGGTATCTGCCACGTCACCGGGTCCGCGACCAACCGCTACGAGTACATCGAGGTGAACCGCAACGCGGTGTCGGCCCACGAGCAGCACGAGCGGGACGGCTTCCGCGACGTGATCGGCGTGGACGGGCCGGAGGACTGCCCGACCGGTGAAGGTACGGCGCCGGCGGCGCCCACCGGTGAAGCGGCTGCGACGCAGACCACTGCAACACAGCCGGCCGCGACGACGGCCGCGACGCAGGTCCCGGCGACTCAAGCGGCCGCCACTCAGGCGCCGGCCGCCACTCAGGCGCCGGCCGCGACCCAGGCGCCCACCACGCCGGGCCAGGGCGGTGAGCCGACGTCCGCTCCCGTCACGGCGACCCCTGTCGCCGCCGACGGCAACCAGCCAACCGCCGCGCCGGACAGCCCGACGGCAACGCCGCGCCGGCAGGGCCCCGCGATCGTCATCACACTGCCGACGGGCGCGCCGCCGGCCGCCGCCGCGACCGTGGCCATCCGGACGTGCGGCGGCGACATCGGCGAGTACGCGGCGGACGGGTTCCCGGCCAACCTGCCGCAGCGGATCCAGCTCGGCGGTGTGTCATACAACCGGGTGGCCATCGTGACCGACCCTGTGGAAGCCGGCGAGCTGACCCGCGTCGGGTGTGTGGGAGCGTTCACGGCGCTGAGCAGCTCCACCGCGCCGCAGAACGAGGTGCTGATCCTGCGGGTCGAGAACGCGCCGGCCGGTCAGCCTTTCCTCTTCCGCTACGAGGCGGGCGTGACGTTCACGGTCGAGTTCTCGGTCGGCATCACCGCTCAGCAGGTGAGCGCCGGAGACGTTCGCTACAGCCGGGGTGCGGCGTTCCTGCCTTCCGTCTACTCGAGCGTTACCGTGATCCTCAACGTCGCCGACCCGGAGAGCACCCAGCCGGACCGGATCTACGGCAAGCGCGTCGACGCCGAGGTGATCGGCGAGTACGTGCCCGAAGGCGAGATCACCGAGCCCACGGCCGAGGTGGCGGAGCAGGCCGAGCAAGCCGGCCTCAACCCCGATCTCGTCCTGCTTGGCGCCCGCTACGTGCTCGTCGCCGTCTGGGTGCCCCGCGGCACCACCGAGAACGGCTTCGTGACCCTCTACGGTCCGGTCGGTCAGGAGACGCCCGACGTGCTGCTGGGCGACGACTTCCGGGACCCGGGCCTGTACCTGTACACGCGCCAGGGGGCATAGCGCCTCAGGCATCCGACCGAGATCCGGCAACGGCCCCGCCCCATCAGGGGCGGGGCCGTTGCCGACTCACCTGAGTAGGCGAGATCCGCGTCACCACCGGGGCTTCGCCTGGCGGGGTCCCATCCAGCTTCGTGCCCGGACCTCCACGGTAGAGCCCGTCATGGACTCCTTGGGCTTGAGCCGTGGAAACGCGACCTGCCAGCCGTACCCGACCGGCGTGACCGACGAGGGGAGGACGTTCGTGGCCATCCACGGCATCTGCCTCGACGTCGTCGATGTGCCGCAGGCAGAGCGAGGCACCAGCTAGCCGTCCCGGCGCTGGGGCGCGGGATACCGCTTGGCCCGGGCCGCGGGCTTCCCGCGACCGGCCCGCGTCGACGGAGGGCCGCCCCGACCTCGGCCGGCGCGAATGTCGCGGCCTTCGTCCGCCTGGTGCGCGATCGGCTGGTCTCGGTCGTCGACGACGGACATAGCAGGTTCAAGTGGAACCGGAAGGGAGGCGCCATGGCAGGGCACGTCCTGTTCATCCAGGGCGCGGGGCGCGGCGCGTACGACGAGGACAAACGGCTGGCCGAGAGTCTCCGACGTTCCCTCGGGTCGCGCTTCGAGGTCCGCTATCCCGCGATGCCGGACGAAGACGACGCGCCCTACGAGCAGTGGCGGCGACAGATCGAGCAGGAACTGGCCGACGCGGCAGGACCGGTAGCGATCGTCGGCCATTCGGTCGGGGCGTCGGTGCTCATGAAGTGGCTGAGCGAACGGGACGACGAGAAGGCCATCGCCGGCGCGTTCCTGGTCGCGTGTCCGTTCTGGGGCGGGGAAGGTTGGCGGTACGAGGGCTACGAGGAACTGGCGCTGCCACCCGGGTTCGCCGCCCGTCTCCCGGCGGGGACGCCCGTCTACCTCTACCACTGCCGCGACGACGCGACCGTGCCGTTCGACCACCTTACGCTCAACGCGCGGGCGCTGCCGCAAGCGACGGTCCGCGCGTTCGACGAGGGCGGCCACCAGTTCGGCGAGGACCTGTCCGTGGTAGCGCGGGACATCGAGTCGCTGCCCTCAGATCAGTGGAGCCGTGTCTGAGGCTGAGTCGATCACATGCCAGTGTCTGGACCGGGCTTCGCACCTGTCCGTGGCTTCGATCTCGCCCACCGCACCGGCGTGGCCGCGTCCCGCCGGGTGGAGCGATGGTCGCCGAGCAGGCGCTCGGAGGGTGAGCCTACGGCGCGCGAGGCGGGACCGAGGCCCGTGACTCTGACAGTTTCGTCCATGGCACGGCGCCGAGTGGCGGGGTGATCGGCTCGCTGGGGGCGGTCTTGTCAAGCCGGTCCCAAGCTCCACCGGTTTGCGTTGGGCGGGCGGCGCCGACTGCGTCCCCCATACAGACAACGAACAGCTGCATCTCGTCTCAGGGACGCTGTGCGAGCGAAAGAGGCATCGGTGGCGGGGTGATGTCCGGGCCCACCCCGATCTGGACCCGAGCTCCGGCGCCCAGCCAGAGGCCGGCTGGCTCTTGACGGGCAACGGAGAACCGCGGGTGTTCACTTCGTGCCTGTGGCAGCGGGGAATCACCGTGCGGCGATCACGCGGACGCTGTGAAACCGGAACCCTCGCTCATCGGTTGAGAAGGCGAGCCGCTGGCTGAGATCGGGCGCAGCCCACCGACTGGCGATCACGCCTGTCAGGTTGGCAGGCTCGCCTCCATATCCACAGCCACCCGGCCATGGACGCCGGGCAGCACGGTCGCTCCCTGAGGTCGAGCCCGGTTAATCGGCGCCTCCGGCGGTCAACGTGAAGAGGGTGACCTCGGGCGGGCAGTTGAACCGCAGCGGCGGGCGGTAGACGCCGGCGCCCCGAGACGTGTAGACCGGCATCCCATCCGCGTGGTTGAGCCCGATCACGAACCGGCGACCGTGGGGCGGGACGACGAGGGCGCCGATCCGGGGCAGCCGGATCTGGCCGCCATGGGTGTGCCCGGAGAGCTGGGCGAACGCCCCGCGGCGGGCGGCCTCGGCCGCTCGGTCGGGTTCGTGCCACAGCGCGAGGGCCGCGGCGCCGGGTGGAACCGCCGCGAACGCTTGGGCGGGGTCGCCGCGGGCGATCAGGGTCTCGTCGATGCCGACGACCCAGAGCGAACTACGCCCGGTGTCGACGCGGGCGGCGCGGTCACGGAGCACCGGGATCCCGCAGGACCGGAGGGCCGCCGCGACCGGTTCGCCACGGCGGTGCATGTCGTGGTTGCCGAGCACGGCATACCCGCCGAGTGGCGCCCTCCGGACCAGCGTGGCGAGGAGGGGCGCCGCCTCATCAATGTACCGGGTCGTCTCCGAGACGTAGTCGCCGCCGAGAAGGACGAGATCGGGACGCACGCTCGCCAGCAGGTGACACGCCCGAGCGAGGTCGACGATGGAGAACGACGGGCCGACATGCGTGTCGGAGAGGAACCCGATGGTCAGCTCCGCGAGGTGGCCGTGACCGGGCGGGAGCGGCAGCGCTATCCGTTGGACGACGGGTCGGTAGGGGGCGATGTGGCGGGCATGCGCGAGCAGCCCGCAGGAGACGGCCGCGAGACCGATGGCGCCCGAGACCACGCCGACTCGCGTCCGCCTCACCGCGACACCCCGATGGGAAAGGGCCGCCCGCGCCCGATAGCCGTCAGGATGGACACGTCGTCGAGCCCTTCCACCAGAGACCAACTCGATGCCGATCGGGCAACATATCGACCGAGGAACGCCACCAATCCGTCGGCACCTCGCGAGACGAAGCGGCAGTCCGAGTCTTGCCGTTCACCCGAGCTCACCGATGGCAGTGGCCAGGAGCAGGCCCACGGCGAGCAGGAGTCCGAAGCGGAAGTGCAGCCGGGCGGTCTCGCGGAGCGCCTTGTTCAGCCCCTGGGGTGTCGTCGCTCCCACCAGCGACCGAATGAGCCCGACGGCGAACGGCCCGGTGGCAAGCGGGAGCAGCGCCGGCCAGAGGCCACGGTCGACGACGACCAGCGACAGGGTCGTCGGATAGGCGAGGCCGACCAGCGCCGCGAACTCGGCGTTCGCGAACCCACGGCCGCGCCAGGTCGCCACCGTGACCTTGCCGGCGGCGCGGTCGAGGTCCATGTCGCGGACGTTATTGGCATGGAGGATCGCGGCCACCAGGAGTCCGACCGGGAGGGAGGCCAGCAGGGCGACCGTGGTGACCCGACCCGTCAGCACATAGGCGCTACCAACGACCATCGCCGGTCCCATCGCCAGGAAGACCGTCACCTCGCCAAGCGCAATGTAGGCCAGCGGCCTCGGTCCTCCCGTGTAGAAGTAGGCGGCGGCGAGGCACGCGAGCGCCAGAACCAGGATCTGCCACCCGGTCGCCGCGACGATGCTGAGGCCAAGTGCGCTGGCGGTGCCAAACGCGACGAGCATCCCGGTCCGAACCCGCTCTGCCGAGAGTAGCCCGCTCTGGATCACCCCGCTCGGCCCGAGCGACTCGGCCGTGTCGGTACCCCGCTGGTGGTCGTGGTAGTCGTTGGCCAGGTTGCAGCCGGCGTGGCAGGCGACCGATGCCAGGAGCATCGCCAGGCTCAACGGCAGCGAGACGGCGCCGTGATAGCTGGCGACGGCGCTCCCCACGAGGATCGGCACCACCGAGGCGGTGAACGAGAAGACGCGGACCGCCTTGAGCCAGACGGCGACCCGGCCGGGCGCCGAGGGCCGGGAGGCGCCACGATTAAGTAACCGCTGCCCGGCTAGCCCACGCCCTCCTGCGTCCACCCGTCAGACCTCCTCCGTCGCCGTCGCGTTCCAGGTGGCGCCTGCTTGCACCCAGCTGGCCAGCGCTGTCCCGTACTCGGCTCCGATCAGTCGACCTGCCGCCAGGGGATGACCAGGCGCTCGACCAGATCGAGCGCTGCCGTCAGCGCCCATCCCAGGATGGCGGTCGCGAACAGGCCGACGAACATCTTCTGGATCGCCAGGGTCTGGTAGCTCTGCCAGATCAGGTCGCCGATCCCGCCGTCCCGCGACGAGAGGAACTCCGTCCCGACGATCACGGTCAGGGCGAAGCCGAGCGCCAGCCGGAGGCCGGTGAAGATCGCCGGCAGGGCACCAGGGAGGGCCACCGTGACGAAGACCTCGAGCCGGCTCGCGCCGAGGTTGCGCGCGACGTCCCGGTACGACCGGTCGATCGCCAGCACGCCGCCCATCGTGTTGAGCACGACCAGGAAGAAGATCGAAATCGCGACGATTGCCAGCTTCGACGCCTCGCCGAGCCCGAGGGCGATGATCACGAGCGGCAGGAGGGCGATCTTTGGCAGCGCATAGATCGTGGACGCGAGCGGCATGATCAAGGCCCGCACCGGCCACGACAGCCCCATCGCGAGGCCGAGCGCCACGCCGGGGATCGCGCCCAGCGCGAACCCCCCCAGGACACGGACGAGGCTGAGCCGCACGTCGTGGAGCAGTCCGTCTTCGACGACGAGGTCCCGAGCCGTGGCGACGAGCGACGACGGTGCCGGCCAGAACCGCGGGTCGATCGTGGCGGTGCGAGAGAGCGCTTCCCACGCGCCGAGCAGGACGATCGGGCCGAATAGCGAGAGGACGACGCCCTGCAGACGGCGCGAGAGGCGTCCGCGGCGGGCGCCCCGCGGACGGACCGGGGTGGGATCGAGGCGAACCGTTGCCGGCCCCCTGCCGGGCGCCGAGCCGGGGACCTCGCGGGGTGTGCGGAGCGCGTTCATCGGAGGACGACCGGGCCGCGAGCCGCACGGGCGTCGCGGACTTCGTCGCGGAGGAGACCCCAGACCTGCTCGAAGATGCGCGCCGACGCCGGGTCCGACCGGACCTGGGCGAGACCGCGGGGACGGGAGAACGGCACGGGGATGGTCGCCTTCACGGTTCCCGGGCGCGCGCCCATCACGACGATCGTGTCGGCCAGGGTGATCGCCTCGTCGATCGAGTGGGTGATGAACACCACCGTCTTCCCCGTGGATTCCCAGATCCGCAGCAGTTCGTCCTGGAGCAGGTACCGCGTCTGCTCGTCGAGGGCGCCGAACGGCTCGTCCATCAGCAGGATGTCGGGGTCGACGGCGAGCGCCCGCGCGATGGCGACGCGCTGGCGCATCCCCCCGGAGAGCTGGTGGGGGTAGGTGCGGGCGAACCCGGCCAGCCCGACCGTCTCCAGCAGGCGGTCAGAGACCGCCCGCCGCTCTCGGCGCCCGACCCCGCGCAGCTTGAGGCCGTACTCGACATTGGCGCGAACGGTCAGCCAGGGGAAGACGGAGCGGCCCTGGAACACCATCGCGTTCCGCGGGGGACCGCCCGCCGGGCCGGCCAGGTCCAGCGTGCCGGACGTCGGCCGGTCGAGCCCGGCGAGGATCCGCAGCAGCGTCGTCTTGCCGCAGCCCGATGGCCCGACGAGCACGCAGAACTCGCCGGGGGCGACGGCGAGGTCGACGTCTCGGATCGCGTCGACCCACCCATCGGCCACCTCGAACCGGCGGCCCAACCCCGTCGCCACAATCTGCCCGCCGGCCAGCGCGCGGGGGGTGGCCACCGGCGCGGCCGGCGCGACCGGGCGCGCCGGGAGCGGTGTCTGTGGTCGGACCGGCGCGAGGGCCGCCATGACGAATCCATCCTGGCCCGCGAGCGGCCGTGCTCGCCGGTCGCTCGCGGGCCTACGACGCGTAGGGACCGAGCCGCGCCAGCGCGGCGTCCATGTAGCGGAGGTCGACGATCGTCCCGGGGTCGATGTCGGTCTCGTACTCGAGTTGCCCCCGACCGCGGAAGAAGGTCTGGAGCTCCCCGAGGCTGGCCAGGTCAATGACGCCGTTCGGGACGAAGACGGGCTGGACCGCCTCGGCGACCAGATCCGCGGGCACCCCCGTGTAGCGCTCGATGATCGCCAGGTTCTCCGGCGCCTTGAAGCCGGCACCGGACAGGTCGCGGACGGCCCGCAGGTAGGCGACCGCGAAGCCGTTCGCCGCGTCGGGGTGGTCCGCGAGGAACCCGTCGTTGGCGATCACCGTGGTCGGCTGGACGTCCTGGACGGGGAAGTCGTCAAGCAGGCGGCTGGCGATCCCCTGCTGCTCGGCCTGGGTCGCCAGCGGCTCCCCGACCATCGCGGCGTCGATCGCGCCGGAGGCGAGGGCGGCGACGGCCTCGGGAAAGGCGAGGAACTGCTCGTCGACGTCGTCGATCGTCAGGCCATCGGTCGCCAGCGCCCGTCCGAGCCAGAACTCGGTGGCGCCGGGGGCGTTGACCGAGACGCGCTTGCCGCGCAGGTCGGCGACCCGGGTGATCGCCCCGGACTCGCACGCTTCCCGGGAGATCATCAGCGGGGTGGCGACCGGAGACCCCTCGGCGTGGCCCGGGGCGACGACCGTGACCGGGAGGTCGAGGGCCATCGCGTTCCAGAAGGCCGGCCCGGCGCCCGCGGCGGCGACGTCGAACTCGCCGTTGGCGGTCAGCGTGATCAGGTCGCTACCGCCCGCGAGCGGCTCCAGGGTCACGTCGAGACCCTCGTCCGCGTAGTAGCCCTTCTCGAAGGCGACGAAGAGGGGCGCGTAGATCGAGATCGGAACGAACCCGACCGTCACCGACGTCCGTTCGGCGGGCGCGGGCGCGGGGTCCGCGAGGCCGGCGGTCACGGGCGACGATGCCGGCCGGGGCGTGGCGGGCCGACGCTCGACCAGCGGGGCACAGGCATCCGCCGGTCCCTGGGCGAGGGCGCCGGCGGCGACGACCTGTCCGGCGGCGCCGACGTTGGGGACGGGCGCCATCGCCGCGAGCACCAGGACGAGGGCTATCACCACGTACCGACTACCCGTGCGTGTCATCGGTCGCCAGCTTTCCGAGCATTCCTCACGCCGCGAGTCCGATCGCCGCGCGCCACGGCGCGGGCCGCTCCTAGGCAAGAGTATACCCGGGCGCTGCGGACTTTGTGAATGTTTGAACGATCTTCGGCTACGGCGTCGGGCCGGGCCTGCCACAGCCACGGGCTGCGGTCCTGTCCCCAGACGCCGCATCGCCTCGGCCCGGCCGTGAGCAGTCCCCGTCCACACCGTCGGAAGCGACACCCCGGCGAGGTCCGCCGCCGCGGGCGCCGAGCACAGGAAGCACGGGCGAGATGGTGCCCGAGACGGTCGCCGGGGCCTAGACGGCCGTCAGGGTCAGCGTCGGCTTGTAGCGCCCCATCGTCTCGTCGGGGCCCTCGTCGATGATCCCGTTGCGGCGGTCCTCGATCACCTGGTCGATCTCGGCCTTGAGGGCATCGAGCATGTCCGCCTCGGCGACCGTCTTCACGATCTTGCCCTTGCGGAAGATGACCCCCTTGCTGTTGCCGGCGGCGAGGCCGACGTCGGCGTCGCGGGCCTCGCCGGGACCGTTGACCACGCAACCCATGACGGCCACCCGGATCGGTTCCACCACCGTCGCGAGGTAGTCGTCGACCTGGTTCGCGAGCTTGAAGAGGTCGACCTCGACCCGCCCGCAGGTCGGACAGGCGATCATCGTCGCGCCCTTGGTGCGCAGCTCCAGGCTCTTGAGGATCTCGTAGGCGACGAAGACCTCTTCCTTCGGATCGGTCGTCAGCGAGACCCGGATCGTGTCGCCGATGCCGAGGGCGAGCAGCGTGCCGATGCCCACCGCGGAGCGGACGCTGCCCGCCCGCGGCGTACCGGCCTCCGTGACTCCCAGGTGCAGGGGGTAGTCGTTGTCGAGGCGGGCGAAGCGCTGGTACGCCTCGAGCAGGACCGGCACCTCGAACGCCTTGAGGCTGACCTTGATGTCGAAGAAGTCCAGGTCCTCGAGGATTCGGATGTGCCCGAGCGCCGACCGGACGAGCCACTCGGCGCGCAGCTCGAGCTGGCTGGCGCCGCGCTGGGCCATCTCGTCGACGAAGTCCTCGGTCATCGGCGCGACGCTGCCGAAGTTGACCCCGATCCGGATCGGGGTCCGCCGATCCTTCGCCTTGCGGACCACTTCCCGAACATCCTCCGCCTTGCGGATGTTGCCCGGGTTGAGGCGCAGGCCGTGGATCCCGGCGTCGAGCGCCTTCAGCGCGAGGGTGTGCTCGAAGTGGATATCGGCGATCAGGGGGACGGGCGAGTGGGGGACGATCTCGGGCAGCGCCGCGGCGGCCTTGCGGTCGGGCACGGCGATCCGGACGATCTCGCACCCGGCCTCGGCGAGGTCGCGGATCTGGGCGAGGGTCGCGACCGGGTCGCGGGTGTCGGCGGTGGCCATCGACTGGACGACGATCGGGTTGTCGCCGCCGATCTTGACACCGCCGACATCGAGGACGCGGGTCTTGCGGCGAGGCGCGACGAGAGACATCGCTGAGGCTCCTGGGGTAGGGGGGGTAGGGGTCGGGGCGCGGGCGGAACGGATGCTGTCCCTATTCTACGTCGCGCCCGCCACGGCACGGCCCGGCCGGGCTACGGCCAGGCGCCGGTCGGCGCGGCGCCTGGCCGTCGGCCCCCACACGGCATCGACCGTGATCGGCCCCCTACGACCCGGCGGGCGACGGAGGCACCGGTCGGGCCCGCTCCGCCGGGGTGCAGCGCGGGGGTTCGAGTCCGACGGGGTGCCTACTGGAAGAACGACCCGCCGTCGAGGATCCGGCGGACGTCGGCGAAGGCGATCACGAACATCACGCCCAGCAGGACGACCAGGCCGACGAAGTGGACGACGCCTTCCTTCTCCGGGGCGATCCGCCGCCCGCCGCGGAGGAGCTCGATCAGGACGAAGAACAGCCGGCCGCCGTCGAGGGCCGGGAGCGGCAGCAGGTTGAGCACCGCCAGGTTGAGCGAGAGCAGGATCGAGAGCTGGGTCAGGACCGCCCAGGTGGGGAGGGGACTGGCGGCGAGCGCTTCGGAGGTGATCTGGCCCATGCCGATCGGCCCGGCGAGCTGGTTCAGGTCGGCGCCCCCGGTGAGGAGGGTGACGAGGCCGTCGATCATCGCCCGGGTCTGCTCCCACGCCTGCTGGAAGCCCACCGGGATGATCCGGCTCGGGGAGACCCGGTCGTAGATCGGGACGACGTCGGGCGCGATGCCGACCGCGTCGTAGACGGACGGCATCCGGCCCTCGACGATCCCGATCGCCTCGGCGACGTCGGTGTCGGTGGCGCCGGCCGGAAGCTGGGGCACCGCGAGGTCGGTGCCAATCCGGGCGTCGCCCCGCTGGATGATCGCGGAGACCGTAGTCCCAGCGTGTGCCCTGGCCGCGGTGGCGAGGTCGGTGGCATCGAGGATCGGCTGGCCGTCGATGGTCAGGAGCCGGATCGTGCCGCTCTCCGCGGGGACCCAGCCGGCCTTGAAGGCGGGGGTGTCGAAGCCGATCTCCGTCAGCTCGAGACCCTGGATCGGCACGGGCAGCGTGACGTCGCGCGTCGCGTCGTCGCGCTCGACGGTGAGCGCGACCGTCGAGCCCTGGGCGCGCCGAAGGCCCTCGGCCACCGCGAACTCGTCGTCGACGGGCTGGCCGGCGACGGCCGTGATCCGATCGCCCGCGGCGAGGCCGGCCACGGCGGCCACGGAGCCCGATTCGACACGGTCGACGTCGACGTGGGCCTCGGTGGCCTCGCTGAGCACGATGCCGGTGGCGCCTTCCCCGGCGGGCGGGTCCTCGCGCGGGACGACCGTCGAGTCGAAGCGCTGGCCGTCGCGCTCGAGGGTGAAGGTCACCCGCCGCCCGGCGGAGTCGCCGGTCCGGGCGACCAGGTCGTCGACCGACTCCACCTCGTCGCCGTCGGTGGCGACGATCCGGTCGCCCGGCCGCCAACCGGCGGCCTCGGCGGGGCTGCCGGGCCGGACGTCGTTGACGTAGGTGTTGGTGTTGGAGACGCCCAGCGCCCCGACGAGGACGAACATCAGGACGATGGCGAGCAGCACGTTCATCGCCGAGCCGGCGGCGAGGAAGAAGGCCCGCTGGGCGGGCGACTTCGTGTTCATGGACCCCGGGTCCATGTCGGCGCCGTCCTCGCCCTTGACGCGCACGAAGCCGCCGAAGGGGATGGCGTTGATCGACCAGATCACCCCGTTCCGGGTCCAGCCTTTGACCCGTGGGGGGATGCCGATACCGAACTCTTCGACCTTGACGCCGCAGAGCCGGGCGGAGGCGTAGTGCCCGATCTCGTGGATCAGGATCAGGACGGCCAGGATCGGGATGATGTAGAGACCGCTCAAGGGAAGGGAACCCCGGGCGAGGCGCCGGCGGGAGGGGGGAGGGGCGCCGTCCTGAGGGCCGTGGCGAGCGGGGCCGAGCGCCGGCCGGGCCGACGCGCGGTCGCGTGCTCGTAAACAGGCCCCGGTGCGGCAATGGTACGCACCGACGGGTGGTGACGCAATGGGCGTCGGTCGCGGCCGCCCCCCGGCCCAGTCCAAGACCGACGAGCGCTACTTGTCAGAACGACCGAGGTGTACGTACACTCGACACCAGCGGAAGCTCGGCGGCTCTCCCGGGGCCGACCGGCGCGGGAGATTCGCATTATGTATGTTAGACTGCCGCCGCTCTAGAACGACCGGCCCGGCCGAGGGCGGCGAGGGGGAGCGGCGGAGGCTGTCACCGGCCGCTGCCGAGCCCGTGGCCGGCATGCGACGTTGCGCGTAGCGGAGGGGCACGACCGGATGATCGTCGGGGTACCCCGCGAGATCAAGGACCGTGAGCACCGGGTCTCAACGACGCCGGCCGGGGTGGGGGAGTACGTCGCCCACGGTCACCGCGTCCTGGTCGAGCGGGGGGCGGGCGTCGGCAGCGGGTTCGCCGACGCGGAGTACGCGGCGGCGGGCGCCGATCTCGTCGACTCGCACGCCGATGCGTTCCTCCAGGCCGATATGGTCGCCAAGGTAAAGGAACCGCTCGCGGAAGAGTTCTCCCTTCTGCGCCCGGGTCAGATCCTCTTCACCTTCCTCCACCTCGCCGCGGCGGAGCCGTTGACGCGGGCGCTCGTTGCGAACAGGGTTACGGCGGTGGCCTACGAGACGGTCCAGGTTCCGGTCAGCGCCGCGGGCGCCTCGGGGCTCCTCCCCCTCCTGACCCCGATGAGCGAGGTCGCCGGGCGAATGGCGATCCAGGTCGGTGCCCATTACCTGGAGCGGACGCAGGGCGGCCGCGGCACGCTGCTCGGCGGCGTCCCCGGGGTGCCGCCCGCGGAGGTGGTCGTGATCGGCGGCGGGGTCGTCGGCTCCAACGCCGCCCAGATGGCCCTCGGGCTCGGCGCGAGCGTCTCGATCTTCGATCGCAACGTCGAGCGGCTGCGCTACCTCGACCACGTGCTCGGGGGACGCCTGATCACCCGGGCCTCGAACCGGCAGAACGTCGGCGAGGCGGTGGCGGCGGCCGACCTGGTGATCGGCGGCGTGCTGATCGCCGGGGCCAAGGCGCCCAAGCTCGTGACGCGGGAGATGGTCGGCGCGATGCGGCCGGGGTCGGTCGTGATCGACGTCGCGATCGACCAGGGCGGCTGCATCGAGACTGCCCGCCCGACGTCCCACAGCGATCCCGTCTTCCTCGTCGACGGGGTCATCCACTACTGCGTGACGAACATGCCCGGCGCGGTCCCGCGGACCAGCACCCTCGCGCTGGCCAACGTGACGCTGCCCTACGGGCTGGAGTTGGCGGACTACGGGCTTGACGGCGCGGTCGCCCGCGATCCCGCGCTCGCGCAGGGGATCAATACCCTCGGGGGCGCGGTCACCCACCAGGGCGTGGCGGAGGCGTTCGGGCTTCCCTACACGCCGGTCGTCGAGGCCCTCCACGCGGCCCGATCCGCGCCGGCTTCCCTCGGCTAACGCCGGCTAACGCCAGGTCAGCACGACGCGGGACGCGAATCGATCCCGCCCCATTCATGCCAGAGGGCGCGCCACGTCGGTGGCAAGACGGAGGGGTCATGGACGGAAGCATCGGGCGGTTCCTGCGGGTCCTGGGGATGGAGCGGGGGTTCTCGCCGAACACGATCGCCGCCTATCGGAACGACCTCAACCAGTTCGTCGCCTACCTCCAGTCGCCGCCGGCGACCGATCGCCTGGCCGCGGTGTCGGCCTGGCCGGAGCTGGGCGACGGGCACCTCACCCGCTACCTCCTGTACCTGCGTGAGCGCGCCTACGCGTCCTCGACGGTGGCCCGGAAGACGGCGGCGATCAAGTCGTTCTGCGCCTTCCTGCTCGAAGAGGGCACGATGCGGGTCGACCCGGCCGCCAACATGGCCGCCCCCAAGGTTGACAAGTACGTCCCGCGGGCGATCACCCCCGACGAGATCGATCGTCTCCTGGCGCAGCCGGGGCGGCCTAACCGCAGCGGTGAGGTCGACCGGCCCGAGGCGCTCCGCGACCGCGCGATGCTCGAGGTGCTCTACGCCACCGGCATGCGGGTCAGCGAGTTGGTCGCCCTCGGGGTCGACGACGTGGACCTGGAGCACGACACCGTCCGCTGTGCCGGCAAGGCGGGTCGGGAGCGGACGGTCCCGCTGACCGCGCGGGCCGCCGCCACGCTCCGGGGTTACCTCGACGGTGGCCGACCCTCGCTGGCGATCGGCGACGACCCGGCGCTCTTCCTCAACCACCGGGGTAACCGGCTGACCCGGCAGGGGTTCTGGCTGATCCTGAAGTCGTACGCCCAGCGGGCGGGGATCGACGACGTCACGCCCCACACCCTGCGCCACTCCTTCGCCACCCACGCGCTGACCCGCGGCGCCGAGCTGCGCCATGTCCAGCAGATGCTGGGGCACGTCAGCATCTCGACCACCCAGGTCTACCGGCAACTTCTCGGCGGCAATGGCGCCCGGCCGGCCCTGACCCCGCCGCCGTACTCGTCAGCCGACGTCGCCGCGGCTGCCACCGCCTCCGTCTACGTAGAGGCAGAGGACTGACGAAGGCGTCTGTCGGTTGGCCAGCACCGCGGACCCGGGCGGGCAGGGCGAACCGTCCTGGCGCATGGACGCGCCGCGTCCGCCGTCGTATTCCCAAAGGTGATCGGAGCTTCCCCGTGCCCGAGACCGAGATCAAGACCGAGACCGTCCAGTCTCCCGACGCCCCGCCGACCGCCCCGCCGAGCGCCGCGCCGACCCGCGCGGCGAGCATGGAGAAGGTCGTCGCCCTCTGCAAGCGGCGCGGCTTCGTCTTTCCCGGCTCCGACATCTACGGGGGCCTGGCCAACACCTGGGACTACGGGCCGCTCGGGGTCGAGCTCAAGAACAACGTCAAGCAGCTCTGGTGGCGGACGTTCGTCCAGCGCCGGCGGGACATGGTCGGCCTCGACGCCGGAATCCTGATGCATCCCCGGGTCTGGGAGGCCTCCGGGCACGTCGTCAACTTCAACGACCCGCTCGTCGACTGCCGCACCTGCAAGAGCCGATTCCGGGCCGACCACCTGATCGAGGAGAAGCTCGGCCGGCACGTCGACGGCAAGTCGCCGGAGGAGCTGACGGCGATCCTGGCCGAGGCGAACCTGCCCTGCCCGAACTGCGGCAACCGGACGCTGACGGACGCCCGGCAGTTCAACATGATGTTCCGGACGACCCTCGGGCCGGTCGAGGAGACCGGCACGGTGACCTACCTGCGGCCGGAGACCGCGCAGGCGATCTTCGTCCAGTTCAAGAACATCATGGCGACCTCGCGCCAGAAGCTGCCGTTCGGCGTCGCCCAGATCGGCAAGGCGTTCCGCAACGAGATCACGCCGGGCAACTTCATCTTCCGCCTCCTCGAGTTCGAGCAGATGGAGATCGAGTACTTCGTGCGCCCGGAGGAGGGCGCCGCGGCGTTCGACGCCTGGCTCGCGTCGATGCGGGCGTGGCTGGCGCTGATCGGGCTGCGGGAAGAGCACTGCCGGGTGCGGGAGCACGACCCGGAGGAGCTCTCCCACTACTCCTCGCGGACCGTCGACATCGAGTACCGCTTCCCCGGGCCGATGGGCTGGAAGGAGCTCTACGGGCTCGCGAACCGCACCGACTTCGACCTGGCCCGGCACCAGGAGTACAGCGGCGAGGACCTGACCTACTTCGACCAGCCGACGGGCCAGCGCTTCCTGCCGCACGTGATCGAGCCGACCTTCGGCGTCGACCGGACTGTGCTCACCTTGCTGCTCGACGCCTACGACGAGGAGCAGACGGTCGACGTCAACGGCAAGGCGGACACCCGGGTTCTCCTTCGCCTCCATCCCCGGGTCGCCCCCTACAAGGCGGCCGTGCTGCCCCTGATGCGCAAGCCGGAGCTGACCGAGGTGGCGCGGGACCTCTTCGCGCGGCTCGAGGACGAGACCGGCGTCCTCGTCGACTACGACGAGACGGGCAACATCGGCAAGCGATACCGCCGCCAGGACGAAGTCGGCACCCCGTTCTGCTTCACGGTCGACTACGAGACCCTCGAGGACCGGGCGGTGACGGTCCGCGACCGGGACACCACGGAGCAGCATCGGCTGGCCCTCGACGAGGTCCCGGCGTTCCTGCGCGGCAGGCTCGCCTGAGCTACGGGCCCCTCTGGTCGGTGGTGATGCGGGAGGCGCGGGCGGCTTGGCCCGCACCGGGCAGGCCCAGAGCCCCGAGCCCGGAGGCTTGAGCCCGGAGTCGGCTGAAGGGGGCTCGGACCCGCCCGGCGACGCTCCCAAGACCGCCCGGATGCCGTTGAAGACGCGAGTTGAGGACGTCGTCTTAGCGCACAACCCCTGGTGCCCGTCACGGGTCTCGCGGTCGCAACGGGAAGGCCCGCCGCAATTTGCGGCGGGCCTTCCCGTTGCGTCGCTCGGCCTGAGGAGGGTTTCCCCTACGGGCCTTCGGGCTCGATGTTCTCCGGAGAGGCCTCGGCCTCGGGCGTGCCCTCCGGAGAGGCTTCCGAGGTGGCTTCGGCCGGGGCCTCCCCGTCGTCCTGGGTCTCTCCCACCGCCTCGCCGAGCGCTTCCTCGGCCGCGGCGAGCACGACGTCCTCCTCGCTGAGCAGGTTCTCGGCGGTAGCCGGGACCTCGACGTTGGGCGGCACGCCCTGTCCCTCAACGAAGATCTCGCCGTCGCGCTCGAGGCGGATGATCGACGCCTGGAAGTAGATGTCGCCCGGCAGGTTCCACTGGAAGACGCCGGCCTCGATACCCGCCGACGGCGTGTAGCCGACGATCAGGTGGTCCTCGTCCTCTGCCATCGCCGCGGCGAAGATCTCGCAGGCGCTCGCGCAGTCCTTGTCGACCAGGACCGCGACCGGCTGGTCCCACTGCACGGGGGAGGGCAGGACCTCGTCGCCGCCGATGTCCACGAACTCGCCGTTCTCGTCGGCGTAGAGGTTACGATCGAGCTCGAACGGCTCGTCGTAGAAGCTCCCCGCGAAGTAGAGCGGGATGTTGCCCGCCCCGCCGCCGTTCGCCCGCACGTCGACCACCAGGGCCGGCGCGCCCAGCCCGACCAGGGTGTTGAGCGCCTGCTCCCAGGCGCTGGCCATCATCACCGGGCTGGCGCTGAAGGTGTTGACGCGGATGTAGCCCAGCCCGTTCGGGGTGACGCCCGCGTCAACCGGCAGCTGGGCCGGATTCTCCGCCCCGAAGACGAGGGCGGTGTTGGCCGCGACATCGGCCCCCTCGACGTCTTCGGTCAGAGTCAGGTCGGCCGTCTGCTCCTCGCCGTCCGGATTGGAGAAGGAGACCGAGACCTGGTCGCCGACGGCGCCGCGGGTCAGGAACTCGATCTGGCTGAGGCGGCGCCGGAACGGGGTCGACTCCGGGAAGATGAGCTCGACCGCGTCGACGGCGGCATCGACGGGCTCGCCGTTCCACTCCGACACGACCGCGCCGCGCTCGATGCCGGCCTCGGCGGCCGCCAGCCCCGGGCTCACCGAGATGACGATGAACTCGCCGTCCTCCGTCTCCGCCAGGCGCATCCCGAGCCGCCCGCCGATCCGCTCCTGGATGATGGACGGGTCGATCGACGCGCCGACGTGACCGTCCTCGAACAGAAGTGTGAAGTCGACGATGACCTCGTT
Source organism: uncultured Thermomicrobiales bacterium (assembly GCA_902806335.1). Taxonomy (GTDB): domain Bacteria; phylum Chloroflexota; class Chloroflexia; order Thermomicrobiales; family UBA6265; genus CADCWG01. The sequence goes on along the minus strand of CADCWG010000131.1, from coordinate 21,092 downwards.
GAAGGCGACAAGGTCGTCGTTGCGCTCCGCCTCCTCGACTCGCGGGCGGAGCTCTTCGCGGACCTGGTCCCAGTCGGGGTTCTTGACGCCGTTGAAGGCGTACCGGACCTCGAGCTCGTCGACGAGGGCGTCGAAGGCGTCGGTGAACGACTGGTCGCCCAGGTCGGTGAAGCCGTCGTCGCCCTCGTTGATGGCGATCTCGACTTCGGCGTCGCGCACGCGCTCGAACGGCTCGCTGTTGAGGTCGACGACCGTCCAGCCAGTCTCAACCGGCTCGACCGGGTCGTCCTCGGTGAGGAAGAGGCCGTCCTCCCCGAAGCCTGCCGAGAACTCCTGCTCGTCGTCGGGCGCCCAGACGACGACCTGGCCGCCGGTGACCTCAAAGGGCGGGGGGCCGACGACCAGGGACGTCTGGCTGGTGCCCCATGCCCCGGCCTCCCCGGGTCCCGGGAACGGGTCACCGAAGTAGTTGCTTAGGAACTCGATGGAATAGACCTGAACCCCATCGCCGGGGCTGCCGCCGTCCACGTCGTTGAGGTTGCCCTTGGGGGCGATCGGTAGCGACAGGGCGAAGGTGGCGCCCTCGAGGAGGTCGCCCTCGAGGTTCGCGGTGACGTAGCTCTCGGGCGGCGCCTCGAGGTCGAGGTCACGCTCGACGAAGGCCGTCATGTCGTACAGCGAGATGTAGGGCTCGGTCGAGATCTGCAACTGGAACGGTGAGGCGATGGTGACGGACCCGGTCAGCGTGGTCACGCCGTCGCTCTGCTGGGCGACGGTCGGGGCGCGGACGGTGACGAAAGACCCGACGACGAGCAACGAGACGAGGAGCGACAGGGCGGCCCGGGAGGACCCGAACCCGGGGCGGCGGCGCGGTGTCGGCACGGTGCTGGTCCCCTTGCACTCGGCGACGCTCGGCGCGGACCGGTCCTCCCGGTCGCGTGGTCGTCGCCATACGGACTCGCCGCCGACTCGCCCACCTCTGGCGTGTCGGCCGGGCCGGAGGGCCGGACAGGCATAGTACCCGAGCACCGGAGGACAGGTAACGACGCCAGGTCGCCACCGCTTCCTCCGGGGGGAAAGGCGGGGCGACCGGGCGTCGGAGCGTGGCCCTGGCGGTCTGTCTTGCCTTGCCTCCGAGAGGACGTCTACCGTTCGAGGCGGCACCTCGACCGCCCGGATGCCCGCGGGGGCAGGGCGTGCCGTGGTTCGACCGGCGAGGCACGGTCGACGGGAACTAGGTCTCGTCCGTCTCCGGCGTCGCCTCGCCCTCCGTCTCCTCGACCACCTCGAGCAGCGCCTCGTCCGCCGAGGACAGGACCTCGTCGTCGGGCGAGAGGATGCTCTCCTCGGTGACCGGAACGTCCAGGGTCGGTTGGACGCCCTCGCCCTCCAGGAACACCTCGTCGTCGACCGTGAAGGCGACGACCGAGGCCTGGAAGTAGGTGTCGGCGGGCAGCGTCCAGGGCGCGATCCCGGCGTAGACGCCGGCGGACGGCGTGGAGCCGACGACGAGGTTCGCCTCGTCGGCGGCGGCAACGGCGGCGGAGAAGTACTCGCAGGCACTGGCGCACCCGTCATCGACGAGCACGGCCACCGGTCGGTCCCACTGGACCGGGGACGGGGTGACGACGTCCGACCCCACCCCGACGAGCTCGCCGTTGCCGTTGGGGTACGCGTACTCGCCGAGGACCAACTCCTCGTCGATGAAGGTCCCGGCGAAGTAGTTGGCGACCACGATCCGGCCGCCGCCATTGCCGCGGACGTCGACGATCAGGGCCCTGGCGTCGGCCTCGATCAGCTGCGAGATCGCCAGTTCCCATGCGTCGACCGCGAGGTTGTTGTCGGCGCTGAAGGAGCTGACACGGATGTACCCGACACCGGACGGGAGGAGCCGCGACGAGACCGGCTGCTCCGCGACCGTCGAGCCGGGGCTGAGGTACGGCCGCCCGATCGGCTCCCCCTGCTGGGCGGTCAGCTCGGCGGTCTCCTCGTCGCCCTTCGGGTTGACGAAGGTGACCTCGACCTCGGTGCCCACGGTCGTCCGCGGCAGCAGGCGGATGCGCTGCAGGCGCGCGCCGAAGGCCGCCGACTCGCCGTTGAGCAGCGGCTGGGCGTCGATCGCGTCGTCGACCGGCTCGCCACCCCACTCGGTGATGGTCGCTCCGACCTCGATCCCGGCCTCCTCCGCCGCGCCGCCGCCGAGGATGTCGGCGACGATCACCTCGCCATCGTCGGTCTCGCCGAGCCGGAGTCCATAGTCGCCGCCGTACGCCTCCTCGATCAGGACGTCGGGCGTGGTCGCCCCGACGTGGCCGTCGCCGAACTCGAGCGAGAACCGCTTGATCGCCAGCTGAAACGCCTCGGCGTCGTCGTCTTCCTCGGCCGCCTCGATCAGAGGCCGGTACTCCTCGACGATCGGGTCGAGCTCGAAGTCCTTGAAGCCGAAGAACACGTACTGCTCGGCCAGGTCCTCGGCCAGCTCGTCGAACGCGTCGGTGAAGGAGAGGTCGGCGTAATCGGTGTGGCCGGTGTCACCCGCGATGATGTCGGCCTCGACCTCAAGTTCGCGGAGGAAGTCGAATCCCTGGTCCTCCTGACCTCGTCGGGCCTGACCGCCGGCCTCGCCCAGGTCGACGACAGTCCAGCCGGATTCGACCCGGTCCACCGGGTCATCCGAAGAGAAGAGCAACCCGTCTTCGCCGAGTCCAGATGGGAAGGTCGCCGGCTTGTCCGCCCAGACGATCAACCGCCCACCGTTGATGTTGTACGTCTCTGGGTCGAACGAGAGGGTCGACAGATACGGCTGAACGCTGGGGAACTCCCGGTCCTCCAGGAAGGTGTCGCCGATCAGGTTCCAGGCGACGTCCACGGCGAACACGGAGACCGCGGAGTCTTCATCGTCCCCCGGTGTGGCATCGACGCTCGCGCCGGTGGGCTGCGCGGGGAGTTGGAGGGTGTAGCTGGCGTCGTCAAGCGACCCGGTGATGGGCCCAAGGACCTGCTCGCCGCTCTCGAGCGTCCGCTCAAAATCGCCCGTGATGAAGGCGTCGATGTTCGCGAGCAGCGCGAAGGGCTCGTTCGGGTCCTCCACGATCAGCGGGTCGGTCAGGGCAATGTCGCCGCTGAGGCGAACGACGCCGCCGTCGCCCTTCTCCTGGGCGGAGGCTGTCGGGGCCGAGTTGGCGAGGATCGCCAGCAGGCAGAACCCGACGAGCAGGTGACGGGCAGCCGCCTCTCGTTTGGTCTTTAGCCGGCGTGGAAACGTGGAGCGCGCGCGAGGCAACGGTGGACTCCTCTCGTTCGACGTACGGACCCAGGCAGGCGAGGCGCGATTCGACCCAGCATCCGGTGCCGGTGAGGAAGGACAACGAGGCCCCCCGATCGCTCCGACACTCGGTGATCGAGACGTCGCATGGTGGGACCAGGTTCCCAAGTGTAGGACGAGGGGACCCGGCGGACGATCGCGATCTCGCGCCGAGGCTGCGAGCGCGGGTCGGGCACCGGGTCACCGACGTTGCGGCGGGCGCGCCGTGGTGCGGTGGTACCATTCGCCACGCTAACGAAAGGGAACCGGTACGGGCCGCTCGGGCATGCCTGCCCGGGGCATCGGGCCACGCCGCACCGCCATGCACGCGCAGGGCGGGCACGGTGAGACAGACCACGGAGCTACGGAGGAGTACCGCCCAGATGGCGAAGGCGAGCAGGCGAAACGCGACGACGGCCGCCGGCGGGACCGACCCGGTCGGAGAGACCACCGCTCGTCGTGCTCGGACGGGCGTCGGCGCGGGCAGCGGCGCGGGCAGCGGCGCCAGACCGGCGGCGTCGCAGCCGGCCGCGGTCCCCGCCGGCCGGCGGGAGCGGCGGGCCGACCTGGTCGACCGGCGGCGAGAGGAGCGCATCCATCTCGCCGAGCGGCAACGGCGGCAGCGGATGATCCGCCGCTGGGCCTACGTTGCCCTCGCCACGATCGCGGTCCTGGGCCTGGTCTTCGTCGGGTACAACCGATACCAGGTCTGGCAGGGAGACCAGCAGCTGGAGGACACCGTCTCCTTCACCTACGCTGGTCAGCAGCACCAGGACGGTCCGGTGACCTACACCGAGACGCCGCCCGTCGGCGGGGTCCACAACAACGCCTGGCAGAACTGCGGCTACTACGACCGGCCGGTGGCGAACTGGCACGCGGTGCACTCGCTGGAGCACGGTGCGGTCTGGATCACGTACCTGCCCACCCTCCCGGCGGACCAGATCGCCGAGCTCCGCAGCCTGGCCGAGGAGCAGTCCTACATTCTGGTCAGCCCCTACCCTGACCAGCGGGCGCCGGTCATCGCGTCGGCGTGGAACCGTCAGTTGACGCTCGACGGCGCGGACGATCCGGGCCTGGACGCCTTCGTTCGCGAGTACCGGCGATCCGCCGACGCTCCCGAGCCGCGCGGAATCTGCACGAACGGCATCACCGTCGCGACCGGGTAGTGCCAGGGACCGCGCGTGTTGGGAGTCAGCTCACCGTGACCGGCGAGTCGGTTGCCCGCCCGCCGGCCGGCGGGGCTGTCACCGGGCGTCGCGGGTCTGAGCGCGGGTGGCTGGGCGGGCTGGGACGCCGCCGGGCCGGCATCGCGCTGCTCCTGCTCGCTGTCGCGCTCGGCGCCGTGGTGGGGTCTGCCTGGGCAGCGTGGCCGCGCCACCCCGGTGACGACTCGGCGGAAGCGGGGTTCCTGCGCGACATGTCGAGCCACCATGCCCAGGCGGTCGAGATGGCGATGACCGTCCAGCGGACCACGACCGACGAGGACCTGCGCCTCTTCGCGACCGACATCGCGCTGACGCAGCAGGCCGAACTCGGCACCATGGACGGATGGCTGGAGGCATGGGGTCTCCCGGCGACCGGCACGGAGCCGCCGATGGCCTGGATGGGTCATCCCGTCGAGGGACGGATGCCGGGGATGGCGTCACCCGAGCAGCTGGACCAGCTCCGGACCGCATCGCCGGCCGAAGCGGACGTGCTGTTCCTGCAGCTGATGACCACCCACCATCGCGCCGGCGTGGAGATGGCCGCGGCAGTCCTCGAGCGTGACCCCGACCCGCTGGTGCGCCGCATGGCGGAGCGAATCGTCGCCAACCAGGGCGTCGAGATCGCGACGATGCAGGGGATGCTGGCGGAGCGGGGCCAGCCGACGACCGCCGAGACGGGCGAGTCGGTTCCCGCGAGCGGGCACGGGGAGCACGGGACGATCCCGCCCTCGGCGGGCGCGGTGTCCGGCACGGCGGCAGCGTCCGGCACGCCGCGGCCGTAGGTTGCGGTCATTACTCTCATCCGGTGGTGTGAGCATCGCCGGGGGGCGACCTCGCCCGAGTTCCCGTCTGAGTTGCCCGTAGCTCCACCTGCCGGAGAGCCAAGGCCATGGCCAGCCTCGACCTCGAGAGCCGTGCGTTGGGCATGGCCGACCGGAGGGCCGCGTGAACGCGTCATCGCAGACCAACCGCGGCCCGTAGGCAGGTAATACTGAACTCGCGTGGTCACCCGGACTTTGGCCGGATGGTCCGCAGCCGGCTTCGGCCGGCTTTGTACCTGAGCCCGGCCAGCGCCCGCCTCCAATGCCACCGTACAACCGAACACCGTATGAGCCGGGTTACGGCAGGCTGACCCAGGTGTGGCTGCCGTCGTCCGCGTCGGCGTCGTAGGCAGGCCGTTCCTCGGCGACCGCGACGAGCCCGTCCGCGGCGAGGCTGCCCACCACCCCTACCAGCCAGGGTCGTTGGCCGGCGTCGTAGCCGGGCCGGATCCGCCGGCCGAGGGCGTCGAGTCCGACGGCCGCTACCGGGTCGTCCACAGGCAGCTCCCGCAGCGCGGCGAGCACCTTCCCGCGGTACACCCGGTGAGCTCCGTCCGCCGGGCCACCGACCCCCGGCGTATCGCCGCCTGCCGCCGGGACCGAGGGGCGCGATACCTTCGGGCGGGCGGCCAGGGCCGCCGGCAGCGAGGTACCCGCCTGGCACGCTGGCGCGACGGGGCACCGCCCGCAGGCCGGCCTGCGGGCGGTGCAGTGGAGGGCGCCGAACTCCATCAGCGCCTGGTTCCAGGTCCACCCTCGCCCGGCGGGAACGGCGGCGGCGGCGAGGGCCAGCACGTCGCGCTGGCCGGCGGTTGGAGCCGGCACGTCCGGACCGACGAAGAGGCGGTGAAGCACACGCTTCATATTCGTGTCGACGAAGGCCGTGTCGTCCTCGAACGCGAAGCAGGCGACCGCCCCGGCCGTGTAGGGACCAACGCCGGGGAGCGTGACCAGGATCGCCGGGTCACGCGGGATGTCGCCGCCGTGCTCGTCGACGATCCGGCGGGCGGCGCGGTGGAGGTTGACTACCCGCCGGTAGCGGCCCAGGTCGCCCCAGGTGCGGATCACGTCCGCGAGTGGCGCGTCGGCGAGCGCGACCACGGATGGGTAGCGGGCGACGAACGCCTCGTAGAAGGGAATCGCCCGGGAGACCTGGATCTGCTGGAGCATTACCTCCGAGACCAGGATCCGGTACGGATCGCGGGTGCGCCGCCAGGGAAGGTCGCGGGCGTGCTCCTCGAACCAGCCGAGGAGCGTCTCCTGGACCGTTCGCAGCGTCTCCGCCGCGGGCATCGACCGCGTGTCGGCGTCCGAGGCGGCGCTGGCCCTGGACGGCGTCTTCGGCCGGAGTTGTCGAGATGTCATGGGCCGATTGTAAGGCGAACGCCTGTTCGCGTTCCAGAAGGCATGTGCACTGATGTTGGAGCGACCGCTGCTGGCGGCCGTCGCGTCATCCCCGCCAACTGATGAAGAACCACCGACACGGTGGGGGATCGTTCTGGCGATCCCGAGGTCAGCGGCCGGAGGGCCGGCAACACGCTCACGGGCGGTCCGGCGCTGACGGGTCCGGGCAGTCGACGATGGCGCGCGATCGCAGAGTCACAGGATCACGATGGTCGCCAACTCGCTGCCCGGCCGGATCGCAACCGGCTTCAGCCCGTATCAGCCGACTTCGTGCCTGAGTCTCTGGCCTCGGCGCCCGGCCCCGCATGGCTCCGGCCGTGGGCACGACATAAGACGAGTGCGCAGGTGGGGCCTGTATCAGGGCAGGCGAATCCGGATCTCCCCGGCGTCGGGGCTCGACGGCGAGGACGGGTCGTAGGTGGGCGAGTCTTCGGCCACGGCGGCCAGGCCGTCTCTGCGCAGCCCCTCCACAACCCCCACGAGCCACGGCAGGTCATCGTCCGTGAACCCATCGCGAACGTGCGGGCCGAGCGCGCGGAGGGGGATGCCGTGCCGGTCGCCCGGGGAAGCATGGGCGCCGGAGCTCGGGGGTAGATTGCGCAGCGCCGCGATGACCCTCCCGCGGTAGAAGCGGTTGGAGCCCCCGAACGCCGGCTCCCGCTTGGCGCGGGTCCCGCGGGGGAGCACAGCCAGGTCGGACTGGACGGCCGGGTAGGCCGAACAGTGCGCCTGCAGCGGACACACCACGCAGGCAGGCTTGCGGGCGGTGCAGTGGAGGGCGCCGAACTCGATCAGCGCCTGGTTCCATGACCACCCCTCGTCGGGTGGTACCAGGGTGGCGGCCAGGTCGAGGACGTCCCGATCGGACCGCCGCGGCGCGGGCACGTCGCTGCCGAAGAACAACCGGTGGAGGACCCGCCGCATGTTGGTGTCGATGAAGGCACTGTCCCGCTCGAACGCGAAGCAGGCGATGGCCCCGGCGGTGTAGGCGCCGATGCCGGGGAGGGCTCGCAGACCCTCGACCGTGTCGGGGAACCGGCCGCCGAGCGTGTGGACGATGTGCTGGGCGGCACGCTGGAGATTGACCGCGCGTCGGTTGTAGCCGAGCCCGGCCCAGGACCGGATCACATCGGCCGTCGGCGCGTCGGCAAGGTCGTCGAGGGTCGGGAAGCGTTCGAAGAAGCGGTGGTAGTAGGCGATGACCCGATCGACCTGTGTCTGCTGGAGCATGATCTCGGAGACCATGATCCGGTACGGGTCGCGGGTGCGTCGCCAGGGGAGGTCGCGCCCGTTCGCGGCGAACCAGGCGAGGAGCCCGGCCCGCACGGCGTCCGCCTTCTCCTCGTCCATTCCGGGCTGGGGCGTTGGAGGGTCAGCGCACGTCATCTGTCGAGTGTAGCGCGCCGGCCTACCCGACCATTCGCCCTGAGACGACAACAACCGCGCCGCTTCATAGTTGGCGGCCCGGTGGGGAACGGGCGTCCCGGAGCCAGCGGCTCCGGGACGCCCGTTGGCTCCCGGCGTTCTTCCTGCGCCGGGCTACGACGGTGGCGTGGGGCGCTTGAGCTCGAGCACGTTCGGCCGGTCCTGGCCGAGGCGGACGAACTCCTCGAAGAACGTTGCCGCCTCTTCGCCCTGGGGCACGGCCCCGAGCTTGAACTTGAGGTAGATGGCCTCGCCATTGGGAAACACGAACGTCGGCGTGCCGAAGACGCCGAGGCGGTCACGCCCCGCGGCCCAGTCCTCGCCGATCCTGGGGAGAAGGCTCCGATCCACGCGGTCGGCTTCGAACCGATCGATGTCCAGACCGGCGGTCTCGGCGGCTCCCCTCAGGGTGTCCGGCTTCCCCAGGTCCTTGCCGTCCACGTGCCGCGCCTGGATCAGCGCCCAGTGGAAGCGACGGAACGCGTCGTCGCCCTGGGCCTGGGCCGCGAGCGCCGCCCGGAAGGCCGGCAGCCCCCGACTGCGGTAGGAGTCGGCCTGCTCCCAGAGCTTCCAGTCCGGGCCCTTGTCGCTGTTGACCTGCTCGAGTGGGAACGCCCGCCAGGTCAGGTTGAGCGGCCGACCAAGCTGCTGCTCGACCTCGCGCACCCAGACGACCGCCGCGTTCACGAAGGGGCACTGGTAGTCGTAGAAGACTTCGAGGGCAATATCGCTCGCATCCGCCATGGGATCCTCCTCCGGAGACCGCGGGTCCGTCCCGCTGCCCCCAATGGTTCCCAATCGGAAGCTTCTTGTCAAATCGAAGCGCTGGGTTCCTCGGGCTGGGTGGCCGCATCGCCCATCGCCAGGCGGACGGTTTCGGGCAGGTCCGCCCACGCGCGTTCGACCTGCGCGACGAGGTATGCGAGGTCACCGCCGTTGTCGAGGACGACGTCGGCGCGGGCCAGCTTCATCTCGAGCGAGGGCTGGGCGGCGACGCGGCGTTCGGCTTCCGCACGGTCGTAGCCGTTTCGGGCCATGAGGCGCTCCACCTGCACCGCCGGGGGGCAGGTCACGACCCAGAGCCGGTCGCACCGCTCGGCGAGCCCGCTCTCGACCAGCTTCACGGCGTCGACCGCGACGAGCGGCACACCAATGGCCGCGATCGCGGCTTCGATCGCCGCGACGACGGCGGGGTGGGTGAGGCGGTCGAGATCCGCCAGCGCCTCGGCGTCGGCGAAGACGATGGCGCCGAGCCGGCGGCGGTCCAGCGTTCCGTCGTCGGCGACGACACCCGGGCCGAACCGCTCTTGGAGCGCCACCCAGAGCGGGAGCCCGGGCGCGACGAGCCGGTGGTACACGGCATCGGCGTCGAGCGTCATCGCACCGCGGTCGGCGAGGAGCCCCATCACGGTGGTCTTGCCCGAGGCGATGTTGCCGGTTACGCCGACGACGAACGGGCGGGTCTCGGGTGCGAGGCGAGCTTCGCTCACGCGCGCCGCTCGTCGGGCTTCAGGAGCGCGGCCAGCCGAGGGCTCTCGAACTCCGAAGCCAGGCACTCCATGTAGACCTCATCCCAGAGGCGGCCACCCATCATTCGGCACTGACGTCGCCGGCCGAGCTCGCGGAACCCCGCCTTCTGGTAAGCGCGCTGGGCCGCGTGGTTGAACTCGTAGACCGTCAGCATCACGTTGTGCAGGCCGAGTGCCGTAAAGGCGTAGTCGAGCATCAGGCGCGTGACCTCGGTGCCAAGGCCGCGGCCCCGACAGTCGGCCTCGCCGATCAGGATCCCGAAGGTGGCGGAGCGGTTCCGGTGGTCCACGGCGTGGAGGCTCGCGTTCCCTACCGGCCGCCACGTCGCCCGCTCGTAGACCGTGAAGTTGATGTCGTCCGACCGCCCGCTCAGGGAGTCGTACCAGGCGGACTCCGCCTCCAGCGTCATCGGTCGGGGCGGGATCGCGAGGTTGCGGAGAGTCTCAAGGTCGTTGACCCAGCGCTGGTAGGTGGGGACCAGGTCGCGGCGGTGCGGACCAAGCACGACGAGTTCGCCCTCGATGGTCACGATCGGGCGCTCGTGACTCCCCGCTCCGACTCCGACGACCCCTGCGGCCCCCTCAGAGACCATGGTGCCTCCACCCTTCGCTACCTCGTCCCGATCGCTCTCGGATCCCCGGACGGGTCGGACGAAGCGTCCCTGGGCGCTCCCGGTCGCGGTGACGCCTACGCCGGCGCGAGCTGTCCGCTCAACGCTTCCCACCGGGCGTAGGCCGCGTCCAGGTCCGACTGCGTCCGGTCGTACTCGGTACCGAGCCGAGCGAGGGCGTCGACGTCGGCGTCGATGCTCGCCACTGCCAGCGCGTCGCTGAGCTCGTTGAGCTTGCCTTCGAGCTTCGCGATGTCGCGCTCGGCGGCGACGAGCGCCTTCTGCGCCTTCGCCTCCGACCGCAGGCTCGCCCGCTGCCCGTTGTCGCTCGCCCGGCTACCCCCGTCGGGGCCAGGCGCCGTCACGGCGCCGCTGCCAGGCGACGGGCCGGCACCGTTGTCGCGCCCGTTCGCGCCGACTCCGGCGGTCTGGGCCAAGCCTGACGAGGACGCGCCGTTCCCCGCGCCATTCGCCTGGCCGCGCTCCTTCGTCTCGGCCAACGCGGACGCAGCGGCATCGACCCGATGGCCAAGCTGCCGCTGGTAGTCCGTGTAGTTTCCGAGGTACGGCTGGACCTTGCCGTCCTCGATCGCCCAGATCCGGTTCGCGATCCGGTCCATAAAGAACCGGTCGTGCGAGACGAAGAGGATGCTGCCGTCGAAGCTGGCCAGCATCTCCTCGAGCGTCTCCCGGGCCTGGATATCGAGGTGGTTCGTCGGCTCGTCCAGGATCAGCAGGTTCGCCTGCTGGAGCAGGAGGACCGCCAGGGCCAGCCGGGAACGCTCGCCGCCGGAGAGCGCGCCAACGGTCTTGAAGACGTCGTCCTCGGTGAACAGGAAGCGGCCGAGGTACGTCCGTGCCGCCTCCTCGCTCATCGGCTGCGCGTCGAGGATCACCGACAGCGGCGTCCCCTCGCGGTGGAGCTGGTCGTGGGTCTGCGCGTAGTAGCCGACCTTGACGTTGGTGCCGAAGCTAACGCGGCCCTTCAAGGCGTGAAGCTCGCCGGTGATCGTGCGGAGCAGCGTCGTCTTGCCGGCGCCGTTCGGACCAAGCATCCCGACCCGGTCGCCGCGCTCCAGCTCCAGCTCCGGCGTCCGCAGAAGGACGCTGCCTCCGGTCTCCAGGGGGGTGTCGCTCGCCCGGTACGAGTTGGCCTCGGCACTCGCTCGGACCCGGGCGTCGTAGTCCTCGGGCCGGTAGCCGACGGTGAGCGGCGAGAGGTGGAGGACGACTCGTCCGCTGCGGACCGCCGAGCCCATCTTGAGGGAGAGCGTGTCGCTCGTCTGCGGGCGCGGGACGCGCTCCAGCCGGTCGAGCCGGGTCTGGCGCCCCTTCGCCTCGCGGGCCCGCTGGCCGGCCTTGTACTTCCGGATGAACTCCTCGGTGCGGGCGATGAACGCCTGCTGCTCCTCGTACTCCTGCAGCCGCCGTTCCATCCGCTCCTTGCGCAGGTCGAGGTAGCGGGCGTAGGGCGCCGGGTAGTCCTCGAGGCGGCCGAAGGCGAGGTCGAGCGTCCGCGTGGTCACCCGGTCGAGGAAGTAGCGGTCGTGGGAGACGATCAGGCACGCTCCCCCCCATGAGCGGAGGAACGTCTCGAGCCACTCCAGCATCTCGAGGTCGAGGTGGTTGGTCGGCTCGTCGAGGAGGAGCAGCTCCGGGTCCGCGAGCAGCGCCTTGGCCAGGGCGACTCTGGTCTTCTGGCCGCCCGAGAGGCGACGGACCGGCTCGTCGAACTGGTCGGGGCGGAAGCCGAGGCCAAAGAGCACCTCATCGGTGCGGTGCTCGACGTCGTAGCCGCCGGCCGCCTCGAAGCGCGCCTGGAGCTTGTCGTACTCGGCGAGGAGACGTTCGAGTCCGGCGTCGTCGGCGGCGCCCATCGCCGCCTCGATCTCCCGCATCCGCTCCCCGGCGGCGAGCACGGCCGAGAAGGCGTCCCGGGCCTCTTCGCGCACCGTGCGGTCGCTGTCGAAGCGGGCCTCCTGGGGCAGGTAGGTCACCCGCAGGCCGGTGGCCTGGGTCACCGTGCCGGCGTTGGCGTGTTCGACGCCGGCGATGATCCGCAGGACAGTCGACTTGCCCGCGCCGTTGGCGCCGACCAGGGCCACGTGCTCGCGCTCGGCGACCTGGAAGCCGACGCCCTTGAAGATCTCGTCGGTGACGTAGGTCTTGGCGAGGTCGGCGACGGTAAGGATGGTGGTCGCGGCCATGGTGGTGGGTTGGTCCTTAAGGCGAGTGCGGTCCCCGAAGGTCGCGGCAACGTGAAAACGTCAGGTGGATGGCGTCGAGACCCCGCGGCAGGCCAGCCCGGCGCCGCCGGTGCGCACGAAGGGTGGCACCGACGCGTGATCCGGCACGCGCCTCATCGCGGTTCGGGCTTCGTCCTGGGGCGGCCCGCTCGGCAATGGCGACCACGGCCGCTGGGACCGGTCGAGAGCGGACACGGGAAGTATACAGGCGACGTCCCATGAGCCGGTCGGCTCCGGTCGACGCCGGTCAAAGCCGGTGGGCGCCAGTGGAAGCGGCGAGATCGCGCCGAAGCCGGTACAATGCCGCCTCCGCCGGACTGACCAGTCGTTCCTCACCGCACCGGAGCGGCAGCCCGACTTCCATTGACAGACGGGCACCGTCGCTCTTGCATCTCCGAAGGAGTGTACGTACACTCCCCGACATAGCCGCGGTGAGCGTGGCTCGGGCTCCTTCCGGCCCACCGTGACCTCGCCCGCAGCCTTGAGGCGACCCCCATGCCCTGGCCCCTCACCACCGAGCGCAACGCTTCCGGCGAACTGCTCGTCGGGGGCATCCCGCTCACTCGGCTGGCCGACGAGTACGGGACACCGCTCTACGTCTTTGACGAGGCGACCCTGCGGACGCGGGCACAGCGCTTCCGGGACGCGTTCGCCTCGACCTACCCACGGTCCCGGGTCCTCTACGCCGCCAAGGCGTACCTGTCACCCGCCCTGGTGGCGATCCTCCACGCCGAGCGGCTCGGCCTCGACGTCTCGTCGGGAGGGGAGGTCTACGCCGGGCTGGCCTCCGGGGTGCCGGCGGCCAAGATGACGTTCCACGGCAACGGAAAGACGGACGAGGAGCTCCGGGAGGCAGTGGAGGCCGGGGTCGGCCTGATCGCCGTCGACAACCGGTGGGAGCTGCGACGCCTGGTCGGCGTCGCGACGGCGGCGGGGACGAGGGTCTCGATCCTCCTCCGCCTCAATCCCGGCGTCGACGTCCACACGCACGCCAAGATCCGGACCGGGGCGATCGACTCCAAGTTCGGGCTGCCGGTGGGGGGCGGCGAGGCGGCCGCCGCGGTCGACGAGGCGCTCGCGAGCCCGGCGCTCGACCTGGCCGGATACCACGCGCACCTCGGGTCGCAGCTGTTCGACCCGGAAGCCTACGTCGACGGCATCGAGGCGATCCTGGGCTTCGCGGCCGCGATGCGAGACCGCCACGGCGATCCGGCGGTGCCGCGCGTCGTCAGCCCGGGGGGCGGCTTCGGCGTGGCGTACCTCCCGGACGAGGCGGACGCGGACCCCGCGACATGGGGCGCGGTCGCGGCGGACGCGCTGCGAGCGGGCTGCGCGCGGTACGGCCTGCCCCTCCCTGAGCTGGTCGTGGAGCCGGGGAGGGCGATCATCGGGCCGGCGGGCGTGGCGCTCTACCGAGTCGGGGCGACAAAGGAGATCCCGGGCGTCCGGCGCTACGCGATGGTCGACGGGGGCATGGCCGACAACATCCGACCCGCGCTCTACGACGCGGGGTATGCGGTGGCGCTCGCCAACCGCGCCGAGGACGGGCCGGTGCTGCCGGTCACGGTGGCCGGTAAGTACTGCGAGTCCGGCGACGTCCTGGTTCGCGATGCGCCGCTGCCGGCCCTGGTCGGTGGCGACCTCCTCGCGATTCCGGCGGCGGGGGCGTACACGCTCTCGATGTCCAGCAACTACAACCTCGCTCGCCGGCCGGCGGCGGTGCTGGTCAACGGTGGCCAGGCCCGGCTGATCCGCCGACGGGAGACCTACGCCGATCTGCTCGCCGCCGACCTGCTGCCGGAGGTCCCGGCGCCGCCCCGGACGACGCGTGAGACCCCGCTTGCGACCGTCTCCGGAGCGTAGTAGCGTACCCCGCCTACCCCCTCTCGAATCTCGGTCGCCGCCGACCGCGTCTACCGCCGTTGACCGTGCCGACATCAGGCCGGATGCACGTGGCTCAGTGCCGAGCCCCCGCGGGCCATCGACGGGAGACGGACGCAGTTAGTACGAGCCAACAGCGGAGCGCACCACAGTGGCCCCAGACCCGCAGCAGCCGAACCATCCGGACTCCGAGGTTCCGACCCCCTCGTGGGGGGTGGAAGGGGCAAGCGCGCGAGGCGCCGCGCGTGGCAAGGGCCCCGCGGGGAGCGACCGGGGGCGACGGACCTGCGACCAGGCGGCCACCGACAGGGAACAGGACAGGGACTTCGAGGGGGACCCGGCGATGCGAGACAGCGACGAACTGGTCCAGCAGCGGGACGACCAGGCCGACGGAGGGATCGCGCTCGACGCGCTGCTCGAGTCCCTCCCGGCGTCGGACGGCTCCGAAGCGATGGACGCGCTCAATCAGCGCCTCGCCGAGCTCAACACCGTCCTCAGCAGCAGCAGCACCCCGGTCCCGGTCGACGACGCCGAGATGGACGCCGCCGACCCCGAGCCCCTCGACCTGCAGACGGTCAACTACGACATCGGGGGGATCAGTCTCGACGACCCGGTCCGGATGTACCTGCGCGAGATCGGGCGCGTTCCGCTGCTGACCGGGACCCGCGAGGTCGATCTCGCGATGGCGATGGAGCGCGGCGAGTACCTCTCCGCGAAGCGGGCGAGCCTCCGCGACGACTACGGCGAGGCCCCGACCGCGGACGTGCTCGGCCGGGCCATCTACCACTCGTTCCGGGAAGGTTGGCCGGTCGTGCGCGACCTCTACAGCGCCATCAACCCGGAGGAGACGCTCCCGCCGAAGCAGGTCTGCCTCAAGCGCGTGCTTCCCATGACCCAGGTGCCGGAGGCGGCCGCGAAGGCGGTCGGCGCCCTCCACGGGCTGGCGCTGGACGAGCTCGAGGAGACGCTGCGGGTCCGCACGGTCGAGTGGGACCTGCTGCCGGCGCCGATCCAGTCCCGGATCCGGTCGGCCGACACCTGGCCGGACGACGCCGAGATCGACCAGATCTACCGCGACCAGGCGGCGCGCCTCCAGCGCCGGTGGGACGACATGGTCGTCTCCGGCGCCGGGGCGAAGGTCGCCCTGACCGAGGCCAACCTGCGGCTGGTCGTCTCGGTGGCCAAGAAGTACGTCGGCCGTGGCATGTCGATGCTCGATCTGATCCAGGAGGGCAACCTCGGCCTGATCCGGGCGGTCGAGAAGTTCCAGCACCACAAGGGCTACAAGTTCAGCACCTACGCGACCTGGTGGATCCGGCAGGCGATCACCCGCGCGATCGCCGACCAAGCGCGGACGATCCGGATCCCCGTCCACATGGTCGAGACGATCAACCGGCTGATCCGGACCTCGCGCCGGCTGCAGCAGGAGCTCGGCCGGGAGCCGACGTCCGAAGAGATCGGCGCCGAGATGGAGCTCCCGCCCGAGCGGGTGCGGGAGATCATCAAGATCTCCCAGGAGCCGGTCTCGCTCGAGATGCCGATCGGCGAGGAAGAGGACAGCAACCTCGGTGACTTCATCGAGGACCACAAGGCCCTCGCCCCGGCGGACGCCGCGTCGCGGCAGATGCTCAAGGAGCAGATGGAGGGCGTGCTGGAGACGCTCTCGGAGCGGGAGCGCCGCGTCCTCGAGATGCGGTTCGGCCTCGAAGATGGCCGGGCGCGGACGCTCGAGGAGGTCGGCAAGGAGTTCGGGGTCACCCGGGAGCGGATCCGCCAGATCGAGGCGAAGGCGCTGCGCAAGCTCCGCCATCCGAGCCGCGCCAAGAAGCTGAAGGACTATCTCGACTAACCCCGACCGCGGGCAACGGGACCGGTCCTGAGAAGGGGTGGGCGGCGTCGCGACCGTCCACCCCTTCCGTCTGCCCGGTCGCCGCCGTCAGGGGTGATCGGGTCGTCCCCTCACGGCGAAGACGAAGCCCAGCGCTCCGTCGCGGGAGGAGTGTCTCTATCAAGATGGCTCCGTGGAGAGCCGTCCGTTGGGCCGACCCCATCGGTGACCCATTATCCTTGGGGGAGACAAGCACGCCTCACCCGCGGCGAGGCGTGCCCAGATCCCTGACGAAGGAGACGTCGCAGTGCTCGTCGATCGCGCGAAGATCAATGTCAAGGCCGGCGATGGCGGCAATGGCTCGATGTCGTTCCGCCGCGAGAAGTACGTCCCGATGGGCGGACCAGACGGCGGTGACGGCGGGCGGGGCGGTGACGTCCTGCTCCGCGTGCGGTCGAACGTCTCCAGCCTGCTCCCGTTCAAGTACGTGGCCCACTTCAAGGCCGACAACGGCCAGGCCGGCGGCAAGCGGAACCGCCACGGCAAGAACGGGGACTCCAGGACCGTGGATGTCGCTCCCGGCACCGTCGTCTGGGACGACGCCACGGGCGAGATCCTGGCCGACCTCACGGAGCCGGACGAGGAGGTAGTTGTCGCGAAGGGCGGGCGTGGCGGGTTGGGGAACACCCACTTCAAGAGTGCGACCCGCCAGACGCCGCGGCTGGCCGAGCTCGGCGAGCCGGGTGAGGAGCGGTGGCTCCGGCTCGAACTGCGGATGATCGCCGACGTCGGGTTGGTCGGGCTGCCGAACGCGGGCAAGTCGACCCTGCTCGCGGCCTCCTCGGCGGCCCGGCCGAAGGTTGCCGACTACCCGTTCACGACGCTGGAGCCGAACCTCGGCGTCGTCGAGGTGGGCGGCAAGGGCGGCCAGGCGTTCGTGATGGCCGACATCCCGGGGCTGATCGAGGGTGCCGCTGAGGGGCACGGCCTCGGGCACGAGTTCCTCCGGCACGTGACGCGGACGAAGGTGCTGGTGCACGTCCTTGATGCCGCCGGGGGACTGGAGGGTCGCGACCCGATCGAGGACTTCGCGACGATCAATGCCGAGCTCGATCTCTTCGACCCCGACCTGCCGAGCAAGCCGATGCTCGTGGCACTGAATAAGGTCGACCTCGTCGAGGCCCGCGACAACCTTCCCCGCCTCACGGCGGAGATCACCCGGCGCGGGTTCGAGGTGTTCGAGGTCTCCGCCGCGACCGGTCAGGGCGTTCCCCCGCTGATGGACGCGGTCGCGGCTGCCCTTCGGGAGGTGGCGCTCCAGGCCGCCGAGGCGCCCCAGAAGCCCCAGGAGACGCGGCGGTACACCATTGGCAACATCGACGAGCGGGCCTGGGAGGTGCTGCGCCCGGTGCCGCACGAGTTCGTGGTGACGGGGATCGGCATCGAGCGGTTCGCAAAGATGACCAACTTCGCTAACGACGACGCGGTCGAGCGTTTCCAGAAGACCCTGGATACGAGCGGGATCGCGGCGGAGCTGCGCCGGCAAGGGGTCGAGGACGGCGACACGGTCCGGATCGCCACCCACGAGCTGGTCTGGGGGGATCAGGAGTCGGTCGAGCCGCGGAGCCGGCGGCTGACCCGCCGGCAGCGGATGGCCCGCCTCGAGGCCGAAGCGGAGCCGGAGGTCGACCGCGCGCTCGCGGCGCACGAGAGCGACGACTGATAGGCGGTCCGGGTAGTCACCTGGTGGCGTGTCGACCGCAACTCGTCGGGAGGGGCATGGCATGCCGTGCCCCCGCAGGCAACTGGCTGCGCCGGCCGGTGCGAAGCCGGGCGAAGCAGCCTACGTCGCGGAGCCGCGCGGTCGGCCCGTGGCGGATCCGGCCGCCGGCGCTCCGAAACTGCCTCTGGACAGACGGATCGCGTCCGGGTCGTCGTTTGGACAGGACACCTTGGACCCGCACAGGCCCGCGTGGCTAGAAGTGTGTGGTACACCAACGCGCCGCGCCGTTGCGCGTGGGACAACATATCGTTTAGAGATCGATCATATACAGAGCCGCTAGTTCCTAGTCGTCCCCATAGACCCCACGGTAGGCGGGAGGGAGCACCGCCGCCAGCTCAGTCATCATCCGGGCGATCGCGTCGTCGGCGGTCAGCCGCCGGCCGTCGACCTCGCGAGGAACGCTGAACGGCTCGCCGAACCGGACCCGCGTGCCGCGGGCCCAGCGCGCTCTCCGTCGGCCAACACCCTTGCGGCCGTTCCCGGGCAAGCGTTCGGTCCCGGTGATTCCCATCGCGATCACCGGCACCCCGGACCGTAAGGCGAGGAGCGCCGCGCCGGGGTGGGCGACCTGGAGTGCCCCGGTCGTCGAGCGAGTCCCCTCCGGGAACATCGCCACCGCGATGCCCTGCGCGAGGGTCGCCTCGGCGCGTCGCAGCGCCCACCGGTCGGCGCGACCACGGTCAACGGGGAACGCGCCGACGCCCCGGATGATCGGCCCCACGACCGGGATCGCGAACAGTTCCTTCTTCGCCATGAAGTGGAGCGGGCGGGGGAAGGATGCGGCGAGGAGGATGGGGTCGGCGTTGTGGAGGTGGTTGCAGATCACCAGCAGTCCCCCGGTCGGCGGCACGCGTTCCAGGCCCTCAATCCGCAGCCCGACCACCGCCCGCAGCAGGGCGACCACCGCCGCCCGCGTGACGCGGAATGGCCGTCCGCGGAGCGTCCCCCGGGAGAGGTCGCCGAAGTCGGTGGACGCTCCCGCCCTGGTCCCCCGTTCTGGCTCCTGGGTGCCCAACGGTGACCCGGTCATCGGCCGGCCCGGTCGCCGCCGGGGCTGACCTCTACCGTCGGCGGCGCCGACACCGACGGGAGAACCGGGTCGGCAACCCCGAGGGCGGCCCAGCGCCGCTTGACGACCTCGGTGATCGCCGCGACGACCTCGTCGGCGGGACGGTCGTCGGTGTCGATCAGGGTGGCATCGGCGCCCGCGCGGAGCGGGGAGGAGGCGCGGCCGGCGTCGATCCCGTCCCGCTCGCGCAGATCGCCCAGCACGCGCTCGAAGTCCGGCGCCTGGTCGGGATCGCGCTCGACGAGCTCCCGGTGCCGGCGTCGCGCCCGCTCCTCGACGCTGGCGAGCAGGAACACCTTCACCCCAGCGTCGGGCACGACCGTCGTCCCGATATCGCGGCCGACCATCACCACCAGGCGGTCGTCGGCGATCCGCCGCTGGACCGGCAGGAGCGCCGTCCGGACCTCGGGATGGGCGGCCACGCGGGACACGCTGGCCTCGACGCCCGGCTCGCGGATCGCCCAGGTCACGTCCTCGCCGTCGAGGCGCACGTCGTAGAGCCGGCCGTCGGCGGACGATGGTGGTGCCACTTCGATATGTCGCTCGTCGGCGAGGTCGGCCAGCGAGTCGCCGTCCCCCGCGTCCACGCCCGCCCGCAGTGCCGCCAGCGTCACCGCCCGGTAGAGCGTTCCCGTGTCAAACAGCGTCGCGCCGAGTTCGTCGGCCAGCGCCCGCGCCACTGTGGACTTCCCCGCCGCCGCCGGCCCGTCGATGGCGATCACCCGTCGGTGGTCGTGCTCCTCGCCGTCGGCGCCGTCTCCCACCGGCGCACTGCTCCCCCGCTGCCCGTTCCCGTCACCAGCCATCGCCGCCACTCCGCGTCCGCTCGTTCCCGTCGCCACAGCGCCCACCCTCGGCCGGGCCCAGCGGCCCGAAGGTCACTCCGATGGGCGTCGCCCACCGGTCCGGCGGCGTGCGCGATCCGACCGTTCGGGGCGTCGCGGCGGGTGCGACGATGACTGCCCTCGCTCAGCGCCCTGCTCGTTGTCCCGAGGTGGCTCGCCGCGGCCGCCGGGCTGACGCGGGGGTGCCGCCCGTCGAGGGACCCGACGCCCCATGGGGTCCGGCCGGCCGGCCCGTGGGAACGGACGCCGCTGAGTTGATCCGGGGTCGTCGCCGCGCCCGCCCCGCCGTGCCCCCCGTTCAGGCCGCTCCCGCAGCTCCTTCGACCGCCCGGGTCTCGGGCGGCGATCGAAGGGCGCCGTCCCAGGGCCAGCGTCCGAGCCGCGCCGGTCCCGGCCGCGCCCGTCGCGTGCGTCGTCGTCTCGACGGTCGCGATACCTGACGGGCGTGGCGGAATCGGGTCGACGCGACGGTGCTTCCCGCCGGTCGACGGTGCCCGGGCGCCGCGACGCCTCTGCCGAATCGCCTCGGCCTCGACCCTTCGCGCGCCGACCAGGCGCCTGTTTTCCAGCCGCCAGCAGCGCCTCACCGGACCGACGGTCCCGGTCCGCGCCGCCACCCGCCCGGAACGGCTCGGAGCGCCGCTCGTCGAAGCGACCGGGGCGCTGGTCTCCCTGCCGAGGACGCCGATCGCCGGTCCGTTCGGATTGGCCACGCCCGCCGCCGGGACGTTCGGATCGTCCGCCCCCGCCGGGATGCGGGGTAGGCCGTCGCTCGTCCCCCCGCGAGGGACCGCGCTCCTCCGCCGATCGATCGCGAGCCGCCGGGCGACTCTCCCAACCTCGAGCAGGGGTCCGCCCGGAGCCCTCCCGGGCCGGTCCCTTCGGGATGCCCTGCCGCGCCGGTGCGGCCGGCCGCTCCCCCTGGGCCTGGTCCGCCCATCGGCTCGGACGCCGCGGCGCCTCCCGGCGGCCCCGAGCGGCTAAGCTCTCCGGTGTCCAGGCAGGCCCCCCGAGCCATGACGCGTCTGGCGACCCTGCTGTGCATGCTCGCCGCGGCGTCCGCCCAGGCCCGCGAGCCCGGCCGCGTGATCTACCGGGTGCCCGCCGGGCCGCCCGCAGCGAGCCCCTGGGCTTGGCACCC
>CADCWG010000130.1 GCA_902806335.1 uncultured Thermomicrobiales bacterium | reverse complement strand
CGGGCGCAGGGGGCCGGTCTCCTGCTGGCCGCCCTGATCGTCGCCGCCTCGTTCGGCCTGACCCGCCGCGGGCCGGAGGACGGCGCCGGGCCGGGATTCGGGCCGGTCGCCCAGGCGGTGCCCGCCGACCCGGCGCTGGCGGCGCTGGCGACCGGACCCGAGGTTGGCCTGCTCGCCCCGGACTTCCTGCTCCGGGGCATCGACGGGGCGCCTGTCCTCCTCTCCGACCTCCGCGGCCGGCCGGTGCTGCTCAACTTCTGGGCGACCTGGTGCTTCTTCTGCATCGGCGAGATGCCCGCGATGCAGCGGCTGGCCGACCGCCACGGCGACCGGGTCGCGGTCGTCGGCGTCAACGTCGGCGAGCCGGCCGCCGACGCGCAGGTCTTCGCCGAGAACTGGTCGATCCGCTACCCGCTGCTCCTCGACGCCCAGCGGTCGGTGGCCACGGCCTACGCGGTGCGGAACATGCCGACCAGCCTGGTCGTCGACGCGGCCGGCGTCGTCCGCTCGGTCGACTACCGCGTCCTCACCCCGCCGGAGATGGAGGCGCGCCTCGCCCCCTACCTCGGCCCCGGACCGTCCGCTCCCCTCGCTGGCCCGAGTCCGACCGTCGCCTCCGTCTGAGCGCGGCGTCCGTCGACGACGTGGGCGACGGCATGGGGCGCCTCCTGCCCCGCCGCACCACCCCCGACCGGCGCGATCCGGTCCGTCCGCGCGGCGAGCCCGAGCGGTGGCGCGTGGTAGGGTGAGGCGTGCCCGGACGTTGGCGTGCCGTGGTCGACGCGGCGACGAGCGCCGACCGGGCGGTCGGAGGAGAGGTGCGATGGCCGCCAACCCCGTGGCGCGGTTCCCCCAGACGCTCGTCGAGCGCGTGCGCCCCGGTGGGCGTGCCGCGCGCCGTGGGCCGCGCCCGCTGGCGCCGCTCGCCGCCGACGACGTGGCCACCAAGCTCGGCTACCTGCGGGAGGCCGACGTCTTCGCCTCCCTCTCGCCGTCCGAGCGACAGTGGCTCGCCGAGAGCACGACGATGGTCACCTGGGAGCGGGGGCGCGTCTTCTATACCCCCGACGACCCCGGCGAGGTCGTCTTCGTCCTCAAGAAGGGGCGGGTCAACCTCTACCGGCTCGGCGCCGAGGGCCGGAAGCTGGTCGTCGCCACGCTCGGCGCCCACACCATCTTCGGGGAGATGGGGCTTGCCGGGCAGCGCATGTACGGCTGCTTCGCCGAGGCCGCCGAAGACTGTCTGCTCTGCGTCCTCGGCCGTGCCGACCTGCAGGCCCTGATCCGCCGCAACCCCGAGGTCGGACTCCGGCTGCTCGCCGAGCTCGGCGAGCGGCTCCAGCAGCGCGAGGCCGAGCTCGAGGCGCTCGCCTTCCGCGGCCTGCCGTCGCGCCTCGCGGCGCTGCTGCTGGCCGAGGCCGACGCCTACGGCACGGTCGTCGGCTACAGCCACCAGGAGCTCGCCGAGCGGCTCGGCACCTACCGGGAGACGGTCAGCCAGCTGCTCGGTCGCTTCCGCGCCGAGCGCCTCGTCGCCGTCGACCCCCGCCGGGTCCGGCTGCTCGACCCGGCCGGACTCCGCGCCTACGCGGAGGAGTGACGGTCCGGGCGGGACGGTCGGCGGGACCATAGAGGAGTGACGTCCATGGAGACAGGATTGGTTGTTCTGGCGGTCGGCGTCCTGGTCTGGGGGGTGCGCGCGATGAGTCTCCGCGGCGCGGCGCGGGGCGTCGACGGCGAGACCCGCTTCGTCCCCGTCGCCGACCTCGACGCGCTCGACGAGTTGCTGGCGCCGGAGCGCGCCGGCCCGACCCTGCTCTTCCTCCACGACCCCGGCTGCTCGACCAGCGCCGCGGCCTACCGGCGGGTGTCCCGCCTCGGCGGCGAGGTGCCGCTGGTCGACGTCCGCCGCCAGAAGGTGCTCTCGAAGGCGATCGAGGCGCGGACGGGCGTCAAGCACGAGTCGCCGCAGGCGCTGGTGCTCCGGGGCGGGCGCGCGGTCTGGTCCGCCTCCCACCGCGCCGTCACCGCCGAGGCGATCACCGCCGCCTGCGCTGGGGGCCCGGACGCCGAGGCCACGGACGCCCCGACCGGTCCCAGAGGGTAGGGCCGGCAGTGCCGGTAGGACCGATAGGGCCGCGCCGGGCCACCGTCACCCAGGGAGGGGCGAGCCCGACCCGACCGGGCGGCCCAGCGCGCCCCGTCCCGTGCGGGAGACGCCGCGGGCCATCGGCCCCGGTGCGCCGGTATCTGGCCACGATCAGGTACCAAGGTGGCAAGCGCGGCGCTCCGGTCGGAGGGGCCGGGGTCAGCGGTCGCGGGCGCAGCGGAACCCGGTGTGCCCGGTCGAGCTCTCCGGCGTGTTGGCGGTGCGGGCCGCCACCCGATACCGGTTGCAGTACGACGCGTGGCACAGGTACGAGCCGCCGCGGATCACCTTCGCCTCGCCCGCGGGCGGGCCCGTCGGGTCGTCCGTCGGGCCGTCGGTGTGGAAGTCGGGGCTGAACCAGTCGGCGCACCACTCCCAGACATTCCCGGAGGTGTTGTACAGCCCGTACCCGTTGGGGCGGAAGGCCGACACGGGGGCCGTGCCCGCGTGCCCGTCCTGGGCGCTGTTCCGCACCGGAAAGTCGCCCTGCCAGATGTTGCAGCGGTGCTGGCCGCGCGGGGTGAGCTCGTCGCCCCACGGGTAGCGCCGCCGCTCGAGGCCACCGCGGGCGGCGAACTCCCACTCCGCCTCGGTCGGGAGGCGCGTCCCCGCCCAGTCGCAGTAGGCCCGCGCGTCGAACCACGAGACGTGCACCACCGGGTGGTTCTGGCGGCGGGCGACGGACGACCCCGGCCCCTCCGGTGCCTTCCAGCAGGCCCCGCGCACCACCCACCACCACGGGGCCCCGTCCACCCGCTCGGCCACCGTCGGGGCGACCTCGGGCGGGACGAACTGGTAGAAGACGAACGACGAGCCGAAGCGTTCGGCGTCGGTCCGGTGCCCGGTGGCCTTGACGAACGTCGCGAACTGGGCGTTGGTGACCGCGTACCGGTCGACGGCGAAGGGGGCGAGGCGCACGGTTCTGACGGGACCCTCGCCGTCGGCGGGGAACCCCTCGTCGCCGTCGGCGCCCATCAGGAACGCGCCCCCCGGCAGGTCAATCATCGCCCTCGCGGGCGGCCGCCTCGTGTCCGCCACCGCCCGCCTCGCCTCGGCGCGGTCACCACCGCGGCGGTCGGTGGTCACCGCCGGTCCGCAGCAGACGTGTCGCTCGCTGGCCATGGCCCCGTTCGTCCCTGTCGCACTGCTCGCTGCGCCGCTCCGGCGGGAGCCCGGTGCTTAACAAAGCGTCGGGCTGTCGGAGACGCGGGGAGAGATGATCGGGCCAAAGGATACGGCGTCGCGGAGGACAAGGGAGGCGCTCGACACGTGGCGACGCCAGCGTTACGTGATCCGTGGTCAATGCTTACCGGCCGCCGTCTGTGGGAGGAGCCGGTCCTAGGCTGCCGATCCATCGAGGACGTCTTCCGGAGCGGGATCAAGGGGTGATGCACCTCGGCCGACTGACGGGCCCGCCGCGGTCTCGGCCGGTGGGTCCGGTCGACGGTTTGCAGAGAGGACGGGGTATCGAATGAGCAGGGAGACCAAGGACTGGCACGCGGAGAACAAGGACGCGCTGAACATCGTGCTGATCATGACCGATCAGCAGCGGGCCGATTTCACGCGGGCCGCGGGGTTCCCCCTCGACACCATGCCGTTCGTCGACGCGCTCGGCACCGGCGGCGCGCGCTTCGACCGGGCCTACACCCCCATGCCGACCTGCGCCCCGGCGCGCACGAGCCTGCTCACCGGGCGCTTTCCGAAGGCCACGCGGGTCCGGGAGAACGGTGGGACCGGCAATGTGTTCGGCCCCGCCGACCTGGTCGACACCCTGCGCAGCCGTGGGTACTCGGTCAACCTAGCGGGTAAGAACCACACCTACCTCAAGCCGGACGACTTCGACGTCGCGTCCGTCTACTGGCACATCGGCGCATGGGGCTCGACCCAGATGCCCAAGGAACGGGAGATGGACCGGTGGCTGGATCGCCTTGACCACGGCGTCCACCCCGAGCCGACCCCCTTTCCCCTCGAGTGCCAGCTGCCCTACCGCATCGTGCGCGACGCGATCGACTGCGTCGACCGGCTCGACCAGCGACCCTTCTTCCTCTGGCTGAGCTTCCCGGAGCCCCATTCCCCCTACCAGGTCCCCGAGCCGTACTTCAGCCTGTTCCCCGAGGAGGCGATGCCCGAGCGGATCGCCGGACCGGAGGCGGCCGAGGCGAAGGGCGGCAAGTGGCGCTGGGAGCGGCGCCTGATCGAGCGCAAGCGTCCCGGCTACGACGAGCACTGGCGTCGCTACCGCGCCAACTACTGCGGGATGCTCCGCCTGATCGACGACCAGATCCGGCGGTTCGTCGACCACCTCGCGGCGCGTGGGCTGCTGGAGAACACCCTCCTCATCTTCGTGTCCGACCACGGCGACTACGTGGGCGACTTCGGGCTCCAGCGCAAGGGGGTCGGCCTGCCCGAGTGCCTGGTGCGGGTCCCGTTCGTCGTCGCCGGGCCGGGCGTCGTGGGCGGTGTCGTCCGTGACGACTTCGTCTCGCTGGTGGACCTGATGCCCACGCTCTGTGAGGCGATGGGGGCGCCGATCCCCTACGGCGTGCAGGGGCGGAGCCTCTGGCCGATGCTGACCGGACAGGACTACCCACGGGAGGAGTTCCGCAGCGTCTACGCCGAACTCGGCTTCGGCGGGATGCACTACGCGGAGGACGACGACCCGCCCCTGCACTTCGCCAAGGACGGGCCGACCTTCGACGAGCTGAATTCCGTCACCCAGAGCGGCAACCTGAAGATGGTGCGCAAGGGGAACTGGAAGCTGCTCTACGACATGATGGGCCACGGCGAGCTCTACGACCTGGAGCGCGACCCGGCGGAGCTGACCGATCGGTTCGCCGACCCCGCCTGCCGTGAGGTGCGGCTGGAGCTGGTCGAAGAGCTGCTAACCTGGACGATCCGCACCGAGGACGACCTCCCCGGCGGCCGGTACATCCCGAAGCGCGCCGATCGGAACTGGCACGCCACGCATCACTCGGACTGATCCCGCGACCGCCCCGCCGCGGGCGACACCGTAGGCGGTCGGCCGCCGCCCGGGAGGGTCGGATAACCACGGTCGTCGGGTGAAGCTCCGGGTCAGGAGGCCACCCGCCAGGCGATGCCGCGGACGGCCCCACCGTCGCCGTCGTCGGGCACGGCCATCGGTCGAACGCCGGGGCCGATCGCGGCCCACCCCGTCTGGTCCTCACGCCGTAGACCTCGGTTTAGGGATGGTGTGCGCCGGCGCCGACGGCCAGGACCGCCCAGGGCACGCCCTCGGGTCAGAGGCTCAGGCACCAGGTCGGCAGCGGTCCCGCCGGGCGACGCCCCGGCGACCAACCGGATCGCGCGTCGGCCGCCCCAGCGTGGGGTGCGTCCCGGGGGCGGTAGCCCGGTGCTCCGGCCGTGACAACCGGGACGATCCGCCTCCGCCGTCACCCGTCGGGCCGCGAACGGGAGCCAGTCCCACGGCGGCCTCCGGTATACTCCGCCACGCCGTCCGACCGCCCACGCGGGCGCCCCCACGGCGGCACGGAGGGGCCCATGGACGACGACCGCGGCCGCGGCCGCCCACCCACCGACGGCGACGACCGGGACGGCGACGATCCCACCGCGGGGCTCGGCGGCGCCGACGACGGCGGCGTCCTCCGCGAGGATAGCCCTCCTGGGCGCCCCCCCTTTGACCCCACCCCCTACATGCGCCAGCTCCGCGGTCGGGGTGGCGGCGGGCAGGACTACCTCGACGTCAAGTGGCGCCTCCTCTGGCTGCGCCGCGAGCACCCCGACGCCGAGCTCATGACCGAGCTCGTCCGCGTCGACGAGACCTCCGCGATCTTCAAGGCCACCGTCGCCCTCCCCTCCGGCGGCAAGGCTACCGGCTACGGCAGCGAGACCGTCGGCGACTTCGGCGACTTCATCGAGAAGGCCGAGACCAAGGCGATCGGCCGCGCCCTCAACGCGCTCGGCTACGGCGCCCAGTTCGCCGAGGACGGCGACCCGCCGGCCGGCGGGTCGCCGTCCGGCGGCCGCCCGACCGCCGTCCCGTCGCCCCGCCCCGCCACGA
>CADCWG010000129.1 GCA_902806335.1 uncultured Thermomicrobiales bacterium | reverse complement strand
CAGGAAGGCGCCGATCCCGATCGGCACGTTGATCAGGAAGATCCAGTTCCAGCTGGCGTACTCGACGAGCAGGCCGCCGACGACCGGGCCGAGCGCCAGGCCGGAGACCGAGATCGCCGACCAGATGCCGAGCGCGCGGCCGCGCTCCTCCGGCGGGAAGGCCTCGGAGATCAAGGAGAGCGAGAGCGGCATGATCAGCGCCGCGCCGACCCCCTGCAGGGCCCGCATCGCGATCAGGACCTCGATGCTCTGGGCGAAGGCGGCGACCAGCGAGGTGCCGGTGAAGACGGCGATGCCGATCAGGAACCAGCGCCGGCGGCCGAGCCGGTCACCGAGGCCGCCCCCGGTGATCTGGAGCGAGGCGAAGACGAGGGTGTAGGCCGAGACGATCCACTGGAGCTGGGTCGTCGAGGCCTCGAGCTCGCGGGAGATCGTGGGCAGGGCGACGTTGACGACCAGGTTGTCGAGGATCGCCATGAAGAGCGCGAAGCAGGCCGCGATCAGCGTCCACCACTTCGCGTTGGACTCGGTCACGCGGCCGCCGAGTCGGGAGGTCGGAGTCGGTGTCGGTGTCATCGCCGGTTCCCTCGTGGCCCGGGTCTGGGCCGGTGCTGTGGCGTCGGCCGCGCGCCGCGGCCGAGCCGTCCTCTGTGGTCCGGCGGTCGCCCCGCCGGCTCGGTGTCCGTGGTCCGTCCCGCCCGCGGCCTCGACCGGCGCGTCGGGGCCGCGGGGGTCCCGGGGTGGCGGCCTCGATCGCCGGCCGCCACCCCGGTCTGGTCCCACCTCACTGGGGCATCACCATCATGACGGGCGATAGTGTCGGGCGAATCGGTAGAACTGCTGAATCCCGCGGGGGCACCTCCCCTGGCTGCCTAGACCTGTGACGGGACCGGACATCGGAGCGTGACACGACGGCTGGCCGGCGACCGCGGGCTGCCTAGTCGCCGGGGCTGCCGGCCGGGAGCGGCTCCGGAGCGTGGGACCCGCCCTCGATGTTCAGGCGCGGCACCAGCCGGTCGAGCCAGGACGGGAACCACCAGTTCCACTCGCCGAGCAGCTCCATCGTGGCCGGGACCAGGATCAGGCGGACGACGGTGGCGTCGACCAGCACGGCGACCGCGAGGCCGAGCCCGAACTGCTTGGAGATCTGGTCGTCGGTGAAGACGAAGGAGAGGAACACCACCACCATGATCGCGGCGGCGGCGGTGATCACCCGGGCGGTCGCCGAGAGGCCGTCGGCGACGGCGTCGTGGGTGGCGCGGCCGCGGACGTAGAACTCGCGGATCCGGCTCAGCAGGAAGACCTCGTAGTCCATCGAGAGGCCGAACAGGATCGAGAAGAGGAACATCGGCAGGAAGGGCGCGATCGGCGCGGTCTCCTCGACGCCGAGGAGGGAGGCGCCCCAGCCCCACTGGAAGACCGCCACGATCACGCCGTAGGCGGCGCCGATCGAGAGCAGGTTCATCAGCGCGGCCTTGAGGGCGATCACCACCGAGCGGAAGACCGCCGCCAGCAGCAGGAACGACAGCCCGACCACGATCGCGAAGAAGAGCGGGGTCCGCTCCCCGGTCTTGTCGCCAAGGTCGATGAAGGTCGCCGTCGCGCCGCCGACGTAGGCCGCGAGGCCGGTGCCGGCCGTCGCGCCGTCGATCACGTCGTCGCGCAGGCGCCGGATCGTCGCCTCGGTCGCCGTGTCCTGGGGCGAGGTGGTCGGGATGACGCTGATCACCGCCGTGTCGCCGGCCTGGTTGAGCGTCGCCGGGGAGACGGAGGCGATGCCCTCGGCCCCGCGCAGCGCCTCGGTGAGGCCGCCGAGCGCGGCCTGGTCGAGGGCGCCACCCCCCTCCTGCTCGACGGCGACGACCAGCGGCCCGTTGAAGCCGGGGCCGAAGCCCTCGCTGAGCAGATCGTAGGCGCGACGGGTGTGGAAGCTCGTCGGGTTGCTGCCGTTGTCGGCGAAGCCGAGCTGGATGTCGAGCAGCGGCGCGGCGAGCAGCAGCAGCAGCGCCGCGGCCGAGATCGCGTAGCCGAGCGGCCGAGCCTGGATCCGCCGGGCCAGCCGGCCGCCGACCGGCTGGCCACCGCCGGCGAGCCGCCGCAGCCCGGGGACCCGCAGGCGGTCGATCCCGGTCCCGGCGAAGCCCAGCAGCGCCGGCAGGAGCGTGACCGCGACGAGGACGCTGAAGGCGACGACGATCGCGCTGGCGGCGCCGAAGGCGGCCACGAAGGGGATCCCGACCGCGAAGAGGCCGAGCAGGGCGATCACGACCACGCCGCCGGCGAAGATCACCGCCCGGCCGGCGGTGTCGACCGCGCGGCCGACGGCGGCCTCGACCGAGAGCCCCTCTGCCAGGCCCTCCCGGTAGCGGGTGACGACGAAGAGGGCGTAGTCGATGCCGACGCCGAGGCCGATCATCGACGCGATCGCGGGCGTGAAGTCGGCGATGTCGAGGAATCGCGCCGAGAGGAAGACCCCGGCGAAGCCGGCGCCGAGACCGATCAGGGCGGTCAGGATCGGCAGCCCCATCGCGACGAGCGAGCCGAAGGCGATCAGGAGCACGACCACCGCCGCCGCGATGGCGATCAGGGTCGACTCGCCGGGGGGGACGAACTCGCCCTGGGCGACCACCTGGCCGCCGGCCTCGACGGTCAGCCCGTTCCCGCCGGCCCGGTCGATCAGGCCGGTCAGGGTCTCGATCTCGGCGAGCGGGAGATCGCTCGCCGGGACGCCGTACTGGACCGTCGCGTAGGCGATCCGGCCGTCGGCCGAGACGGCGGCGGGGTTGTCGTAGGGCGAGACGACGCCGGTGACCTGGGGCAGCGCGGCGACCTCGGCGAGGAGGGCATCGACCCGGGCGCGCACGGCCGGATCGGCGACGCCGGCGTCGGCGCGGACGACGACCTGGGCGGTGTCGCCGGACTGGCTGGGGAAGCGCGCGGCGAGGAGGTCGTAGGCCCGCTGGGAATCGACGCCGGGGATCTTGAACTCGTTGGCGAGCTGCCCACCGAACCCGGCGACGACGGCGCCGAGGACGGCGAGGCCGACGACCCAGCCGCCGAGGACGGCGCGACGGCGGCGGACGGCCAGGCGCCCCCAGCGGGCGAGCCGGCTCTCGGCCACCGGGCGCTCCCGGGGGGGACGCGGCTGGGCCTGGGCAAGAGGACGGGATGTCGAAGTCATCGTCTGCACCTTCGCGGCCCGCACCCGGGCCGTCGCTGCTCGATTGGCCGCGCGCCGCGGTCCGTCTGTCACGCGTGATCCGGCGGTCGGCCCGCCGGCGTGGCCGGCGTGGGCAGCCGACCGCCCACCGGCACGGCGCCGAGCCGCGCATGGCACGTTGTGGCCACCGAGACCGTCTCCGGTCTCCGGCACGTCCGACCCGCGTCGTTGGGGGTATCACCATCATGAAGGGCGACGGTGCCCGCGGCATCGGCAGATGTACCGAATCTCGACGGCGTCGTTCGGCCTACCTACCTACTGAGTGATAGACGGACCTGACCACCGACGCGTGACACGCCGGACGGGATTCGCCCGCTCGCCGCCGGCTGTCCGGCCCATGCCAGGGAGCGGGCGGGCCAGGGCAGGGAGGCGCGAGCGGGCGGCGCGAGCCGACGGGCGATCCCGCCGAGGACGGGGCCCGAGCACGGGGGTGCCGGTCCGGGGAGCGCCAGCTGGGGGCGCTGGCGGCGCCGCTTGACTAACCGACCGTCCGGTAAGTATACTGGCGCCAATTCGCACCGCCCCCTCCGATCCACTTACTTACCGGTCAGTAAGTAGAGAGTACCGGGCGCCCCGCGGGTTGTCAACCCCCCGGAGTTGGACCGGGCTAGACTGGGGGCGGGCCGGGTCGCCGAGGTGACCCGGCACCACCAGAGCGCCTCCAATCGGGGGGCCGCAGCGCTCCGACGGCAACGGCGCCGGGAGCGGCCAGCAGCAGGGGAACGACATGCGCGCCGCGATCGCGGGGACCGCCGCCGGCAGGCGAACCGGCTCCACCACCGGCAACGGCACGCCCGCGGGGGCGGCCTCGGGAACGACCAGTGGCGCGGCCACCGGTGTCCGCGCCGAGCGCGGCGAGGGACGGGAGCGGGTCCTCACCGAGGCCCGCCGCCTCTTCACCGCCCAGGGCTTCGCCGAGGTCTCGATGCAGCAGGTGGCCGACGCCGCCGGCATGACCAAGGCCGCCCTCTACTACCACTTCCGCGACAAGGGGGACCTCTTCGGTCAGGTCGTGCTCCGGGAGATGGAGCGGGTCCGGGAAGGCATCGCCGCGTCCCTCGCCGAGGGTGACACCATCCGCGCGCAGCTGGAGGGGACCGCCCGCTACGTGCTCGTCTCGGTCCAGGCCGACTTCGGGCGCCTGATGGCCGAGCTCCACGAGCACGTGCCGCCCGCCAGGCGCGACGCGATCAAGGCCCAGATCTGCCTGCCCTCCGACCTCGTCCGGCCGGTCCTCGCCCAGGCGGCGGGGCGCGGTGAGCTGCGCCCGGGGACTGACGTCGACCAGGCGACGGTCTACTTCTTCGGGATGCTGCTCGGCTGCCTGAAGAGCGCCGAGATGGGTCGCCCCGCGACGCTGCCGCCCGAGGCCATCGCCGCCTCGGTCACCGACACGCTCCTCCACGGCATCGCCGCCCGGTAGGCGATCCGACCCGCCCGGGTCCGGCGTCGCCTCCCGGCGCCACGGTCGGGTAGAGGTTGCTCGGGACGGGCGGACACGTCGAGGGCCCCGATCGGGGCCCTCGACGGTGCGTGACACGTGCTGTGCGCGGCGTCTCGGTCGGTGCGGGCGCGACGCGGTGGCCGCGCACCGGTCATCGCTCCGGCGCGGCCAGGAGCTTGTCCCCGACGTCGGCGACCGCGGCCCGGAGGACGGCCACGTCGGCGGGGCCGGTCGACCAGTTGTCGAAGGCGGCGCGGACGGCGGCTTTGCCGTCCCAGACCGTGCCCGTGACGAAGACCCGCCCGTCGGCCTGGAGCGCCGTGACCGCCGCCCTATTGAGCGCGTCGGTGGCCGCGGCGTCGAACCCCGGCGGGGCGTAGCGGAAGCAGACCACGATCAGCGGCGCCGGCGCGAGCAGCTCCAGGCCGGGGGCGGTCGTCACCCAGGCGGCGAACGACGCGGCGTGGTCGACGCAGCGCTCGACCAGCGCCCTGTACCCCGCCCGGCCGTCGGCCCGCAGCGCGCACCAGGCCGCGAGCGCGCGGAAGCGGCGGGACATCTCGAGCCCGTGGCTGCTCGGGTCCCAGCCCGCTCCCGGCTCCGGCGCCAGGTAGGCGCCGGCTGCCACGAAGGCCGACCGCAGCGCGTCGCCGTCGCGGACAAAGGCGAACCCACCGTCGTAGGGCACGTTGAGCCACTTGTGGCCGTCGGCGGCGACCGAATCGGCCCGCTCGATGCCCCGCGCGAGGTGGGCCAGCCGGGGCGAGGCCCGGGCGAAGAGCCCGAACGCCCCGTCGACGTGGAGCCAGGCCCCGCCGGGGTGGGCCGCGCAGGCGTCGGCGACCGCCTCCAGGTCGTCGAACGCGCCGGTGTTGACCTCGCCCGCGCCGGCGAGGACGATCGCCGGGCCGTCGACCTCCGCGAGGGCCGCCGCCAGCGCCGCGACGTCGACCGACCCGCCGGGTGCCGGCACCCGGCGCACGGCACCCCGCCCCAGGCCGAGCGTGGCGAGGGCCTTGGCGGCGCTGGCGTGCATCGTCTCGCCGGCGATCACGGGGATGGGGGGACGGCCACCGAGGCCGTCCCGCGCCGGGTCGAAGCCGAGGCGGGCGCCCGCCCACTGCCGCGCGGCGGCGAGGCCGACCAGGTTCGCCATCGTCGCGCCGCTGGTCACCGTTCCGGCCCACCCCGATGGCAGGTCGAACAGCTCCTTCAGCCAGCGCAGCACGGTCTGCTCGGTCTGGGAGCCGGCCGGGCTCGAGGCCCAGGCCACCAGGTTCTGGTCGATCGCCGACGCCAGCCAGTCGCCGGCGAGCGCCGCCGGGGTCGCCCCGCCGTTGACGAAGCCGAAGAAGCGCGGCCCGCCGGAGGCCACGATCCCCGGCTCGGCGCGGCCCAGCCACTCGGCGACCGCGTCGCCCGGGTCGCAGCCCGTCGCCGGCAGCGGCCCGTCGAGCGCGGCGGCCATCGCCGCCGGGTCCGGCCGGCGCCCAACCGGCCGTGCCCCCAGCCCCGCCAGGTAGTCGACCGCGAGCGCGTGCG
>CADCWG010000128.1 GCA_902806335.1 uncultured Thermomicrobiales bacterium | reverse complement strand
CCGCCGGCCTTCGCAAGAACGACCCGGCTAAGGTGCCCGTGGGCATGGAGAGGGCCTTGGTTGCAGAGGGCGTAGAGTGCCCCGCCTTCTCCTTCCAGGCGAATGGAGATGCTCGGGAGTCAGCAGGAGTCTGTAAGCGACGAGTTGGAGTAAAGGAGATCGACTGATGGCAGCACGGATCGTGGTGACGGAGTTCGTATCGCTCGACGGCGTCATGGAGGCGCCGGGGGGCGAGCCGGGATTCAAGTACCCGGGTTGGACCTTCGAGTTCGACCGCGGAGACGACGGGAATCAGTTCAAGCTGGACGAGACGCGGCAGGCCGACGCCCTGCTGATAGGGCTGCGAACCTATGAGAGCTTCGCCGGCGCCTGGCCGAAGCGCGAGGGCGAGTTCGCCGACAAGTTCAACGCGATGCCGAAGTTCGTCGTCTCGACGACGCTCAAGGACCCGGAGTGGAACAACACGACGGTCCTCGACAGCGGCGACGCGACGGCCCAGGTGCGCAAGCTGAAGGAGGAGTTCGACGGCGAGCTGCAAGTGCCGGGGAGCCACCGGCTGGTGCAGGAGCTGATCGAGAGCGACCTCGTCGACCAGATCAACCTGATGGTCTTCCCGGTGATCCTCGGGACGGGCAAGAAGGCCTTCGAGGAGAAGCCCGAGCGACGCAACCTGAGGCTGAAGGAGTCGAAGGTCGTCGGCGACGGCGTGCTCGTGCTGATCTACGAGCGGGCCGCCGATCGCGGGTAGCGACAGGGCAATATCCCTCGAAAACGCGAACGAAGGGGATGCAGTATGGACAAGGCCGACCCCAGGGCGAAGCTGGAGCCGTTCCAGGCGCTGATCGGCGAGTGGACGATCGAGATGACCCACCCGATGGTCGAAGACACGGTGGTTCGCGGGCGGGCCACCTACTCCCGTCTCTGCCGGTAAGCGGACGATCAGGTGCCGACGTAGGCCGCGAGGTGCTCGCCCGTGAGGGTGGAGCGGGCGGCGACGAGGTCGGCGGGCGGGCCCTCGAAGACGATCCGGCCGCCGTCGTGGCCGGCCCCGGGGCCGAGGTCGATGATCCAGTCGGCGTGCGCCATGACCGCCTGGTGGTGCTCGATCACGATGACCGACTTGCCGGAGTCGACGAGCCGGTCGAGCAGGCCGAGCAACTGCGCGACGTCGGCGAGGTGGAGGCCGGTGGTCGGCTCGTCGAGCACGTAGACCCCGCCCTTGTCGCCCATGTGGGTGGCGAGCTTGAGTCGCTGCCGCTCGCCGCCGGAGAGGGTGGTCAGCGGCTGGCCGAGGGAGAGGTAGCCGAGTCCCACGTCGGCCATCCGGGAGAGGATCGCGTGGGCCGCCGGGGTCCTCGCCGGGCCGGCCGCGAAGAACTCCGTCGCCTCGGTCACCGACATCGCGAGCACCTCGCTGATGTCCTTGCCGCCCAGCAGGTAGGTGAGCACCTCGGCCTGGAACCGCTTGCCACCGCACTCCTCGCAGACGGTCGCGACGCCGGCCATCAGCGCCAGGTCGGTGTAGATGACGCCCGCCCCGTTGCAGGTGGGGCAGGCGCCGGCGGAGTTGGCGCTGAAGAGGGCCGGCTTGACGCCGTTCTTCGTCGCGAACGCCTTGCGGATCGGGTCAAGCAGCCCGGTGTACGTCGCCGGGTTGCTGCGTCGCGAGCCGCGGATGGGCGCCTGGTCGACCGAGACCACACCCTCCGAGGCGGGGACGGAGCCGTGGATCAGCGAACTCTTGCCGGAGCCCGCCACGCCGGTGACCACGCACAGCACGCCGAGGGGGATGTCGACGTCGACCGACCGCAGGTTGTGGGAGGTGGCGCCGCGGATCTCGAGCGTTCCCGTGGGCGTGCGGGCTGCCGGCTTGAGCGACGCCCGGTCGTCGAGGTGGCGCCCGGTGAGGGTGCCGCTGGCCCGCAGCCCTTCGACGGTGCCCTCGAACACGACCCGACCGCCGGCGGTGCCGGCGCCGGGGCCGAGGTCGACGACGTGGTCGGCGATCGCGATCGCCTCCGGCTTGTGCTCGACGACGAGCACCGTGTTGCCCTTGTCGCGCAGCCGCACTAGCAGATCGTTCATCCGCTGGATGTCGTGCGGGTGGAGGCCGATGGTGGGCTCGTCGAAGACGTAGGTGACGTCGGTGAGCGAGGAGCCGAGGTGGCGGACCATCTTGGTGCGCTGCGCCTCGCCGCCCGAGAGCGTGCCCGACGGCCGGTCGAGCGAGAGGTAGCCCAGCCCGATCTCGACGAACGAGTCGAGGGTCTGCCCCAGGGTGGCGAGCAGCGGCGCCACCGCCGGCGCGTCGAGGCCACGGACCCATCCGGCCAGGTCGCTGATCTGCATCGCGCAGGCGTCGGCGATGCTGATCCCGCCGATGCGCGAGGAGCGAGCCGCCTCGTTCAGCCGGGTGCCGCCGCAATCGGGGCAGGCGGAGAACGTCATCGCCCGCTCCACGAAGGCGCGGATGTGCGGCTGCAGCGCGTCGACGTCCTTGGACAGCATCGACTTCTGGATCTTCGGGATCAGACCCTCGTACGTCAGGTTGATGCCGTCGATCTTGATCTTGGTCGGCTCCTTATGGAGCAGGTCGTGTAGCTCGTCCTCGGTGAACTCGCGGATCGGCTTGTCCGGGTCGAAGAAGCCGCAGCCGCTGAAGATGCGGCCGAACCAGCCGTCCATGCTGTAGCCGGGGATCGTGAGCGCCCCCCCGCGGAGCGACTTGCGGTCGTCGTACAGCTGGGTCAGGTCGATGTCGGTGACGCTGCCCATGCCCTCGCAGCGCGGGCAGGCGCCGGCGGGCACGTTGAAGCTGTAGTGGAACGACGGCCCGGCGCTTGGCTCGCCGAGCCGGCTGAAGACGATCCGCAGCATGGCGTTGGCGTCGGTGGCGGTGCCGACGGTGGAGCGGACGTTGGCGCCCATCCGCTCCTGGTCGACGATGATCGCCGTGGTTAGCCCCTCGAGCACGTCGACGTCGGGTCGCGCCAGCGTCGGCATGAAGCCCTGCACGAAGGCGCTGTAGGTCTCGTTGATCAGCCGCTGCGACTCCGCGGCGATCGTGCCGAACACGAGCGAGCTCTTGCCCGAGCCGGAGACGCCGGTGAACACCGTCAGCCGGCGCTTCGGGATCTCGACGCTGACGTCCTTGAGGTTGTTCTCGCGCGCGCCCTGCACGCGGATCAGATCGTGGCGGTCCGCAACGGGCAGCGCTGTCAACGGCGTGTCCGTCCGCGTGGCCATGCTCATCAGGTCTCCTGTCTGTTCGGCTCAAAACTCTGTTTGGCTCTGAACGGCGAGGCCGCCTTCGCGGTCGCCATCGGCTTGTTCCGCGACGCGCCGGTGGGTCATGGTGAAGTCGGGCTGCCAGGTCACGCCGGTGTCGTGGGACATCTCCCCGGTCGACTCTAGGACGTCCGGCCCCCGGAACCGTGCCGTGTAGCGCTGTGAGAAGTCCGCGTCAAGGCGGATCATCGACCATCCGGCGTCGTCGACCTCGAGTTCGAAGACTCGGGTGATCCCGCGGACGTCGAAGTAGTGGTACCGGTGATCCGATAGCAGCGCCATAGCGTCCGGGAAGTCGGGGTGGTCGTACGTCCAGTGCTGGAGCACGAACGCCCCGCCCAGCACCCGCTCGTACCGCTGCCGACCGGTGACCGGTTCGGACATGGTCGAGTGACGCATCGCGAATTCCCAGGTTCCGAGCAGCCGGTCAAGGGTGGTCATGCATGCCCCTCTCGTCGCCGACACCCCGCGTCTCGCGACCGCCACGCGGCGCGGCACGGCCTCTAAATGCGAGCGAGGTTGCCCGCCTGATCGCGAACGGCGCGGTCCCGGACTCCGTATCGCTGCTCGGCCGGCTCCTGGACGACGTCGGCGCCGCCGCCCCGCAGCCGCTCGAAGGCGCCGTCGAGGTCGGGGGTGGCCAGGTGGAACTTCTCGACCTGGGCCACGCGGCGTGCCGGGCTGGGTCTTCAGATCGTCCAGCGACCGTTGCGCATCAGTTGCCGATCGGGCGGCTCGTCCCCCCCGCGCCGCGCCCGGACGCGGCGCGGGGAGACGCGGAGCCAGGTCCGTCGCGCGATGATCGAGATGGACGCGCTCCCCGCGCCGATGCGGAGCCTCTCGGACCGGCCAGCCGAGGACCTGCCCCGCAGCTCCAACCGCTGGGTCGGCTAACGGCTCAGGCGGGACTGCCCGGTTCGCGCGGTCTTGCCGGCACTCGCGTCCCTCGACAGTCTGTGTCTAACGCGGACCCGCGACGCGGGATTGACGCGGCATCCATTCGTGTTCCGCGCCAAGTCCACCGTCGCCGACTGGCCAACGGTGGCAATGGCTGACCGTGCGCCGTCGTCCGGAACGCGGCGAAGACAGGGGGCACTAGCGGGCACCTGCCAGCGAGCGGCTGGCGGCTCGATCGGCGCACGCCGGTGCGCGTGCTCGTGACCCGGGAACTCTTCGTCCCGACCGGCGGTCCCGCCCAGGGCGCGGCTGGGCGGTGCGCTCGGACCTCAGCCCACCGCCTTCTTCACGAGCGCGCCGATCCTTGCCGCGTCGTCGTCGGACAGCTCCGTGAGCGCGAAGGAGGTCGGCCACATGCTGCCTTCGTCGAGGTTCGCCGTGTCGTTGAAGCCGAACGTCGCGTACCGCGCGTTGAACTTGTCCGCGGACTGGAAGTAGCAGACGACCTTGCCGTCCCTGGCATAGGCGGGCATCCCGTACCAGAGTTTGGGCGAGAGGGATGGCGCGCTGGCCCTGACGATCGCGTGGAGCCGCTCGCCCAGGGCGCGGTCCGGTCCCGGCATCTCGGCGATCTTCGCGAGCACGGCGCTCTCCGCGTCCGCCGGGTTCGCGCGCGAACCGCGGCGCGGGGCCGCCTTCACTTCCTTGGCACGCTCCTTCATCGCGGCCCGTTCCTCGGCCGTGAACCCTTCGGACGTCTCGTCGGTCGCGCTCGTGCTCCTGGTGGACTTCTCTGCCATCCCGTGCGTTCTCCCCCGCGAGATCCGGTGGCGGCGACCCTCATGCCAGCGAGCCGCCACCCCCGTCATCCCTGGTCCGTCGCCCCATCGGACACGCCGTGCGTCCGGTCGTCGATCAGCCAGCGGCCGTCGCGCATCAGGTCGCGGCCGGCCATCTCGTTCACCTCGCGCCAGGCCTGAATGCGGCGCGGGGTGACGCGGAACCAGCGGTACGGCGTGGCCAGCGCGCGCGGGTCGAAGCCGCTGCGCGCGGCGAACCGGTCACCCTGATCCCGCGGCAGCGCGTGGGTCTCAAGGACCTCGACGTCGCCCTCGATCATGGACGCGTCGCGGGTGTGACCCAGCCCCAGCCGAACGGTCCGGGTGGCGGCCAGGTTCCGGCCGGTCGGGCTGTCCGTCGGTGTCGCCAGCAGCAGCGCCTCGCCGTCCCAGTCGAAGGACAGCGGCACCAGGTGCGGCGCGCCGTCCGCCGAGGCGCTGGCCACCCAGACGTCGACGTCGTGGGTCAGCCGGTGCTCGGTGTCGCGACGGCGCTGCGCCCGGGATCGCGGGTCGGCGCTCATCGGTCCTGAAGCAGCCCGAGGACATTGCCATCGGGGTCGGTGACGGTGGCGACCAGGCGGCCGCCGCCGACGTCGTGCGCGGGCTCCTTCACGGTGGCCCCCGCGGCCGTCACCTCGGCCAGCTTGGCCTCGATGTCGGCCACGTGCCAGTAGGCCACCGGCGAGGCCGTTCCCCGCGTCCCGCCGCCCGGCACCAGCCCGATGTGCTGGCCCGCCGCCTCGAAGCCGACGTAGTAGGGGGAGTCGGTCTGCGGCGCGACGCCGAGCAGGGCGGTGTACACCGCCTTGGCCTTCGCCAGGTCGGACACGGGATGGAGCACGGTCTTGATCCCCTGGGCGGACGCGTCGATCATGGTCACTCCTGACGTCCCGGGTCACGTCGACCCGGTCGGTACGGTCGGTACGGTCCGGTTAGGTCGACGATCGCCGGTCGGCGCGGCGCAGCTCCTGGATGCGGATGAGGTTGCCCGCGGGGTCGCGGACGGCGCAGTCGCGGACGCCGTACGGCTGCTCGATCGGCTCCTGGACGACCTCGGCGCCGCTGGCCTGCAGGCGCTCGAAGGAGCCGTCGAGGTCGGGGGTGGCGAGGAGGAGGATGGCAAAGGTGCCCTTGGCCATCATCTCGGCG
This sequence comes from uncultured Thermomicrobiales bacterium, assembly GCA_902806335.1. Lineage (GTDB taxonomy): Bacteria > Chloroflexota > Chloroflexia > Thermomicrobiales > UBA6265 > CADCWG01. The sequence goes on along the minus strand of CADCWG010000128.1, from coordinate 52 downwards.
ATGGTGCGGCGCTCGTCGTCGGTGACGCCGGGGTCGACGCCCGGTGGGTGCA
>CADCWG010000127.1 GCA_902806335.1 uncultured Thermomicrobiales bacterium | reverse complement strand
GACCGCCTGCTCCAGGGAGAGCGCGCTGCCCGCGGCCCACGCCGCGTCGAACGCCGCCTCCCCGACCGCCGTCCGCGTTGCGCTCGTCGCCGCCGCGATCGCCGCGCGCAGGTCGCGCGGGGGGGCGTAGCCCATCGCGGCGTCGAGCGCGCCGACCACCCCGAAGAGGCGCGCCGCCGCCTCGGGCTGATCGGTGGCCAGGGCCACCCGCGCCAGCCCCGCGACGCAGCCGCTCATGTGCAGCCGCTCCCGCAGGTCGCGCCACCGCACCAGGCTCGCCTGGTAGCGGACCCGAGCGGTGTCCAGGTCGCCCCGGGCCAGCGCGTCGTCGGCAAGGCTCCGCAGCGCGTCCGGGATGCCCCAGGGGTGGTCCAGCCGTCGCCAGATCGCGAAGGCGGCCTCGTTCCAGGCGACGGCTCCGTCCCGGTCGCCCCGGCGGGCGGCCGTTTCCCCCAGGCGCCGCAGCGCCATCCCTTCCCAAACCGGCTCGTCGAGCCGGTGGAGCAGTGCCAACGCCTCCTCCACCAACGCCTCCGCGCGGTCGGGGTCGTCCGCCTCCGCCGCGTCCCCGATCTGGATCAGGGCCAGCCCCTCGCCCAGTGGGAAGCCGCACTCCCGCGCCAGCCGCAGCGCCTCCTCGCCCAGCTCTGTGGCCCGCGCCGGGTCGTGCTGAAGATTGGCGAACACCGCCGCCCAGTACAGCGCTCCGACGCGGGTGGGCGGCGAGGTCGGTCCGGTCAGCGCCAGCGCCCGCTCCAGCCGGGCGCGGCCCTCCGGGATGTCGCCGAGATTGACCCAGAAGCGCGCCATCTCGCTCGCCAACCGCTGAGCCGTTTCGGCATCCCCGGTGACGAGCGTCCAGTTCAGCGCCGCCCGCAGGTTCTCCGCCTCGTTCCGGATCCGATCGTGCGCCGACAGCCGGCCCGGACCCTCGATCTGCTCCCGCGCCTCGGTGGCGAGGCGGAGGAAGTAGGCGGCGTGCGCGGCGCCAACGTCCGCCGCCTCGCCGCTCGCCGCCATCCGCTCGCGGCCGTACTCCCGGATCGTCTCCAGCATCCCGAAGCGCGGCTCCGACGCGGAACCCGACAGGGGCTGGAGCAGGCCCTTGTCCGCGAGCGAGAAGATCCCGTCGAGCAGGTCGGTCCCCGGGTCGGGCACGACCGCCGCCGCCGCCCCAAGCGTGAAGCCATCGGCGAAGACCGCAAGGGCGCGAAAGAGGCGCTGCTCCCACGGCAGCAGCAGCTCGTCGCTCCAGGCGATGGCCCCGCGCATCGTTTTCTGCCGAGCCGGGCGGTCGCGCGCCCCGCCGGTGAGCAGCGGCAACCGCTGCGCCAGACGGGCCAGCAACGCCGCCGGGGGCAGGATCCCGACGCGCGTGGCGGCGAGCTCGAGGGCCAGCGGCAGCCCGTCGAGCCGCTGGCAGATGGCGGCCACCTCCCGGACGTTGGCAGTGCTCAAGGCGAAGTCGGGCTGTGCCGCCTGGGCACGCTCGACGAAGAGGCGGACGGCCGCCGTCTCGGCGACCCGCGCGAGGGTGGCCGGCTCCCGTGCCGCCGGGAGCGCGAGCGGCGGGACCGGGTACGCGTGTTCGTTCGAGAGGCGCAGCCTCTCGCGGCTGGTCATCAGGAGCGAGAGGGACGGGAGGGTCGCCGCCAGGTCGGCGACCACGAGGGCGGCCTCCACGACCTGCTCGAAGTTGTCGAGCACCAGCAGCGTGTGGCGCGACGCCAGAAACGCCTTGAGGTGGGCGACGAGCGGTCGCCCATCGGCCGCGCGCACCCCAAGCTCCTGGGCGATGGCGGGAACGACAAGCGCCGGGTCCCGCACCGCGGCGAGGGCCACGAAGACGGCACCGTCCGCGAACTCCGGGGCGAGGTCGGCGGCGACCTGCATGGCAAGGCGCGTCTTGCCCACCCCGCCGGGGCCGGTCAGCGTCACCGGCCGGGCATCGCCGCGCCGCAGGAGGGAGAGGACCGCGTCCACCTCCCGCTCGCGCCCGATCAGCGGCGTGGACGACACCGGCAGCGCAGGGAGCAGGGACCAGGGCTCCCGCAGGAGGGTAATCCCGGGCTCGGGTGGACCATCGGGCACCCTGGGCGCGGGGGCGATGGGCACCGGTTCGCTGGGCACGGATCGTCCCCCATTCCGGCTAACGAGTGTTAATGCACTCAACCATTCGCCACTATAGCCCCGTGATTCGCCACAGGAACAAGCGGTCGCGTCCATGGGGCGAATAGCGGCCAGTTACCTCATGGGATGTCAGCTTTGCATAGGTTCGGGGGTTGGGGCGTGTGGGTCGCGGGGCCTCGCGGCGGCGGCGGCGAACACTTCCTCCAGGTCGGCAACACCGAGGGGGGCCTGGTCGGGGCGGTTCGACCCGGTCGAGGCGGGGCGCGGCCGCCTCACCACGCCGCCAGCTGAGGCCGGTCGCGGCACGCCTTCCCAGCACCCGATCGCCGTGGCCAGGACCAGGGCGTCGTGGTGGCCCACGCGCCGTAGGTGTCGTTCCCGGCGGTGGTGATCTTCGCCCGGAAGGCCAGCAGCTCCCGCTGCGGCTGGGCCGCGCCCGGCATCCCCTCGGCGATCCGCGGCCGGCCGTCCTGGAGCAGCACCTGGCGCGTGCTCACCGGGTCCCCCTTGGGCACGCCCGTCGCCCTGCCGTGGTCGGTCACGTCGGTCCCCCCGGTGATCGTCACAGGGGGCAGGAGGACGGCAACCCCGGCCCGCCGCGGCGCAGCCCGGAGCATGTCGATGACCGGGCGGCCCACGCCGGTCGCGTCCATCGCCAGCGTCGCCCCGGCGAGGGCGGCTGCCGGCGTGGTGCCCGACGTCCTGCTGGAATAGGGACGCGACGCGGTCGGCGGCGTCCCCCACGCCCCATCGCCCACACCCCGAGGGCGGCCGCGCCCGCTGGGGTTGATGCGCGTGGCCATCGGGGACGGAGGCCGGTCGGTTCCGGCCAAGGAACCTCCCGCCAGGGGAACGGGCGTGCTACCATGTGTACGTACACCTCTCGGAGGGGGCGGCGGCGGCGACACCGTGCCGTTGCCCCTGTGGCACATCTTGTGCCTGATCCTACGGGTGGTATACTAGATGTGGAACACCACCACAGGTGGGGTGGATACAGTTCCTGCATCTACCTCATCTGGCGGCGAACGGGCGTTCGCCATCGTGCGTCGATCGGGCCCGACGACCCGCCACGACGCCCAGGCCAGCGACCGCGGCCCGCGCCGGTCGCCTCGTCATCGCTCCCCGCCCGCGGCGTGCCGCGGGCATGGTGGGGATCGGAGGAGGACGCGGGAGGGGGCCGGGGACGGACGGCCCGGCGAGCGGGGAACCGGCGACCGCGGGTGCGGGTCGCGGGGAGCAGGGGGACCGGCCCGACGGGTCGGGGGACAGGTCGGCCGCCAGGCCGGCGGACGCGCGGTGGGGGAACGAGGATGCCAGACGAGTTCGACACCGGCACGGTGCCCGGCACCGCGGGCGCGACGGCCCGATCGGGGGGGATGACGATCCCGCGGCGCTTCACGCGGGCGGGGGAGGACCCGTTCGCATCGGTGGCGTGGGCGCGGCGGACGTCGCGGATCACCAACCCCGATGGCTCGGTCGTCTTCGAGATGAAGGACGCCGAGATCCCGGCCGGCTGGTCGCAGGTCGCGGCCGACATCATGGTCTCGAAGTACTTCCGCAAGGCGGGGGTGCCGCAGGTCGACGCTGACGGGCGGCCGACCGTGGACGGGGCCGGGCGGCCGGTGCTGGGGCCGGAGCGGTCGGCCAAGCAGGTGATCCACCGCCTGGCCGGGTGCTGGCGCTTCTGGGGCGAGAGCCACGGCTACTTCGCCTCGGCCGAGGACGCCCAGGCCTTCTACGACGAGCTGTGCTACATGCTCGTCCACCAGATGGCCGCGCCGAACTCACCGCAGTGGTTCAACACGGGTCTGAACTGGGCCTACGGGATCACCGGGCCGGCGCAGGGGCACTACTTCGTCGATCCGGTCGACGGCGCGGTCAAGCAGAGCGCCGACGCCTACACCCGGCCGACGCCCCACGCCTGCTTCATCCAGGGCGTCGGCGACGACCTCGTCAACGCCGGCGGGCTGATGGACCTGTGGGTCCGCGAGGCGCGGATCTTCAAGTACGGCTCCGGCACCGGCTCGAACTTCTCGGCGATCCGCGGCGAGGGCGAGCCGCTCTCGGGCGGCGGCACCAGTTCGGGTCTGATGAGCTTCCTCAAGGTCGGCGACCGGGCGGCGGGGGCGATCAAGAGCGGCGGCACCACGCGCCGGGCCGCGAAGATGGTCGTGCTCGACCTCGACCACCCCGACATCGAGGCGTTCATCTCCTGGAAGGCCGAGGAGGAGAAGAAGGTCGCGGCGCTGATCGCGGCCGGCTACCCGAGCGACTACAACGGCGAGGCCTACGCCACCGTCTCGGGGCAGAACTCGAACAACTCGGTGCGGGTGCCGAACGCCTTCGTCGACGCCGTCGAGCGCGACGGCGACTGGGACCTGATCCGGCGCACCGACGGCAAGGTCGCGAAGACCGTGCGGGCGCGCGCGGTCTGGGAGCGGATCGCGGAGGCGGCCTGGGCCTGCGCCGACCCGGGCGTGCAGTTCGACACCACGATCAACGAGTGGCACACCTGCCCCGAGGGCGGGCGGATCAACGCCTCCAACCCGTGCTCCGAGTACCTGTTCCTCGACGACACCGCTTGCAACCTGGCCAGCCTGAACCTGATCCGGTTCCTGGACGCGGAGACGGGCGCCTTCGACGTCGAGGGGCTGCGGCACGCGACGCGGCTGTGGACGGTGGTGCTCGAGATCAGCGTGCTGATGGCGCAGTTCCCGAGCGAGGCGATCGCGCGGCAGTCGTTCGACTACCGGACGCTGGGGCTGGGCTACGCCAACATCGGCACCGTGCTGATGCTGCTCGGGATGCCCTACGACTCCGACGCGGCGCGGGCCTACACCGGCGCGGTGACCGCGATCATGACCGGCGAGAGCTACGCGGCCTCGGCCGAGCTGGCGTCGCACCTCGGTCCCTTCCCGGAGTACCCGACCAACGAGCGGCACATGCTGCGGGTGATCCGCAACCACCGGCGGGCGGCCCACGCGGCGCCGGCGGAGGAGTACGAGGGCCTCTCGGTCCTGCCGATGGCGATCGACCCCGACCTGACGCCGCCGGACCTGCTGCGGGCGGCGCGGGCGGCCTGGGACCGGGCGCTGGCGGGCGGCGAGCTCCACGGCTACCGGAACGCGCAGACGACGCTGCTCGCGCCGACGGGCACCATCGGCCTGCTGATGGACTGCGACACGACCGGGGTCGAGCCCGACTTCGCGCTGGTCAAGTTCAAGAAGCTGGCCGGCGGCGGCTACTTCAAGATCGCCAACCAGAGCCTCGACCCGGCGCTGAAGAACCTCGGCTACGGGGTCGCCGAGCGCAAGGCGATCCTGACCTACGTGCTCGGCACGCTCTCGCTGGAGGGCGCGCCGCACATCAACCGCCACAGCCTGGCCGAGCGGGGCTTCTCGGCCGAGGACCTGGCCAGGATCGAGGCGGCGCTGCCGGGCGTCTTCGAGCTGGCGTTCGCGTTCAACGCCTGGACGCTGGGAGAGGCCGCGCTGGCGCGGGTCGGCATCTCGATGGAGCGGGCGAGCAAGCCCGGCTTCGACCTGCTCGCGGCGCTCGGCTTCTCGCGGGCCCAGATCGCCGACGCCAACGAGCACATCTGCGGCACGATGACGGTCGAGGGGGCGCCGGGGCTGAAGCCGGAGCACCTGCCGGTCTTCGACTGCGCCAACAAGTGCGGCAAGAAGGGGACGCGCTACATCCACGCGATGGGGCACGTCCGGATGATGGCCGCGGCGCAGAGCTTCCTCTCGGGGGCGATCTCGAAGACGATCAACATGCCCCACGAGGCGACGGTGGCCGACATCACCGACGCCTACATGGAGAGCTGGAAGCACGGCATCAAGGCGATGGCCCTCTACCGCGACGGCTCCAAGATGAGCCAGCCGCTCTCGACCAAGAGCGACGTCAAGGAGGCCGCCGAGGAGGAGACCGCCGCCGAGCGCGAGGCCAAGGTCCAAACGCGGATCGACGAGGCGGTCGCCGCCGCGGTGGCCAAGGCCCTGACCGAGGCCGAGGCGGCGCGGGCGGGCGAGCCGGCGCCGGCGATGGCGGAGGTCGCGGCGACCCCCACGCTGCGGCCGATGGTGGCGCCGCTCACGGCGAC
>CADCWG010000126.1 GCA_902806335.1 uncultured Thermomicrobiales bacterium | reverse complement strand
CACGCCCATCTCCGAGCCGCCCTTGTACCCGACGTACGGCCAGATCTCACCGTCAAACGGGATTGGCGTCTCTAGGGAGAGGATCTCCCGAACCGGCCGCAACACCTCGCTCTGGGCCGTGGCGTGGTGCCAGGCCATCGTTCGGGCAAGGTCCTCGCGGGTGGCGAACCACTCGACGCGGTCGATCTCCAGCGGCTCGGTCTGGTCGAGATCCGCCAACGCCTCGTACGGGATCGCCTCGATTTCCTCGGCCAGAATCCGGCGGCGCTCCTCCACCGGCGCCTCGAAGTAGGCGTCGATGTTTTCTGTTGGGTACGCGAACTTCATCATCGACAGCTCGCGGGTGGACAAGAGGGGAATGTTGCGGTCGGGATCGCTGTGCCCCATCTCTGCCATCGCCGCTTCAACGTTCTCCCGTCCGGCGAGGAAGAGCATGTGGTCGGTGGCGGTGTTGTCGCTCTTCTGGATCATCCGCTCGGCGAGGTAGCGCAGGGTAAACGTTGTCCCGGCCTCGACGTAGCGCAGGTCGCCGCCCGGCACGCTCCGATACCGATCCTCGATCTCGACCGGCTGCTCCCAGTCCAGCACGCCGGCCTCGACCTGCATGGCCAGGGCGCCGAGGATCCAGAGCTTGAAGCTGCTACCAATCGGGAGTGTTTCATCCGGATTGAGTGCGTGGACCGGCTCGATCGCGCCCTCGACGAGTTCAGCGGCGAGCAGGGCCACGGTCGGGGCGACGGCCTTTAGTTGCCCGTCGATCTCCTCCCAGGACGGCGGCCCGGAAGCGGCCTGCGGTGTCGCCGCTTCCTGTCGGGCTTCCACCCGGTTGCGGCCCGCGCCGGCCCCAGCGACGGCCACGGCGATACCTGCGCCGGTGAATCCAAGCGCCCCACGGCGAGAGAAGCGCAGTTCCGTCATGAACTCTCCAATCGTGATCAAGGCGACGCGAGTCCGTGTCAGGAACGCCGCCGTACTGGACGGTCGAGGATTCGTTGGTGAGCGGGTCGCTGCCTCTGCCTAGGGCGAAGGGCAGCCAGTCGCCCCATATGCGCTGCCAGCCGTCGATATCGGGCACCCGTTCGTCGCCCGCTCCACAGCGAGAATTAGGTCGCAACGGCGATCCCCCCAAGCATCTGGGTTGCAACGGGTGGGTGCAGAAGAACGCCCCAACGACTTGGGATCGTCGGGCGCGGCGACATGAGACGAGGGCGGCGCCCCTCGGTGGTGGATCGCCGCCCTGGCCGTGTCGATGCTCTGCTCGTCAGGGCAGCTTGCCTTTAGACGCCCCAGCCACTGCACTCGGTCCACACCGAGGTGCAGGTGGGCCAGACGTGGCAGTTCCCCTGGCACTCCGCCGGGAACCGGCGGTTGCACTCATCCTGCCAGGTGCCGCCGGCGTCCGGGGACTTGCAGGGATCGCAGAAGAGCTGTGGCGCTCGGACGCAGTAGCCATCGTGGTCGGCGTTCGGGATCACGCCTACCTGGGTGTTCGACGGGTGCTGGTTGGGGTCGGTGTAGCAGATCATGTCGTGGTCCGGGCAGTCTAGGAAGCTGTCGATGAAGAGGTGGGCGGCGCCAAACTCCGTCGATAGCGCCCCGAGGTCGGCCGGCGTCGTCTGGAGTCCCACGTCCAGCGTGCGCTCCCACTCCTCCAGGACCTGCACACTGTAGGTCACGTTCGGCCCTTCAGCGGCGAAGGTCGGGTCGAAGAGTTCCACCACCGCGATCTCGGTCCGCCCGTCCGGCTGCTGGACCACGAGCGCGGCGTTCGGCGGGTTGTCCGCGGGGAACCCGAGCGTCCCAAGGAACTGATCCGTGGGCAGCGCCCCCACGATGCGGTCCGGGCGGTCCGAGAAGTAGATCGTTTGCCCAAGGCCGTGCTCCAGCGAGAGCGTGAAGCGGCCCGCGGCGCTTTCGTCCGGGGCGACGCTGCCGGCTTGGAAGGACTGCAGGAAGAGCATCGTGGGTGACTCGCCCCCCGTGCCAGACCCTGTGGCCGGGGTGGCATCCTGGGCGGCGGCGAGTGACAGGCCGGTGGTGGCGACCGCGCCGGCGGCGAGACCGGCGCCCGCCCCCTTCAAGGCCCCACGACGGGAGAGGCGGCGCTGGGCAAAGAGCTTTGCGATGGCGTCGAAGCGGTTGGCGTCCATGAAGGTCCTCCGGTCGGTACGGCTGATGCGTGGACGTGCGGCGAACTAGGCTTGTGGACTGGCGGTCTCCTCCAGGTACCAATAGTCCGGGCGGTCGGTCACCCCAGCGCGGACCAGCAGGTCGATCAGGTCGTCGGACTGGGCGAACAGGCGCGCACGCCGGAGGTCGTCCCACTCCAGCAGGATCCAGAGCTCGTCGGGATCGGCGCCGCTGCGGAAGACGCGCCCGCCCCGCGCACCGTTGGCACGACGGATCCTGCCGTCCTCGTCGAACGCGCGCTGCCAGGTGTCGAAATCCGTCACCTTGTGGCGGATGAGCAGGGCGGGCAAGCACTCCTCCCCCGGTCAACGGTCGGGCCGCAGTTCGTTTGCGGACTCGACAGTAAGCCCGGCGGAGGGAGCAAGCTATACGTACCGGTACGCGATCGGGTACGCGATCCGGAGGCGGACGGGTACCCGCTCAGGAGGGAGGTGCCGAAACACACGATCCGGTGGCCGCTCTATCCGCGGGGTGGGGCGTCGGTGGACGAGACGGCGAGTCCGGCGGCGACGGCGGTCCTCACCGCAGCCGCGCGGGTTGGGGCGCCGAGCTTGGCCAGGAGGCGGGCGACGTGGCCTTCGGCGGTGCGCACACTGATGTAGAGGGCCTCGGCGATCTCGCGGTCGGCCTTGCCGGCCGCGACGAGGCCGAGAACCTCCTGCTCCCGGGGCGACAACCTCACGCCGTGGTGGTCGCCGGTTTCCTCGCCGGCCGCCGTGGGCAGCGCCATGGCCTGCACCTCGGCGATTGCGGTCGCCAGAGGATGCCCGCGCCCGGCCGACCAGGCGGCCCGGAGCCCCGGTTCTCCCAGCGCCGCGCGGACCATCGCGACCGCCCGCTCCCGCGCCGCGCGGTCCGCCGGCAGGACAACCGCGACCCCGAGCTGCTCCCGCGCGGCCTCCGCCGCGCCCAGCAGCAGCGCCGCCCGTTCCGGCTGTCCCCAGGCCGCCGCGGCCAGCGCCGACCCGTCCAACGCGTCGACGACGACGCGCGGGTCCCCCTGTTCGCCCAGCAGCGCGAGGGAGTCGCGGTAGTATCCGACCGCGCCCGCGTGGTCGCTCCGGTCCCGGGCGATGTCGCCGAGGTCCCGCAATGAGCGGATGACGCCGAGGACGTCGCCGTGCGCGCGGCAGGCGCGCAGCACCTCTTCGTACCGCGCGCGGGCGGTCTCCAGGTCGCCCCGGCCATGCGCGACCACGCCGAGTATGGCCAGCGTCCTCCGTTTCGCAGCGGCGGCGACCGCGGGGTCCGGGATGGTCGCCGCCGTGCCGAGGGCCGCTTCGAGCAGGCCCTCGGCCCGGTCGAAGTCCTCGCGTTCGATCGCGATCCAGCCCTTCCACACGAGGGCGCCACAGACCGTGATCGCGTCGGCGTGCCCGCGGAGGAGGGCGATGCTCTCGTCCAGGAGATCCTCGCCTCGCGCCCGCTCGCCCTGGACGTAGAGGAGTTGGCCTAACTCGACCAACGCCTGCGCGCGGGGGAGGGTCGGGCCGGCCTGGGCGCCACCCAGGGCCCGCTCCAGCCACTTGCGGCCCTCCCGGATGTGGCCGTGGCCGTGCCAGAACCGGCCGAGCGCGGCGGCCAAGTGCAGCACGCGGTCGCCGTCGCCCCGCCGATGCAGCCACTCGAGGGCGGTCCGTAGGTTGACGTGCTCGTCCTCCAGGCGCCGCAGTTCCTGCCCACCGCCGGGCAGGAAGATCGCCAGGTTGCTCCCCTTCGCAAGGCTCAGGCACCACTCCGCGTGCGCGCCGCGGACCAGGTCGTCTTCCTCGCTCACGGCCAACTGGTCCAGGGCGAACCCGCGGATCGTCTCGAGCATCGAGAAGCGCGGCCCCCTCTCCCGGGGCTCCTGCCGAACCAGGCTTCTGTCCACCAGTGATGCGAGACCGTCGAACACGGGGGGCGCAGGACGCGCCGTCTGGTCCTGCGACCCATCCGGCGGATGCCTAGCCTCCACGGTCACCGCGACAACAACGAACTCGGCGGCCTCGAGGGTAAAGCCGCCCGCGAAGACGGCCAGGTAACGGAAGAGCGCCTGCTCATCTTCGGTGAGCAGGTCGTAGCTCCAGGCGATCGCGTCGCGCATCGTCTGGTGGCGGCGGGGCGCGTCGCGAGGGCCGCCGGTAAGCAGCGGCATGCGCCGATCGAGCCGGTCCCGCAGCGCCACCAACGGCAGGAAGTTGACGCGGGCGGCCACCAACTCGATAGCGAGCGGCAGACCGTCCAGTCGGCGGCAGATGTCGGCCACCACCGGCGCCGTCGCCTCTGTTACGGCGAAGCACGGGACGACCGCGGTGGCACGCTCCACGAAGAGGCGCACCGCCGGGGCTCGGCTCACGTCCGCCGGCGACGCGGCCATCCGTGATTTCGGGACGTCCAGCGGCGGCACCGGGAGGGCGTGCTCTCCCGTCACCCGCAACAGGGTCCGGCTCGTCACCAGGATCGTCAGGCGCGGGCACGCCGCGAGCAGGTCGGGCAGGATGTCGGCCGCGGCCAGCAGGTGCTCGAAGTTGTCGAGCACCAGACACGTGTCCAACTCGCGCAGGGCCATGACCAGGGCGTCCCGAACCCGGTGCCCACCGGCCTCGTTGATCCCCAGCGCGTGCGCGATGGCATCAGGCGCGAGCGCCGGGGCGGGGACTGCCGCTAGGGGGACGAAGCGGACCCCGTCGGCGAAGGCGGCCCCCTTGGCGAGGTCGCCCGCGACCTCGATCGCGAGGCGGGTCTTGCCGACGCCGCCGGGCCCGGTGAGGGTCAGCAGCCGGACGTCGTCGCGGCGCAGCAGCGACACGGCCAACGCCGCCTCACGCTCGCGGCCCACCAGGCTTGTCAGAGGCGCGGGCACGGGCGTGCCGAGCCGGTCCCGGCCCTCCAAAGGGACCGACTGGATCGGCTCGCGGTTGCGGTCAGTGGGCGGCGGGTCGGCCACGGGCCGGTCCTTGGCAATCTCGGCAGACCTGCCGCCATCATCGGGACCGTGCCGCTACGCGTCAACAGACGGTAGCGAGAACGCTACGCGCCCACCCCTGCACCCCGTCGACCTATCGGTCGGCGAGCACCGCCGGGAACCGAAGGGCAATCGGGTCTCGCCGGCCCCGCATGCTGACCCCAGAGCAGGAGGCTGCCATCCGCGCCCTGGCCGGGATCAGGAGCCTGCGCTCGCTGGCGGCCGAGTTCGGGGTCAGCCACGAGACCGTCCGGGCAGCGCTTCGGAAAACCTTGGGCCGACCGACGGACGGAGACGCATAGGCGAACTGCCCGACGTAAGCTCCCTCACGCCTCGGCGCGGCGGTCAGTCCGCCGGCATCGCCACCAGCGCCGTGCCCGGCGCGAACAGCGACCCCAGCTCGTGCCCCAGCATCCGCGGGTCCCGGTTGACGTGGAACGCCCACTCGCCCTCGCCGCCCCAGTGGTTCACCGCCGAGACCCACCGCCGGGCCGCCGTGTGCTTGGCGCGCTCCTCGTCGGTCTCGTACCCCTTGACCTCCAGGATCAGCGTCCGCTCCGGCGCACCCTCGGGTGTCACCAGGCGCACGAGGTAGTCCGGCTCGTAGGCGTGCGAGATGCCCTCGTAGTCGTAGGGGATGGTGAACCCGAGGCCCTCGTTGCGGACGTAGAACGCCACCACGTCGCGCGCCTGCTCAAGCCGGAACGCGGCCGACTGCTCCCAGGTCCTGGTGTCGGCCGCGACCTGGTTGACGTGGCTCCGCTCGATTGCGAAGCACGGCTTGGTCGTCTTGAAGTCGACGCCCTCCGTGGTCCCCATCGGCTGGTACCGGTTCAGGATCGGCAGCAGCGGCGACTCCCCCACCGCGTCGTCCGGCTCGATCGCCGCGACCAGCTGCTCGACCAGCAGCCGGACGTAGCGCTGGTGCCCCAGCTCTCGTGGGTCGCAGCCGCGGGTATCGACCTTCGTCGCGATGTACCCCAGCACGAGCCGCAGCACCTGCGGGAAGAGCTGGTGCCGGGATTGGAGCCGGAGCACACGGTGTCCGGTCTGATTGCCGTAGGTCGTGCTGTCGCCGACCAGCACCGAGACGATCTGCTGGGTCACGTCGAACGCGATCTTCTGG
>CADCWG010000125.1 GCA_902806335.1 uncultured Thermomicrobiales bacterium | reverse complement strand
CGATCTTCGGCCTTCGCCGGCTCTTGCGACTCCCAGGCTGGGGGCGGTGGGCCTTCTTCCTGGCCTGGCTGGCGCTGCTCACCACGGGCCTGACCGTCTTCGCGAACACCCCCGACGGCCGCTACCTCCGGATGCCCTACATCTCCCAGTTCGTCGGGCTCAGCGGGCTCGGTCCCGCCGACCTCTGGGGGGGGAGGCCTTCGCTGGTCGACGACGCCAACTCGTTCATGGACTGGTTCACCGCCATCTCGGCCGTGGCCTCAGGGGTCTTCGCCCTGGCGCTCGCCCGGCGGCTCTGGGCGCCGGCCACCCCCGACCGCGCCGCCGCCGGGCTGGCCCTCACGGTCGGCCTCTGGCAGGTCGTGGGCGTGATGCCCCCGTCCTACCACTTCCGCGAATGGATCATCTCGGTCGACCGCTACCTCCTGCCACTGCTGCCGTTCACGGTTGTGCTACTGCTCTGGGCGCTCCGCGGCGTGCGCGTCGCGATGCCCGTCGCCTGGGCCGCGATCCTCCTGATCGGTGCCTTCTCGGCCGCCGCCACCCGCGACTTCCTCGTCTTCCAGGAGGAGACGTGGACCTTCGCCAGCCGCGCCAACCGCCAGATGGGCATCCCCCTCGCGAAGCTCGACGGCGGCTCGTCCTGGGACGGCTACCACCTCTGGGAGTACTCCGACGAGTACGGCATCCCGCAGCAGTCGCTGGGCGGGCCGTGGTGGACCAGCCTCTTCGCGTCCGCGACCGACTCGAGCTTCGTGATCTCCGGGTCCCCGTGGTCCTACCCGTGCCCGCCCGGGTACTGCGACTTCACGATGGGATTTGGGACCTACCAGGTGGTCGCCTTCACGGAATACTCCTCCTGGCTGGACGCCGACCCGGCCTACCTTTATCTCCTCCAGCGGACCTACGTGCCCGCGCAGGGGGTTGTCCCGGCGCCGCCTGTCGACGCGCCGCCGCCGCCAGACACCGCCCCACCCCGGTAGGCGCGGGCCACCGTGTCCCGCCCGATCACCGACGCGCCGGGTGGCGGCCCGCCGGGACGGGCGCCGGTGTCCCGGCCCGACGGCGCCTGGGCCAACCCGGACCATGTATGATGCCGCGCGGTCGCGCGGCGGCGACCGCGCGGCCGAGTCGGAGGTCCAGGGAACGGGTATGTGGAACGGCCGCACCGTCTCCGTCGTCCTCGGGACGTACCGCGAGAAGGACTCCATCCGCGAGGTCATCGACGGGTTCTTCGCGACCGGCGTCGTCGACGAGGTCCTGGTCGTCAACAACAACGCCCAGCCGGGCACCGAGGAGGAGATCGCGCGGACCCGCGCCCGCCAGGTCTTCGAGACCAAGCAGGGCTACGGGCACGCCTACCAGCGCGGCCTCGCCGAGGCGTCGGGAGACCTGCTGGTCCTCGCCGAACCCGACGGCACGTTCCTCCCCCGCGACATCCACAAGCTGCTCGTCTACAGCGACGACTGTGATGCCGTCTTCGGGACCCGCACCACCCGCGAATTGATCTGGCGGGGCGCCAACATGGGCGTCTTCCTGAAGTGGGGCAACTGGGCGGTCGCCAAGCTGGTCGAGGCGCTCTTCAACACCAGCCACCTCAGCGACGTGGGCTGCACCTACCGCCTGTTCACCCGCGCCACGATCGAGGGCATTCGTGACCGGTTCACGGTCGGCGGCAGCCACTTCGGCCCCGAGCTCATGCTGCTCACGATCACCTCCGGCGCCCGCGTCGTCGAGGTCCCCGTCAACTACCTGCCCCGGGTCGGCGTCTCGGCGGTGACCGGCGACCTCCGCAAGGCGGTCATCCTCGGCCTCCAGATGATCGTCTTCATCCTCCGCTTCCGGCTCGCCACCGGCCGGGCCCACCGTCCCCACCTCCACCGGACGCTGACCGATCGCCGGTCGACCACCCCTGGGCCAGCCGGTGCCGCGCCGAACGGCGCGGCCCACCTGGCCGCGCCGGTCAGCCCCACGGGCGCGGCGAAGGCCAGCGCGCGTCCCGGCGCCGAGGGAGACCGCCCGTGAGCCACGCCACCGCCGACGCGGCTCAGACCGGCCCGGTCACCGCCGATCCGTTCGCCGACCAGACCGACTTCGACGCGGTCGCCGCGGAGTACGACGAGAGCCTGCCCGCCCACGTCGTCGAGCACTACCTCGCCAAGCGCCTCGCCTTCATCCGAGCCCACACGCAGCCCGGTCCAACGCTCGACGTTGGCTGCGGCACCGGCCAACTCGCCGAGCGCGTCGTCGGGCCCGACCACCCGATGACCGGGCTCGACTACTCCCGGGGCATGCTCCGGGTGATGGCGCGACGGCGCCCGGACATCGGCGCCGTCGCCGGCAGCGGGACCCACCTCCCGTTTGCCGACGACACCTTCGCCCTCACCTACTGCGTCGCGGTGATGCACCACGTCGCCCACGTCGACGCGGTCCGCAAGACCCTGACGGAGATGGTCCGCGTGACCCGACCCGGCGGCCACGTCCTGATCTGGGACCATAACCCCCGGAACCCGTACTGGCCCTGGCTGATGAAGCGGGTGCCGCAGGACACCGGGGCCGAGCGCCTGATCCCCGAACGCGAGATCCTGGACGGGCTCGTCGCCGGCGGCGCCCGGCCGCTGCTGAGCCGGCCGCTCGGTCTGGTCCCCGACTTCGCGCCCCGCCGGCTCCTGCCCGCGTTCGCCGCGCTGGAGCGCGTGGTCGAGGTCGTCCCGGTCCTCAACCGCCTCTGCGCCCACAACGTCGTCCTGGCCGTCAAGGACGGTGCACCGCGATCGCACGGGACCTGAGCGCCCGCATGCTCGCCACCGCCGCGGGCACGGTCGAGCGCGTCGGGCCGGAGTAACCTCGTACCCTGACCGTCGTATCCGTGGCCCCGGCTCCCCCAGACCGCTGCACCGCAAGAGCCCGCCGTGGGGCGGCGGGGGTGCCCGGTTGGTGGTCGTGTCGCCGGGGCGACCGGCTGACGACGGTCCAGATTCCGGTCGATCGCCGCCCGGTCGGCGTGCCAGTCCTCGTTACAGAACGGGGGGCGGATCGAACTCTCGGCCGGCACCCGGAGCGGCCCAGCGGCTGTCAGAGCAGGAAGTCGCAGGCCGGACCGTTCCCCGCGCTCGTCATGCTCAACTGCTGGACGGCGAAGGCGAGCCGGCGGGGGTCGCTCGGGACGCTGACGGCCGGGGTCTGGGCGCGGAACTCGAGCAGGTTCTCGCCCGCCTCCAGCCGCAGAGGGATCGCGCCCAGGGGCCGCCCATCGCCCGACGCCACGTCGAGCGTCCGCTGGACGCCTCCGTTGAGCAGCACGTCCACGCGGTCCGTCCGCTGCTTCGTGCCCAGCACGCCGTCGATCGTGACCTCCATGGCCCGATCGGCGTACACCCAGACCCGCCCGATCCCGTCGGACCAGCGCCACCAGAGGGGATCGGTCGTGTCAGGGTCGTACCAGCCCGAGGTCGTGGCGTACGCGCAGTCGGCGCCATCGTCGGTGCAGAGCCCGACCCGGTCGAGCCTGTCGGGGGGCCGCAGGGCGTACACGGCCGATCCGGGCGGTACCGTCAGCTTCTGGAGCGGGAGCTCCAGGGGGCGGCCCTCGCAGAGGTAGGCGGCCACCGCCTGGGGTCGGGCGGCCCAGAGGGCATGGACGTTGTCCTCGGCCCGTCCCTCGCCGGCGAGGTAGTACATCAGCGACTGGTAGTCGGAGTAGTGGTACGACGCGGTGATCACGACCGCGTTCGATCCGACTTCCTGGAGGATGGCCTCGGTCGCCATGGCGGCGGCCCTGTTCTCGCTCTGGTCCACCGCGGCCAGGTTCGCGAGGGCCATCACCCACGGAACGAGGACGAACAGGGCCTGCGCCCGGGAGAACGACGCTTGACCGGGGCCGGCCGGCCGCGGCGGGGCGCCTCGTCGCCGTCCCGCGGCCACGAGCGCGGTGCCGAGGCGAGCCAGCAGCCTCGTGATCCGGTCGAAGCCGAGACCGAGGTAGATCGCCGCGACGAAGTAGGTGGGGATGAAGTAGACGAAGTAGTCTCCGACGTCGTAGTTGACGGCGTAGAACACGTTCCCGGCCGCGCAGAGCAGGAAGAAGACGTTCAGCCGGAGGCTCCGCAGCGTCACCAGGCCGAGGAGGATGACCGCCGTCAGGACCCCGTACTCCCCCCGGAAGAAGTCCAGGAAGCGGGGTATACGCTCCGAGATCACCTCCTCGGCGGGAAAGGCGAACATCTGTGACGCGAACGGGCCGCCCCGGATCCACCACCAGAACTCGTCCAGGGTGGTGGCCCGCATCTCGAGGAAGCCGGGGTGCTCGACGGAGCTTCGCCAGAAGACGTAGGAGTACTGGAGGGCGCTGAGGACGACGAAGACGGCGGTCGTCGCGACGTTCCGGAGCCGGAGCACGCTGGACGCGTCGGTGGTGAAGACCAGCCAGGCGATGGCCGGCAGGAAGGTGACCATCGTCAGGTGGTTGCCGAAGGAGAAGGCGTAGACCCCGAGGCCGGCGATCAGGTACCCGTCGCGCCGCCGCAGGTGCCAGACGGTGAGGAGATAGACCGTGGCGGCCACGAAGAGCAGATTCAGGGTGTAGACCTCGGCCATGATCGACTGGGACCACACCGTGCGGGTGAAGCCGAAGGTCAGCCCGGCCGCCGAGGCCAGGAGCGGGGCGACGCCTAGCGCCGTCAGGAGCTTGAAGAGCACGACGACGGCGACCACGGTGAACACGGCCGAGAGCAGGTTCGCGTTCTGGGCGAGCGACCCGAACGGCCACAGGCGGACGAAGACGTGGTTGAGCATGAGGTAGGTCGGGTACCCGGTCGGGTGCGGCGTCCCCAGGACCCTGCCGAGGTACTGGAACTTGGTCGTGTCGCCGAAGGTGAACACCCCGGGGAGCAGCGTCACCACGTATGCCCAGCCGAGGATGCCGCCGATCACCACGGCCCACACGGCGTCGGCACTCCGGACCCCGGTGAGAACGCGATCGGCGAGCGCGGCCAGCGGCCCGGCCACGGGACGGGGTCGCGCCTCCGCCGTGCCGCCCGGGTACTCGGTCTGCGTGCCTGCGCGATCCCGCGTGCCGACGCTGCCCACTGTCTGCCTCCGCCGGTGAGGGGCCGAATCGCCGATTCGCCGCGCCGGCCAGCGGTGAACCGGTCCCGCCACGGCAGGGTCGCGCCAGGGGACCGGACGCCGGAGCGGTCGCGGTCAGGAGGTGGGGCGTACCGATCGCCCGATGCCGTGGGTTCGTCCGGCCGACGCCGCCGAGTGCGACCAGAGGGCGCCACGACGGCACGGCGGTCGACGGCCCGCTAGCCCGCCGGCTCCCCGTCCGCACCGGCGGCGGTCATGCCCACGGTCTCGGCCTCACGCATGGGAGCGGCCACGTTGCGGGCTCGCCTCCACGCACTCCTCGCCGACCACCGGCCGCCGACCACCGGCGGGATCGATCGCCGCGGGGTCGGCGCGGGGACGGCAGGCGTCCGAGGGCCAGGTGTCCCGGGTCGTGTCCCGCCGCCACCCGATACGCCGCCAATGGCGCGGCGAACCCGCCCCCAGCCGACCTCCGGGGCAGGGTTCGCCCGCGACGGAGCGCCGCCCGCCGGGCGCCTCGACGCCCTACCGGTGCCCGATCGATGCCCCGGTACGGAACATGCAGTTTGCGGCTCTTGGACACAACGACCTTGACAGTGTTCGACGGGTGGGTAGGGTACGCAAGCACGCCGACGAAGGCGCGTTGGTCCCCCCGCCGCTGATTAGGTTGCGGCTCAATGGGCAGTCCACCGCTCGCGCATCCTCACGCACGTCCGGAGGGTCGCTCCCTGCCGATGTCGCCCGATCTGGAAGCTTCGAGCACGGCCTCCAGCGCGCCTGGGGACGGCGTCGCCGTGCTGGCGACGGCCCCCCCCGCGACGGCGTTTCCCGCGCGACGCTCGGCGGGGATCGTCGGGCTGGCGCGGGCGCACGCGGCCCTGATCGCCGTTCTCGCCTGCTACGCCCTGTCCGCGGTCATCGTTCCCACCATGACCCCGGCCCTGGTCAGCGACGACTGGATCTTCGTCCGGGCCGCCGAGGAGTTCCGGCGGGACGGCACGCTCGAGATCCCCTCGCTCTCCGCCCCGACGGCGATCTTCCAGGTCGCCTGGGGCGCGCTCTTCGCCGTCATCTTCGGGGACACCTTCGGCGCCCTCCGGCTCTCGACCGTCGTGCTGGTGTTCCTGGGCGGCGCCGCCACCTACGCGCTCTGTCGGGAACTGGCCGTCGATCGCGCGCGGAGCGCCCTCGGCGCGGCCCTCTACCTCTTCAACCCCCTGGCGTTCGTGCTCGGCTTCAGCTTCATGACCGACGCGCCGTACACGGCGCTGATGGTCATCGCCGTCGCCTGCTACGCGCGCGGCATCCGGTCCGACCAGTTCGCCAATCACGCCGTGCTCGCCGGCTCGGTCGCGGCAACGCTCGCCCTCCTCGTGCGGCCGCACGGCGCGCTGGTCCCGCTCGGGGTGGCCACCTACCTGCTCGCGACCGGCCGCCTGCGGCCGAACCGCCAGAGCGTGCTCATGCTGGCGAGGGTCGGGGGGGTCCCGGCCGCGGCGGCCATCCTCTATGTCCTGTTCTTCGCCAGGGGGGTCCAGAGCGGCCAGGAGTCCTTCGTCCAGTCGATCCAACGGGCCGGCTGGGAGGAGACCTGGGAACTCGTCCAGCACCTGAGCTTCTTCGGCACCATGTACGCAGGCTTCTTCGCGCTCCCGTTTGTCCTGGCCGCCAGCCCCCGGCTCTACCGACTCGTGCAGTTCAACGCGCGGACGGCCTGGGTGCTCTTCGTCGCCGGCGTGGCGCTGTTCGTCGACGGGCTGGTCAACTACGGCAACGACGACCGGCTCATGCCCTACATCCCGCAGTTCTTCGCCCGGTGGGGGCTCGGCCCACGCGACCTCTCGGGGGTGTCCGACCTCTTCGGGATCCAGACCGCCGCCTGGTTGACCGGAGCCTGCGCGGCCGGCGCGATGCTGCTGCTGCTCGCGCTCTGCCGCCAGGTCGGAGTCGGGCCGACGCCGGATCGCGCCGGGGCCGGGCTGGTGCTCGCGATCGGGCTGTGGCAGGTCGCCGGGGTGCTCCCGCCCTCCTTCCCGTTCCGCAACTGGACCATCTCGCTCGACCGCTACCTGCTGCCGCTGCTGCCGTTCGTGGTCTGCCTCGGGCTCTGGGCCGTGCGCGACGTTCGGCCGGTCCTGCCGATCGCCTGGGTCATAGCGGCGGCGTTCGCGGCGTTCTCCGTGGCCGGAACCCGGGATTACCTCGTCTTCCAGCGGACCACGTGGGACGTCGCCCGCTCCGCGAGCTGCGCCGGCGTTCCTATGACGAAGCTCGACGGCGGCTACTCCTGGGACGGCTACCACCTCTGGGGCAAGACGGACGAGAACCCGGAGCCGGCCCCGCCGCGGACCGGGCAGTGGTGGGTGTGGTGGTGGACCCCCGGGAACGTCCCGGCGACGGATTCGACCTACATCGTCTCCGCGGCGCCGCTGTCGGGCTTCGACGTCGTCTGGGAGACCGAGTACTCGTCCTGGCTGCGGCAGGACGAGACCCGCATGTTCCTGCTACACCGCCAGGGGGCGCCAACGTTCCACGGACCGGTGGAGAACTGCGCCGCGAGCACGGGCTCCGGCACGGGCTAACCTCGGTCCGCCGACCCAATCCGCTGCGCCATGCCACCAAACCAACCGGCCGAGCGAACGCGTCGTTGTCGGATACCGTCCCGCCCCACCGGATCGAACAAGGAGATCGTCGTGCCAGCTCGTGACGCGCTCACCGGCGCGCCCAAGGTCATGCCCGCGGTGAGCGGTGTCCGTCCGGAGGCCGCCTTGTCGCCCCCTACCCTGGGCGAAAGCCGCGCCCGCGCGGTCGCCGACGAGGCGTCGCGCAGCGACCGCCTCGCCACGCTCGCGTTGTGCGGCGGCGCGGCCGTGCTGGCGGCCTTCCTCTTCTGGCTGGTGCGTGGGGCGCTGATCGACGACACCCACATCACCCTCGCCTATGCCCGCAATCTGGCGACCGGTCTCCACTGGGGTCTGATCCCCACCGAAACGGCCAACTCCGCGACCTCCCCGCTCAACGTCCTCCTCCTCGGCGGCGTCACCGCGCTGCTCCGACTCAGCGGCGGCGTCCACCCGATGGCGGGTCTCGCGGTGGTCTTCGTCGGGTCCGCGGTGGCGCTGGCCTGGGGATGGAGCCGAATCGCCGCCGCGCTGCGGCTCCCACCGGTCGTGCCGGCGCTCGGCGTGGCACTGGTCCTGTTCCACCCGCTGGTGCTCTCGTCCGCCGGCCTCGAGGTGGTGCTGGTGCCGGCCGCGCTGGTCGGAATGCTGGCGGCGGCGGTACGAGGCCAGGCCATCGTCTTCGGCGTCGTCGCCGGCCTGGCCGTGCTGACCCGGCTCGACCTGATCATCTTCGTCGTTCCGCTCGCCCTCGCCAGCGCCGAGGTCCGCCGGCGGCTGCCGGTCGCGACCGTTGCCGCCGCCGCCGTCGCCCTGCCGTGGTTCGTGTGGAGCTGGTGGTACTTCGGCACGGCCATCCCGGACACCTTCGCGATCAAGACCGTGCAGCGCTCGTTCGGGCCGTGGACGTTCGTAAACGGCCCCCAGGATCTCCTCGATCGCCACCCCCTGGAGACGGTGGTCGGCTTCGCCCCGGCGCTGATCGGGCTGGCGGTGGTGGCCGGCTGGGCTGCCCTGCGGCTGGCGCGCCCGGCCGTGGCCAGGCCGGAGCTGACCCCGGCCGCCGCGCTGGGGGCGGCCGGGGCCGCCCACTATCTGGCCTACGCCCAGCTCGGGGTGCCGCCCTACCAGTGGTACTACGTGCCGAGCCTGGTCGCGCTCGGGACCAGCCTCTGCGTCCTGCTCGGAGCCGGCCACGGCGGGCGCACCGCGTCCCGCCCCGCGACCCACCCCGCGATCCGCGGCGTGGCGCTGGCGGGGCTGGCGCTGGTTGCCTGTCTCACCGCCGGGAGCCTGGTGGCGGCGGTCCGCGACGGCGCGCCGTGGAAGACCCCGCCGATCTTCGGCAACTGGGCGACCGCCGCCAACTACGAGCAGGTCGGCCGCGAGCTCGGCGCACGCATCGGCGACGCGACCGTGGAGTCGCCCGGGGAGATCGGCACCCTCGCCTACTTCTGCGAGTGCTCGATCGTCGACGCCTTCGCCGACCGCGGCCGCGCCGTGCCGCTGATCGAGGCTCGCATCGCCGCCGCCAGTCCGGCCGTCCGGGCGCTCCTCGAGCTCAACTACCTGCGCCTGGACCGCGACCAGGAGCCCCGCCCGCTGCAGTACCGGCTGATCTGGGAGCCGGGCCCGGTGAATGGCCCCGACCAGTGGGCGACCTGGTCCCCCTCGGCCGGTGTCGGACACCTGCGCCTCGAGCAGTTGCCGCCCCAGTAGACGTCGCCGAGCGGCACCCGGGCCCTTCCGGCGGGACGTGCTCTGACCTCGCCGAACCAGTCCAAGCCGTGCGACCCGGGCCACGTTGGGTCGGCCATCCCCGAGCCGCGCCGCGACGTCGCCGCTCCGAGACGGCCGCGGCGCTGCCACAGAGTCAGGGCGGTCGCTGGCGCGTCGCCTGGCTCGTCCGCGGCCAGTCTGGGCCGGCGTCGTGCCGGGCCTTTGACCCGGGGCTTGCCCCGGGCGGGCCCGGCCACCGGCCCTCCGATATCACCACACGACAGCCTGATTCGGTCCTCCTGCGGTCGGCGCTCGCGGCCCTCAACGCCCTGGCGCCGAGCCGCGACCTCGAACCGCGGACCATAGCCCGCGATGGGGACCGGCCGACGCCGTAGCCGGTCCCCACCGGGGCCCGTGCCACCATGGGCGGGCCGCCACGGCCGCCGGCCGTCCCGCGGCGACGCCGGGCTACCGGCACCCGGCGGCAGTTGGCACACCCCCTGCATCCGCCGTCGCTGGAGCATCGCGCGCCGCACCGGCGGCGCGTGGCCGAGCGCACGTATGACAGGTGGTGGGGACGATCATGGCGACGGCGGTGGGACGGGGTTGGGCCGCGCGGTTGGGACCGGCGACGGCCGGCCTGGCCGCCCTGGTGGCGACGCGCGAGGTCGTCGCGCGTGTCCGGGAGGCCGACCTCGCGGGCCAGGTGGTGGCGATCACGGGCGGCTCGCGGGGGCTCGGGCTCGAGCTCGCCCGCCGGTTCGGCGCCGAAGGCTGCCAGGTCGCGATCTGTGCCCGCGACGCCGACGAGCTTGAGCGCGCCCGCGCGCTCCTCGCCGGCGACGGCGTCCAGGCGCTGACCGTGACCGCCGACATCGCGGCGCGCGCCGACTGCGAGCGGTTCATCGCCGAGGTGACCGAGCGCTTCGGACGCGTCGACGTCCTGGTCAACAACGCCGGCTTCATCGCCGTCGGTCCGGTCGAGAGCACGGAGCACGAGGACTACGAGCACGCGATGGGGGTGATGTACTTTGGGGTGCTCTACCCGACGCTGGCGGTGCTGCCGCAGATGCGGGCACGCCGCTCCGGCCGGATCGTCAACGTGACCTCGGTCGGCGGCAAGGTCAGCACGCCGCACCTGGTGCCCTACTGCGCCGCCAAGTTCGCCGCCGTCGGGCTCTCGGAGGGCCTCCACGCGGAGCTCGCCAACGACGGAATCACGGTCACCACGATCTGCCCCGGGGAACTGCGGACCGGTTCGTACCTCCACGCGTCGTTCAGCGGCGACCAGGAGGCCGAGTACCGGTGGTTTGCCCTCGGCGCCAGCCAGCCGTGGGTGACCAGCGCCGACCGCGCCGCGCGGATCATCGTCCGCGCCACCAAGCGCGGCGAGGCGGAGCGGACCTTCCCCTGGACCGTCGACCTCGGCGCCCGGCTCGCCCACCTGGCCCCGGTCACCACCGCGCGGGTGATGCGGATGGTTGACCGCCGCCTGCCGAAGGGCGATCAGAAGGCGACCGACCCCGGCCAGGCCGTCGAGCGCCGCCTGAGGCCCGAGCAGTTCGACGCGGCGAAGGCCGCCGAGCGCACCGACGTCCCCCGGCGCAACCAGCTCCCGGGTCCCCTTACCAACCCGTTCCCGCCCCACGCCGCCGAAGAGGAATCACGAGGCGGGATCTCCTGATACCGCATTCAGCGGTTCGGCGGTGGAATGGATGTCCCAGCGGCGCCGGCCGCCCGAGGCAAGCCCCTGGC
Source organism: uncultured Thermomicrobiales bacterium (assembly GCA_902806335.1). GTDB lineage: Bacteria > Chloroflexota > Chloroflexia > Thermomicrobiales > UBA6265 > CADCWG01. Next base: position 19,194 of record CADCWG010000125.1, on the reverse strand, counting down.
TCAGGCACGAAGCCGGCTGGGATCGGGGGGCGCGGAGGCAACCGCCTACAACCGTGGTCCCTGTCGGGCGCGACGGGCGGGCACCGACACGGCGGTCGTCACGCCCGGTGGAGCACGACCTGGGAGGTCGCCCGGAACCCCAGGCCTTCGTAGAGCGGCACGAGACCCGGCTCGCAGAACAGCGTCGTCAGGTCGATATCCGCGGCCGCAGCCAGCAGTTCCCGCACGATCGCGGTTCCCAGCCCCCGCCGCCGGCACGACTCGTGGACGGCCACGTCTTCGACGTAGGCGCGGAACCGGCCGTCGGTGACCAGCCGGGCGAAGCCGACAAGGTCCTCCCCATGCCACGCGCCGACCGCGACGGCACCGTCGAGGACGGCCGCGATCTCCGCGGCCGACCGCTCCGGCCACCAGCCCACGTGGTCGTAGAGCCGGCGGAGGCGGTCCGCCGGAACCGGACGGCTCCGGTGAGTGACGAGCTCGATCGGGTCCATGGCACCCCCCAACGACCCACCGCCGTCGACACGACGGTATCCCCTACAGCGCATGGGGTAGAAGGACCGTCCGCGGCCTCGGCCCCGTCGTGGACGGTCCCCGATCGCGCCGAAGAGCGTACCGAAACTGGCCGGCAGCGGTCGATCGTGGCGCGAACGGACGCGGTGGTACGAAGTCCGGCTAGGCGCCGGGGCCCCGCCCGGTGGAGGGCGTGGTCGGCCGCCACCGGTTTCAGGTGCGTGCCGCTGACCGCGGGGATCGCCGCCGGCAGGCCCGGCCGTCGGCGCGCCCCTAGTCCTCCGCCCAACGGCCGGAGAGCGCAAAGGGGGCTACGGGGTCGCGGCGTGGCGTGGCAGCCGGCCCTCGGCGACCTCGGCCAGGGTGGGTGCCCCCGCGTCCTTGGGCGAGAGCGACGGGCTCGCGACCGGCCAGGCGATGCCGATGGCGGGGTCGTCCCAGCGGATGCTCCCTTCGGCGGTCGGGTCGTAGACGGTCGTGCACTTGTAGGCGAACAGGGCGACCCCGTCGCCGCCGACCGCGGTCACCACGAAGCCGTGGGCGAAGTCGGGCGGCACCCAGAGCTGCCGCCCGTTCTCGGCCGAGAGCTCGACGCCGACCCAGCGCCCGAACGTCGGCGAACCGACCCGGATGTCGACCGCCACGTCAAACACGGCGCCGGCCAGCACCGAGACGAGCTTGCCCTGCGGGTTGGGGTGCTGGTAGTGGAGCCCGCGCAGGACGCCCGGCCGGGACGCCGAGAGGTTGTCCTGCTCGAAGCGCTCGGGCAGCCCCGCCGCCGCCCAGCGCTCCCGTCGCCAGGTCTCGCGGAACGCCCCTCGGTCGTCCCGAAACACCGGCGGCTCCAGGATCAATACCCCCGGCAGATCCGTCGCGATCGCCTCCACCCGCGTCCCCTCCATCCCCTCAGCGGGGCGACCGCCGAACCGGCGGGTGGCCCGGTCGGGTAGACGCGACGGCTCCGCGCCTCACGCCCCGACCCTCCACGCCACGGCCGGCAACGGACGGCCCCTGGCGGCGCCTCTCCGCCCGACGGCGTCCCGCCGAGGACCTGCCGCCGGCGCCTGGAGCGCGGTCGGTCACCCGCCGCGGCGATCGGTGTCCGTCGCGCGGCGGTCGCCGGCGGCCGGCTACCCTTCCCGGAGCATGCGGCGCAGGTAGTCGCCGTAGCCGTTCCGCAGCGGCGCGGCCAGCCGCTCGACCTGCTCGGCGCCGATCCAGCCCATCCGCCAGGCGATCTCCTCCGGGCAGGCCACCTTCAGCCCCTGCCGCTCTTCGATCACCTGGATAAAGGACGAGGCCTGGTGGAGCGCCTCGTGGGTGCCGGTGTCGAGCCAGGCCGTCCCCCGCCCCAGCAACTCGACCCTCAGCCGACCCGCCGCCAGGTAGGCACGGTTGACGTCGGTGATCTCGTACTCGCCGCGGGCGGACGGCGCCAGGTTCGCCGCCACCTCCAGCACACCGTTGTCGTAGAAGTAGAGCCCGGTCACGGCGTAGGGCGACTTCGGGCGGGCCGGCTTCTCCTCCAGGCCGATCGCCCGGCCCTCGGCGTCGAACTCGACCACGCCGTAGCGCTCCGGGTCCCTGACGTGGTAGGCGAAGACCGTCGCCCCACCCTCAGCGGCGGACCGTGCCGCCGCGTGCCGGACGGTGTCGGCCAGGCCGTGGCCGTAGTAGATGTTGTCGCCGAGCACCAGGGCCGCCGGGTCGTCGCCGACGAAGCCGCGCCCGATCACGAACGCCTGGGCCAGCCCTTCCGGCGCCGGCTGGGGCGCGAACGCGAGCCGGATGCCCCACTGCCCGCCGTCACCGAGCAACTCCTGGAAGCGCGGCAGCTCGGTCGGCGTCGAGATGATGAGCACGTCGCGGATGCCGGCCAGCATCAGGGTGGTCAGCGGGTAGTACACCATCGGCTTGTCGTAGACCGGCAGGAGCTGCTTGCTGACCGCCATCGTCAGCGGGTAGAGCCGGCTGCCCGAGCCTCCGGCGAGCACGATCCCCTTCACGCGGGGTGCCCGACGACTCCGGCGGCGCCGACCCCGGCGCTGGGGACGACCCCGGCGGTGGGGACGACCCCGGCGGTGGGGACGGCCCCGGGGGTGGGGACGGCCCCGGCGACGGCGACGCCGAGGCGCAGCCCCAGCCGGTCGGCCCCGCTCACCTCGGAGCGCCAGTCCGGGCGCTCCAGGTACCACCGGACCGTCTTCCGCAGGCCGGTGGCGAACGTCTCCGCCGGACGCCAGCCCAGCTCGCGCTCGATCTTCGACGCGTCGATCGCGTAGCGGTGGTCGTGGCCCGGCCGGTCGGCGACGAAGGAGACGAGCTGTCCGTGCGGGGTGTGGGGAGAGTCGGGGCGGAGTTCGTCGAGCAGGGCGCAGATCGCCTCGACCGTCTCCAGGTTGCGGACCTCGTTGTGCCCGCCGATGTTGTAGGTCTCGCCCGGCGTGCCACGGCCCAGCACGGCCCACAGCGCCCGCGCGTGGTCGTCGACGAAGAGCCAGTCGCGCACCTGGTCGCCCCGCCCGTACACCGGCAGGGGCCGACCGGCGAGCGCGTTGCGGACGATTACGGGGATCAGCTTCTCGGGGTACTGGAACGGCCCGTAGTTGTTCGAGCAGTTGGTGACCAGGGTGGGCAGCCCGTGGGTCCGGTGCCAGGCCCGCACCAGGTGGTCGCTGGCCGCCTTGGTCGCCGCGTAGGGCGAGCTCGGCCGGTACGGGGTCTCTTCGGTGAACGGCGGGTCGTCGGGGCCGAGGTCGCCGTAGACCTCGTCGGTCGAGACGTGCACGAGCCGGAAGCCGGCGCGCCCCGCCTGCGACAGGCCGCGCCAGTAGGTGGTGACCGCTTCGAGCAGAACGTGGGTGCCGACGACGTTGGTGTGGACGAACGCCGCCGCGCCGTCGATCGAGCGGTCGACGTGCGACTCGGCGGCGAGGTGGACCACCGCGTCCGGCCGGAACGCCGTCAGCGCCCGGCCGAGGGCGGCGCGGTCCGCGACGTCGGCGCGGACGAAGGCGTAGCGCCCGGCCGCGCCGCACTCGGCGACCGCGGCGTCGACCGATGACCGGTCGCCGGCGTAGGTCAGCGCGTCGACGTTGAGCACCCTCGCGTCGGTCTCCCCGAGCAGGTACCGCACGAACGCCGACCCGATGAACCCGCAGCCGCCCGTCACCAGCACCCGCGCCGGCCCGCTCTCACGCCCCGCGACCACCACACCCCTCCCCCAACCGTGACGTCCCATGGCGCGGCGTCGTCCCGCCCGGCGCCATGCCCGGTGGTCACCCGCGCCACGCACCGGCGCTCCCGCCCAGACTCACCGCATCCGGGTACTGTACCGAAAAACGCCGATACGGATCGCCGCTTCACGATGCCCCCGGTCGCGATCGGGGTCATCGAGGGCGAAGGCGCGCCGTCGATGAGCGCGGCACGAGACCCGGTGGGGCCCGGCCAGCACCCGTCGGCCGTCAGAGACCCACGGACCGCCCCGGCGCTGGCGAGGGCCTTGTCCACCCGCTCGGGAGACCGCAGCGCTCCGGGGACGAGCGCCTTACCCCCGCGCGTTGGGGGCCGACTACCTCGGGGACGCCGCGAGCCCGAGCTCGGCCGCGAGAGCGGGCACGTGGGCGGATACCGCCTCGTCCCAGGGTCGGGGTCGGATGCCCAGTCCCGCGGCGCGGGTGTTGGCGAGGGTGCTGTCGGCCGGGCGGCGGGCCGGGAGCGGGTAGCGGGCGAGGAACGCCTCGGTCGTCGTCGACCGCACCGACGCCGGGTCCAGGCCGGCCGCCACCGCCACCGCCCGCGCGAGCGCGAACCGGGTGGCGCGGCCGGCGTTGGTGAGGTGAACGATCCCACCGGCGCGGACCGCCAGCAGCGCGACCAGGGCGTCGGCGAGATCCCCGGCGTGCGTCGGGCAGCCGGTCTCGTCGGCGACGACCTCCATCTCGCCCCGGTCGCGCAGGGTCCTGACGACGGTTCGCGGGAAGTGCTTGCCCGGTCCGCCCCAGACCCAGGCGGTCCGGGCGACGGCGAACCCGGGCGACGCCGCGAGGACGGCACGCTCCCCGGACAGCTTGCTCGCACCGTAGGCGGAGAGGGGTGCCGGGGGGGAGTCCTCGGCGTAGGGCGCGCCGCCGTCGCCGGGGAAGACGAAGTCGGTCCCGACCGCGACGAGATGGGCACCGGTCGCCACCGCCGCCGCCGCGACGTGCGCCGACCCCGCGCCGTTGACGGCCTCCGCCCGCGCGGGGTCCCGCTCGCAGCCGTCGACGTCGGTGTAGGCCGCCGCGTGGATCACCGCGTCGGGCCGCGCCGCGGCGATCGCGGCCAGCACCGCCGCCTCGTCGGTCACATCCACCGGCACCGCACCCCCGGGCCCAGGCCGGCTCCCGAACCCGACCGGGGTCGCCCCGGCCGCGGCCAGCGCCGGCACGAGGAACCCGCCGAGTTGCCCACCGGCGCCGGTCACCACCACCCGCATGCCCCGGAGCGAGGCCGCGGCCGGGGCGGCGTCGGTGCTGCCCACGCCCATCATCCGCCCTCCCGAAGGACCCGCGGGGACGCCGTCACGGTGAGGGGGCCACCGTCGCGGCGCCCCATCGCCACCTCGCCCGGCGGCCCGACCGCCCAGCCGGTCGACGGGGACCGGCCCCGCCGTCCCGGTCCCCGTCGGCTAACTGGCGCCCGCGGCCGGGTGATAGAGCCGGTGGATGTACTCGACGACCATCCGGCGCGCCGAGAAGGCCGGCGAGACCGTCCGGATCGCCTCCCTGGCGAGGCGACACCAGGCCTGCGGCACGCCGTCGGCGTCACGCGCGTAGTACAGCGGGACCACCGCCGTCTCGAGCAGGTGGTAGATCGCGTCCGCCTCCGCCCGGTCCTGCTCCTCGCCGCTCAGCGGCGCCGGCTCGATCCCCCAGCCGTTGCTGTTGTCGGGGTGCCAGCCCTCGCTCCACCACCCGTCGAGGATGCTGAGGTTGGGTACGCCGTTGGCGGCCGCCTTCATCCCGCTCGTCCCGCTCGCCTCCAGCGGCGCCCGGGGGTTGTTGAGCCAGACGTCGACGCCGGAGACCAGTGCCCCGGCCAGGCCCATGTCGTAGTCCTCGGCAAAGGCCACCCGACCACCGAGCCGCGGGTCCCGCGCCCGGTGGGCGATCTCCTGGATCATCCGCTTGCCGCCGTCGTCGGCGGGGTGTGCCTTGCCGGCGAAGACGATCTGGACCGGGTACTCGGGGTGGTTGAGGATCGCCGCGAGGCGGTCGATGTCCGTGAACAGCAGCGTCGCCCGCTTGTAGGTGGCGAAGCGGCGGGCGAAGCCGACCAGCAGCGCCTTCCGGTCGAGGAACGGCCCGGCGGTGACCACCTGCGAGGGATCGAAGCCGCCGGCCGCCCAGCGCTGCCGGGCCCGCTCGTCGAGCAGATCGATGAGGTCCTGCTTGGCACGTTGGTGGGCCTTCCAGAAGTCGACCTCCGGGATCTGGCGGACGGGTTCCCAGGTCAGCGTGTCGTCGATCCGCTCCCGCCACCCGGCCGCGAGGTGCTCGTCGAGCAGGCTCGTGATCCGCGGCGACGTCCAGGTCGAGAGGTGGACCCCGTTGGTGATCGAGGTGATCGGCACCACGGCCGGCGAGACGCCCGGCCAGATCTCGTGCCACATGTCGCGGGTGATCTCGCCGTGCCGCTCGCTGACCGCGTTGCGGTGCCCGGCCAGGCGCAGCGAGAGGGCGGTCAGGTTGAAGCCGTCGTGCGACTCCGCGTGCTGGCCCAGCGCCAGGAAGGCGCCGCGGTCGAGCCCCAGACCGCCCCAGAAGCCGCCGAAGTAGCGGTCCATCTGCTCCGGTGAGAAGACGTCGTGGCCGGCCGGGACCGGGGTGTGGCTGGTGAAGATCGTCGTCGCCCGGACGCGCGCCGCGGCCTGGTCGAAGGTGGAGCCGCCGGCGACGTGCTCGCGGACCCGCTCCAGGAGGTGGAAGGCAGCGTGGCCCTCGTTGGCGTGCCAGTAGTCCGGCGCGATGCCGAGGGCGCGCAGTGCCCGTACCCCGCCGATGCCGAGCACGATCTCCTGCCGCAGCCGGTGCTCCTTGTCGCCGCCGTAGAGCCGCCCGGAGATGGTCCGCGCCCAGTCCGGGTTGCCGTCGATGTCGGCGTCCATCAGGTAGATCGGCACGCGTCCGACCATCACCTGCCAGACCGCCAGCCGAAGCGGCGCCGGGAGCCCGTCCATGGGCACCTCGACCAGCAGCGGCTCGCCGTCGGGACCCTGCGCCCGCGTGACCGGCTCGTCGTCGTGCCCGAAGTCGCTGGTCACGTCCTGCTGCCAGCCGCTCGCGTCGAGCCGCTGCCGGAGATACCCCTGGCGGTAGAGCAGGGAGACGCCGACGACGGGAAGACCGAGGTCGCTCGCCTCCTTCATGTGGTCGCCGGCGAGCACGCCCAGACCGCCGGAGTAGATCGGCAGCGCCCGGTGCAGCCCGAACTCGGCCGAGAAATAGGCGAGCGTCTTGGCGGCCAGGAGGGGCTCGTGGCGCGTGACCCAGGTCTCCCGCGCGTTGAGCATGGCGTCGAAGGCGCCGAGCACGTCGTCGTAGGCCGCGAGGAACGCCGGGTCGACGGCGGCCTCCTCCAGGCGGGGCCGCCCGACGCGCCGCAGGAACGGCACCGGGTTCTGGTCGCAGGCTTCCCAGAGGATCGGGTTCAGGCCCCGGAAGAGCGCGCGCGCCGGCTCGTGCCAGCTCCACCACAGGTTGTAGGCCAGGTCGCCGAGGCGGGCGACCCGCGCCGGCAGATCGAGCTGCGGCGCCATGGTCGAGACGGGCGGGGGGCTGATCGCCATGGGTGTCTGCTCCGGTATCGCGTGGTCGGCGTCGACGGGTCGATCGAGGCTGGCGCCGCCCGGCCTGGCCGGCGCGTCCGGTCGCGAGCCCGCGCCAGACGCGGCGGCGCGGACGGGACGCAGGACACGGCCGCTGGCGGCGGTCCCGGCGGGATCGCGCGCCGACGCTGGGTGCGGCTCCGGCACAGCCGCTCAACGAGGAGGTGCGGCACGGACTAGCCCGGAAGCGTACCAGCCGCCCCCGGCGCCGTCTACGCGCCAACGCTGTCCGGGGCTACGCCGCCACGCGGCGCCGGCGAGGCGGGCGCCCTCACCCAGGACCGCCCGCCGGGTCTGCCTTCCGCCCGTTGGCCGCCGGCCGCGCCCGGCCCTTCGAGGAGCCCGAAGAGCCCGAGGAGCCGCCGACCAGACGCCGGCGCGACCGCGGCGCGGGCATAGGTCGTGGGCATCGCGGCCCGCGCCGCCGGCCGGTCCGCCGCCAGCCGATCCGTCGCCGTCGCCTCCCCGGCCACGTCGTCTAGGGGCGCGTCCCGCCCGCCGCGACCGCCGCCTGGGTGGCGCTCGATGCCGAGTCTGGGCGCCGCCGACCACGCCGGCGAAGCACATGACCCCGCGTTGGGGCCGTCCGCGTGCTCACGTGCCCACCCGGCGTCTTTCCACCCCGAGCCCCCACCCCGGGTCCGTCACGGTCCTCGCGCTGCTCGCTGCCGGAGCCGGCCACTGGCCAGCCTCCGTCCCGGCGAGGGACGAGCGCGAGGCCGACGACGTTATGGCATCCTAGTGGCCCGTCGTGACCGCCGCGTGGGCGCGGGTGACGAGAAGATGGTGCAGCCGGTGAGTCGGTGCCCGGTGTCGTGTCCGGGCCGCTCGGCGGCCTCCTGGTCGCCATCGGAGGGGAGGGAAGTCGCGTCGCCGCGGGTCGTTGCCCGTCGCGTCGGCGATGGGTGGCCCGTCACGCTAGGAGGAGACCGGCATGGGATCAGGGTTCTTGTCGCGCGGCTTCCGGGGACGCCCCCGAGATCCGGAAGAGGCCGCGCGCCTGCCGCCGGGCCAGTACCTGACCCGCGATTTCCCGGTGCTCTCCGCCGGGCCGACCCCCCGCTCGGCGACCGCTCGCTGGGACTTCGTCGTCGCCGGCGCCGCCGAGCCGACCCGTCGCTGGACCTGGGACGAGTTCCGGGCGCTGCCGAGCGAGACGATCACCGTCGACATCCACTGCGTCACCAAGTGGTCCAAGCTCGACACGGTCTGGGAGGGGGTCTCGGTCGACACCCTGCTCGACGGCGTCGAGACCAGCGCTCAGCACCTGGTGGCCCACTGCGACGGCGGGTACACCACCAACGTGCCGCTCGCGGACGTCACGGGCGGCAAGGCGTGGGTGGCGTTCGCCTACGGCGGCGAGCCGCTCGACCCGGAGCACGGCGGGCCGGCCCGCCTGCTCGTGCCCCACCTCTACTTCTGGAAGAGCGCGAAGTGGGTGCGCGGCCTGGAACTGGTGGACCCCGACCGCCCGGGCTTCTGGGAGTCGCTCGGATACCACAACTACGGCGACCCCTGGCGGGAACAGCGGTACGCGGGGGACTGAGATGGCCCCTACGTCCCGTCCGCTCCCCGCGGCGCCCCCCGCGCGGCTGGGCTGGCACCGGGGTGCGGTGGTCGCCAGCACCGCCGAGACGCCCCGCGCCAAGACCCTCGCCATCGACGTCCCCGGGTGGCCGGGTCACCGCCCGGGCCAGCACCTCGACGTCCGCCTGACCGCCGAGGACGGCTACCAGGCCCAGCGCTCCTACTCCATCGCCTCCCCCCCGGAGGACGGCACGCAGCTGCGCCTGATCGTCGAGCGCCTGGAGGACGGGGAGGTCTCGCCCTACCTGACCGACGAGCTGCGCGCCGGCGACGAACTGGAGCTGCGCGGCCCGATCGGCGGCTACTTCACCTGGTCGGTCGACGCCGGCGGCCCGCTCCTCCTGGTGGGCGGCGGGTCCGGCGTCGCGCCACTGCTGGCGATGATCCGCCACCGCGCCGCGGCCGGCGGGCGCGTCCCGACCACGCTGCTCGCCTCCTTCCGCACCTACGACGACATCATCGCCCGCGACGAGCTGGGGCGGTTGACCTCGGGTGACCCGGCGCTCCGCGTCGCCTACACGCTGACCCGTGCCCAGCCGCCAGGCTGGGACGGGCTCGCGCGGCGCGTCGACCAGGCGATGCTGGGGGAGGTCTTCGGCCCGCCCCAGCCCGGCGCGCTCGCGTTCGTCTGCGGCCCGACGCCGTTGGTGGAGAGCGTCGCGACGGCGCTCCTCGACCTGGGCTACGCGTCGCGGCAGGTCAAGACCGAGCGCTTCGGCGCGACAGGAGGGGGCGGATGACGATGCGCGACGACGAGACCCGGCTGGACGGCAACGCCGCGGCCGGACTGCTCGACGAGGTGTTCCGGTTCGAGATGACGACGACGCGGACCGTCTGTGCCGGCTGCGGCACGGTCGCGCCCGTCGGCGCGCTGATGCGCTACGGGCACGAGATGGGCGCGATCCTGCGTTGCGCCGGATGCGACACGGCGATCATCCGCGTCGCCCGCACCGGCGACCGCTACTGGCTCGACCTGCGGGGCACGGTCAGCCTCCGCATCGAGGACGGGGCGCCCGCCCCGGGGGAACCGGCCGGGTAGCGGGGGGCCGCCGAGCCGGGCCTCCACGGCGGCGGCCCCAGCGCGAGGAGGAACGATGACCCAGGCCGTCTCCGTCGCCATGGCGGTGCTGATCGGCTGCGCCGCGTCCCTCCAGGTGGCGCTGCTCGGCGCCCTGGCCAGGGAGCGCGGCGCGTCGGGAGCCACTCTGGTGTCGCTGCTGGCGACGGTGACCGCCCTGGCGGTGCTGCTCGCCCTGCGGACGGCCCTCGGCTCCGGTCCGGCCATCCCGTGGCCGCTGGACCGGGCGATTGTCCTGGCGCTCGTCGGCGCGGCCTCCGGCGTCCTGCTGGCGCTCGCGCTGCGCGGGATCCCGCCCTACTTCGCCATCACGGGCGCCCTCGCGGTGCCCTTCCTGCTCGGCGCCTCGTTCCTCGGCCCGCGCCTCGGCGTCGGGCTGTTCCTCGGCGCGGTGATCACGGGCCAGCTGACGGCCGGCGTCCTCCTCGACCACATCGGCGCCTTCGGGACGGAGGCGCGCCCCGTCGACCTGGCCCGAGTCGCGGGGATCGGTGCCCTGGTGGTCGGGGTCGTCCTGGTCCGCGGCGTCCGCTGATCCGGACGTCGGTCGGTTGCCGCGGCCCCCACGCCTGCGGCCCCCAGCCCGCGTGCGCCGTCTTCGTCCCCGGGCGACCGACCGCGGGGTCTGCCCCAGGCGGGGCCGTCCCCACGGTCCCGCTCTCCCCCGACCACCCGGATTAGGGATGAGCCCGCGACCGCAACGGCCGCGTCTCCTAACCGCCGCGCGGCCCCGGACCGAGGTTCCCCGCAGGGGACACGGCAGCGGACGACCGGTCGTGGCCGCGTCTCCAGCGCGGTGCCCGGGTGTGCCGCGTCAGCGCGGCCAGACGTTCAGCTCTTGCGTCCAGGCCCTGGCCGGCTGGAGGAGCAGGAAGAGGATCGCCTCCGCGACGTCCTCCGGCTCAAGGTAGGCGCGCCCGCCGGGGTCGGCCCGCTTCGCCGCGGCCGAGCCGCCGGCGAAGTCGGTCAGGATCGAGCCGGGGAGCACGGTGCTGACCTTGACGCCGTCGGCACGGGCCTCCTCGGCCAGCGACTCCATGAACCCGAGCAGCCCGAACTTCGAGGCGGCGTAGGCGGCCAGGTTGGCGTAGCCCCGCCGCCCGGCCCCGGAGCCGACGGCCACGATCGCCCCGCCGCCGCGCCCGCGCATCGGCGGGAGCACGGCGCGGCAGCAGAGAAAGACCCCGGTTAGGTTCGTGTCCATCGTGGCCCGCCAGTCGGCGAGCGCGTACCCCTCGACCGGCCCGTACCGCCCCACGCCGGCCGCGCAGACGAGCGCGTCGACGCCGCCGAGCTCGGCGACCGCCCGTCGGACGGCGGCCTCGACCGCCGCCTCGTCGGCGACGTCCGCCGGCAATGCCAGCGTGCGGACGTCCCGCCCGAGCCCGGCGGCCAGGTCCGCGGTCTCGGCCAGCGCGTCCGCCCGCCGTCCGATCAGCCCAACCGCCATCCCCTCGCCCGCCAGGGCGAGCGCCGTCGCCCGTCCGACGCCGCTGCCGGCGCCAGTGACGAGCGCGACCTTCCCGGCCAGCGGTGCCCCGTCCGCGCTCATCGCCCACCTCCGGTCGCCGCTCGCGGGTCCGGCGCCCGGTCGCTGGTGTCGAAGACCTGGATCGGCTCCCCGCGCCCGTTGCGGATCTCCTCGTACCTGCCCCCCGTGTAGGCCCCGATCACGCGCCGCCAGAAGCGCTGCGCCGGCACGTTCTCGGGGATCTGGAGCACGTGCCATCCCCCCGGGTAGCGGTCGAAGATCGCCCGTGCCATCGTCTCGCCCAGCCCCCGGCGCCGGTAGCGCCGCAGCACGAAGAACTCCGCCAGGTACCGCCGGCCGTCGCCCCCCGGCTCGGGCGACCGGTTGTCGACGATAGCGAACCCGGCGGGCTGCCCGTCGACCCGCAGCAGCAGCGCATCCCGTCCCGGCCGGTCCCAGAGCCGACGGGCCCAGGCGTCCGTCTCGAAGCGGCCGTCCTCGCCGACGTCCCAGGCGGCGAAGTCGGTGTAGTCGTAGATGTAGAGCTCGCCCAACCGCTCCAGCAATGGCCGCTCGGCCGCCCGCAGCGGCTCCAGGGTCCAGCCCGGGGGAGCCGTGGCGTGGGCAGGGCCGTGCGGCGACGACCCGGCGGTGGGGACGGTCATGGCCCCGGTCCTCCTCGCGGCAGCACTCGCGGTAGCACGCGGCCGGACGAGCGAGCGGTCCCGTGCACGGGGCGCGGAAGATCGCGGGGTCGGCGCGCTCGCGGTGTCCGGCCGACCTCCAGCCGGTGCCGTCCCCGTGTCCTGAGCGTGCCAGGGACGAGCCCGGCCACCGCCGCCACGCCGATCGCACCGCCGTTCGGGCGACGCCCGTCGGCGGGCACGGACCCGTCGGCTACCCCCGGCCGATCTGCCCCCCGTGGGCCAGCGCCCCGACGAGGTTGAGGATCAGCCGCGCCGCCAGCAAACTCGTCAGGTTCCGCACGTCGAGCGCCGGCACGAGCTCGACGACATCCAGCCCTACGACCCGACCCCTGGCGGCGACGCCGCGCAGGAGGTCCGACGCCTCCTCGTAGCCCAGCCCGCCGAAGGCGGGGTAGCCGACGCCCGGCGCGATCGACGGGTCGAGCCCGTCGACGTCGAGGGTGACGTAGTAGCGGTCGGCCGCGGGGATCCTGGCCAGCGCCGCATCGACCCCGTCCCGATGCAGTTCGCGGGCCGGAACCAGCACGCTGCCGTAGGCCCGCGCCGCGTCGTACTCGGTCTCCCGGGCGCTGCCGACGCCCCGCAGCCCGATCTGGGCCATGCCCGAGACCCAGGGCATCTCCGACGCCCGCCGCATGGGGCTGCTGAGACCTTCGCGGACGCCGTTGACCTCGTCGCGCCAGTCGAGGTGGGCGTCGATCTGGACGACGCAGAGCGACCCGGTCCCCTCGTAGGCGCGGAGGACGGGGATCGGCACCGAGTGGTCGCCGCCGAGCACGACCGGCACGGCCCCACGGTCGAGGATCGCCCGGACCGCCGCGGTCGCCGCCCGGCTGTTCTCCACGTACCGCCCGGGCGCCATCGCGACATCGCCGCAGTCGGCGATCCTGACCCCGCGCCCCGCGAAGAGGTCCGAGCCGAAGTCGACGTCGTGGTGGCCGAGGTACGCGGCCCAGCGCCCAGACTGCTCCCGGACCGCCGCGGGCGCCGCGCTCGTCGGGGCGGTCGACCCCGCCAGGTCGTAGGGCGTGCCGAACGGGACCCCGATCACGGCGATGTCCGCGTCGAGTTCCTGGAGGTCGTCGACCCGCGGTGCGCCGACGAAGGTCGGACGCCCCGCCGGCACCGGCGTCACCAGCCCTGGCATCCGCTCGCTCCTCCCGTCGTCCGGTGACCTCACCCCGTTGCGCTTGTCCGGTCCGACGACGACTCTTGCGCCCACCGAGCACCCGCCGACCGCGACACCGCACGGCACCGCGGGCGCCCCCCTTGACCCGACCACGGGCGGCCCCCGGCTGGGACGGGACACCGACGGATCGCACCTCCTCCACCGGGGACCTGGCGGTCGATCACCGGTGATGGCGCGCCGGCAGGGCGTGCCGCCCCCGACCGCGGACGCGTTCCCCGCCGGGGGCTCGGCGCCCCTAGTGCTCGCCCAGATAAGCCTTGCGCACCAGCTCGTTCCGCATCAACGCCTTGGCCTCGTCCGCGAGCACGATCTGGCCCGTCTGGAGCACGTAGCCACGGTTGGCGACGGCGAGGGCCATCAGCGCGTTCTGCTCGACGAGCAGCACCGTCGTGCCCTGGGCGTTGATGTCCCGGACCACGCCGAAGATCGTCTCGACGAGGATCGGCGCCAGGCCCATCGACGGCTCGTCGAGCAGCAGCACCGACGGGCGGGCCATCAGCGCCCGCCCGATCGCCAGCATCTGCTGCTCGCCGCCCGACATCGTGCCGGCCTTCTGGTTGGCCCGCTCCTTCAGGCGCGGGAAGAGGTCGTAGACCCGGGCCAGGTCGCCGTTGTCGGGCTTGCCGTGGCTGAAGGCGCCCATCCGCAGGTTCTCGAGCACGGTCATCCGGGGGAAGACCCTTCGCCCCTCCGGCGACTGGGCGATCCCGAGACCGGCGACCTTGTGGGCGGGCAGGCCGGAGATCGGCCGCCCGTCGAGCGTCACCGTGCCCGTCCGCGGCGTGAGCAGCCCCGAGATGGTCTTCAGGGTCGTGCTCTTGCCGGCCCCGTTCGAGCCGATCAGGGTCACGATCTCGCCCTTCTCGACGTGGACGGTGATCCCCTTCAGCGCATGGATGTGTCCGTAGTAGGTGTGGACGTCGTTGATCTCGAGCATCGGCATGGTGCGCTATCAGCCTTCAGCTATGGCCGGCCGGCCGCCGGAAGGCCGGCGGCATGGAAGGGACGTATGGGGTCGACGTTCGGAGCGCTTTCTTGGGGCGGCGGGAAAGGATGACGCCGGGAACGAGGGCGACTTGGGCGCAGGCGGCGAGGGCGCGATGAATCGCGCCCGTACGGGTGGGGCGCATCAGGGTGGCGGCGCTGGGGTGTTGGTGACCTCGGCGGCGCCCCGCCCGAGGTAGGCCTCGATCACCCGCGGGTCGCGCTGGACCTGGCCGGGGGAGCCGTCGGCGATCTTCACCCCGTGGTCGAGGACGGCGACCTGGTCGCTGATCCCCATCACCACCTTCATGTCGTGCTCGATCAGCAGGATCGTCAGGTCAAGGTCGCGCCGCATCCCGTCGATGAACCGGGTCAGCTGGGCGGTCTCCTGGGGGTTCATCCCCGCGGTCGGCTCGTCGAGCAGCAGCAGCCGCGGCTCGCTCGCCAGTGCCCGGGCGATCTCCAGCCGGCGCTGGTCGCCGTAGGAGAGGTTCTTGGCCGTCTCGTTGCCCTTGCCGGGCAGGCCGACGTAGGCGAGCAGGTCCCGCCCCCGGGCTCGCGCCTGGCGCTCCTCGGCCATCACCGAGGGCAGCCGCAGGACCGCCCCGAGCGGGGTGGCCCTGAGGCGGGAGTGCATCCCGACCAGCACGTTCTCGAGCGCGGTCATGTTGCCGAAGAGCCGGATGTTCTGGAACGTGCGGGCGATGCCGCGGGCGGTCACCTGGTCGGGCCGCAGAGCCTTGCCGCCGAACCCGGCGCCGGTGAAGACCGGCTCGCCGTCGAAGCGGATCTCGCCGTCGGTCGGTCGGTAGATGCCGGCGACCATGTTGAAGAACGTGGTCTTGCCGGCCCCGTTCGGCCCGATCACCCCGGCGATCGCCCCGCGCGGGATGGAGAGGTCGACGCCGTCGACGGCGACCAGACCACCGAAGCGCTTGGTCACGCCGGTGGCGGTGAGGATCGGCGCGAGACCGCGGGCATCGCGCCCCTCACCGGGAGTCGGTCGAAAGCCCGGGACGGCGTCGGTGGCGCGCCGGGTGTCGGTGGCGCTCATGCCCGCTCCCCGGCGGTCGCCATGTCACTTCCGCGGGTGTCGACCGGCTGGTCGGGCGCCGGCGCCGCGAGCGGGTCGGGGACCGTCTCGGTCAGCTCGGCCCGGCGACGCGCGTTGGGCAGCAGCCCACCCGGGCGGAGCAGCATGATCAGCACCAGCGCCAACCCGAAGATCAGCAGCCGGTCCTGGGTCACGTCGTGCTCCTGGAGGAAGGCGATCCCGGTTCGGTCGCCGAGCCAGTGGAGCGGACCGTTGAGCTCTTCGGCCAGGATCCGGTCGAAGCTCTGGATCAGCAGGCCGCCGAGGATCACCCCGTAGACGTTGCCGAGCCCGCCCAGGATCACCATCGCGAGCAGGATCACCGAGACCGAGAACTGGAACTGGTCGGGGTAGACGACCGTGATGTAGCCCGCGTAGAGCGAGCCGGCGAAGCCCGAGAACGACGCCCCGAGCGCGAAGGCGAGCAGCTTCGTCTTGACCAGGTTGATGCCCATGCTCGCGGCGGCGATCTCGTCCTCGCGGATCGCCTGCCAGGAGCGCCCGAGCCGGGAGTCGTAGAGCCGGGTGACCAGGAAGACGGTCAGCACCGCCACGGCGAGGATCAGCCAGTACCAGCTCCGCTGGTCGGTGGTGGCGAAGGCGATCTCGTTGTCTCCCGGCAGCGGGATGGTCGGCGGGCGGGCGATCGTGCTGATCCCCGACGGCCCCCCGGTCACCCGCTCGGCGTTGGTGAAGAAGTTGGGCACGATCTCGCCGAAGCCGAGCGTCACGATCGCGAGGTAGTCGCCGCGCAGCCGCAACGTTGGCGCACCCAGCAGGACCCCGAAGATCGCCGACACCAGCCAGGCCACGGCCATCGCCGGCCAGAACGACTGCAGGAACTCCGGGACGAGCCCGTTCTGGACCAGGCCACTGTTGGGCGAGGTCAGGAACGCGTTGGCGTAGGCGCCGATGACGAAGAAGGCGACGTACCCCAGGTCAAGCAACCCGGCGTAGCCGACCACGATGTTGAGGCCCATCGCCAGGATGATGAAGACGAAGATCGGGATCCAGGACGCGAGCCGGTCGATCCCCAGGGCTTTGTCCAAAAATGGGTAGACGATCGCCGCGGCCAGCGCCAGCGCGAGCCAGAGCGCCTTCCGCCGGGCATCCCGTCGCTCGCCGCGGGAGTCGAACTCTTCGTGGCCGATCGCCAGCGTCGCCGCCATCAGCGTCCTCCGACCGCGGCGTCGACCGACCCCGCCCCGTCCCAGGCGAAGCGACTCGGCTGCCGCGGCGCCATCGCGTCCGTCGTCATCGTCGCAACCTCGGGCAACCCTGGACCGCCCCGCGGCCCGCCGTCGTCACACCTTCTCCGTCGTGGTGGCGCCGAAGAGGCCCGACGGGCGGAAGATCATCACCAGCACCAGCACCCCGAAGATGACGGAGTTGGTCCACTGGGCGCCCCACCCGCTGATGTACTGTTTCATGAAGCCGTCGCTGAAGGACCAGACGAGCCCGATGCAGAGGCCGCCGACCACCGCGCCGGCGAGGTTACCGATGCCGCCGAGCACCGCCGCCGTGAACGCGAACAGCCCGTACCGGAAACCCATCTGGAAGCGGGCGCTGTTGTTGTAGTAGAGCGCGATCAGCCCCGCCGCGCCGGCCAGCGCCCCGCCGAGCAGAAACGCGATCCCGATCGTCCGGTTGACGTCGATCCCCATCAGCGCCGCCGCCTCGCGGTCCTGCGCCGTGGCCCGCATCGCCGTCCCGACCCGGGTCCGGTAGACGAACCAGACCAGGCCGATCAGGATCGGCACCGTGACGCCGATCACGAACGCGTCGAGCAGCCGAAACCGGATCCGGGTCTCGAGTCCGAACCACTCGGTGAGGATGTTGTAGGCGCGGTACTCGGCGGGGATCAGCGACGGCGGGGTGAACGGGTTCGAGCCTTTCCAATAGATGCCGATGTTCTGCAGGATGAAGCTGACGCCGATCGCCGCGATCAGCGGCGCCAGGCGGGGCGCGTTGCGCAGGCGCCGGTAGGCGACCCGGTCGATCGTGAAGTTGACGCCGGCGCTGAAGCACATCGAGAGCACGAGCGCGACGAAGACGACCGCCAGCACCGCCGCGCCCGACGACTCGCCGGTGACGCCTGACACGGCGACCACGGTCGCCGCGAAGAAGGCGCCCATCATGAAGACCTCACCATGGGCGAAGTTGATCAACTCGATGATGCCGTAGACCAGCGTGTACCCAAGGGCGATCAGCGCGATCAGTGAGCCGGTCGCGACCCCGATAATCAAGTACTGCGTGAAGAGGGTCCAGTTGAAGTCCATGACGGTCCCTCATAGCGCGGCGGTGGGACGGGAGTGGCCCCCCAAGGGTGGGGATCCGCCAACCCGTTGCCGGTCGGCTCGGGCCCCGAAACGCGCGGGCGGGCCGGGAATACCCGACCCGCCCGCGCTGCGCTTTCGGCTCCCCTACGCGGAGATGAACTCCTGGAAGGTGATCTGGCCGCCCTGGACGACGTTGAGGCTGACCGTCACGGTGTCCCGGTCGCCGTTCTCGTCGAAGCTCCAGGTGCCGAGCAGGCCCTGGAAGCCTTCGGTCGACATCATCGCCTCGAGGATCGCCGCCCGGTCCTTGGCGCCGACCCGGTCGATCGCCTGGAGGACGACGATCGCGGCCTCGAAGGCGTAGACCGAGTAGGCGTCCGGCTCGCGGCCGCCGATCCGCTCCTTCATCCGGGTGTACCAGTCCGCGCCGGCCCCCTGGAGCTGCTGCGGGGTGACGCCGGAGAAGGTCAGGTAGGCCCCCTCGGCCGCGTCGCCGGCGCCGTCGACGAAGGCCTGGTTGATCAGGCCGTCCGGCCCGAGGAACGCGACCTGGTCGACCGGCATCACGGTGCGCATGTCCTGCAGCACCTTGCTGGTGTTCAGGTTGACGATCGCGCCGACATAGAGGATGTCCGGCCCGGCGTCCGCGATCCCGGCCATCAGGGCCTGGTAGTCGGGCGCGTCGGCCTGGTAGGCCTCGAAGCCGAGGATCTCGCCGCCCAGCTGCTCGAACACGTCGCGGAAGACCTGGGCGACGCCCTTGCCGTAGATCTGGTTGTCGTGGAGGACGTAGGCGCGGCGGGAGCCGAGGACGTTGTACGCCCAGATCGCGGACGCGCCGCCCTGGATGTCGTCGGTCGGCACGACCCGCATGTAGTTGCGGACGCCGCTCGGGTAGTAGCGCCCGGGCTCGTCCGCCTCGGTTACGCCTTCGAGCGACTTGGTCAGGCCGACCGCGGTGTTCGCCGGGGAGACCATCCCCATCGGCGGCACGGCCTGGTTGAGGATCGGGATCGAGACGGCGGCCGCGCCGGAGTTGTAGGTGCCGATGTAGGCGACCGCGTCCGGGTCGTTGAGGACCTGAGTGGCGACCTCGGCCTCGCGGGCCGCGTCCCACGCGCCGTTGTTGGCGGCGAGACCGTCGTCGAGCGCCGAGTAGGTCAGCGCGAAGCCGCCCGCCGCGCCGCCGTAGAGCTCGATCGCGAGGCGGACCGACTCGGCCGAGTCGCCGCCGATCTGCTCCGAGGCTCCCGTCAGCGGCCACGACGAGTAGAGGTTGATGGTGCCCTTGCTGGTGTCGGTGGAGTGGGGGATCCCCTGCTGGCCGATCTCGGCGGCCGTGGCCGGGGTCGCGCCCGGGGTCGCGCCGGGGGTGGCACCCGGGCTGGCGGCCGGGCTGGCACCCGGGCTCGCGACCGGGCTCGC
>CADCWG010000124.1 GCA_902806335.1 uncultured Thermomicrobiales bacterium | reverse complement strand
CCTGGCGCTGGCCGCGGCCCGGCTCGGCGCGGGCGACCCGGCCGGCGCGGTGGAGGCCGCGGACACCCTGCTCGCCCTGCTCCCCGGGGACGGGCGGGGGCTGTACCAGCGCGGCGTCGCGCTCGCGGCGGCGGGTGACACCGCGGCGGCCCGCGAGGCCCTCGCCGCCGCAGGCGAGGCGCTCGCCGCCAGTGCCGTCTACCGCGCGCGGATCGCCGTCGCGACCGAGGGCCTGGGATAGGGCGGCCGTCCGGAAAGGGCGGGCCGGGCACCGCCGGGGACGTGCGCGACAATGACGCCGCGGAGCCAGTCCCCGGCGGTGCCGGCCGCCGGCAGAGCGGGTGCCGGGCGGAAGGGTCGTCGGCGACACGTTGGGCACCCTCCGTGCGTCTAAAGCCCCGAAGACCCGTTGACGACCCGCCCCAGGGGGGCAAAAGGAGCACCGGTCCCCGTGGAGGCCCGCCACCGGCCGACCCGCCAAGAGCCGTCTGAGCAGCCGCGCTTCGAGCCGCCGGTTCGTCCGGTCACGCCGTCCGCGGGGCTGGTCGGCGGCCGCTACGAGCTCGGTGAGCCGATCGGCGCGGGGACCTTCGCCGTGACCCACACGGCGATGGACACCCGCCTCGGCCGCACGGTGGCGATCAAGGTGCTGCGCGACCAGTTCGCCAGGGACCGCCAGTTCGCCGGCCGCTTCGAGCGCGAGGCGCGGCACGCGGCGTCCGTCTCCCATCCCAACATCGTCGACGTCTACGACTACGGGGCGTTCGACCAGACCTTCTACATCGCGATGCAGTACGTGCCCGGGCGGGACCTCAAGCAGGTCCTGACCGAGGACGGTCCGCTGCCGGTGCCGGTCGCGGCGAGGGTGATCGGCCAGGTCCTGCGGGGGCTGACCGCGATCCACGCGGCCGGCATCATCCACCGCGACATCAAGCCCCAGAACGTGCTGATCGGTCCCGACGGGGTGGCCCGGGTCACCGACTTCGGGGTCGCCCAGGCGTCGGTCGACGAGGGACTGACCAGCCACGGGACGACCGTGGGGACCGCCTCCTATATGGCCCCGGAGCAGGCCCGGGGCGGGGCGCTCAGCCAGGGCACGGACCTCTACGCGGTCGGGGTGATGCTCTTCGAGCTGCTCACCGGGCGGCTGCCGTTCGAGGCGGCGAACCCGATGGCGGTGATGCTGGCGCACCTCCAGCGGCAACCGCCCCGGCCGAACGAGGTCGCGCCGGCCTGGGTCCCGCCGATCCCCGACGCGGTCGAGGCGATCGTGATGCGGGCGCTCGCGAAGGACCCGCGGGACCGGTTCCCGGACGCCCGGTCGATGGCCGAGGCGCTGCAGGACGCCACCCGCGTCTCGCCCGACGCCGGCGAGAGGGCGCTTGTCGCCCCGGCGGGTCCCGCCGACCAGACCGCGGCGCTGCCGGTGCGACACGAGGGCGTGGCGGCGGGCACCGGTCTCCTCGGCGCGGCCGTGCCGCTGTCCGACGGCGACCGCACCCGCAGCCCGCACGGGGCCCACGCCGAGCCTGCGGCGCCTCGGGTCGGCGTCCCGCGCTCTGTTGCCCAGCCGGTGCCGGCCGTCGTCCGCCCGCAGCGTCGGCAGCTCGGCTGGCTGGGACCGGCCCTGTTCGCGCTGCTGGCGGTCCTGGTCTCCGGTGGGGTCGTCCTCGCCAACGTGATGGGCGGGGGCGGCGACGACGCCGGGGACGATGGTGCCGGCGGTCGGGGCGAGAACCCGGGCGTTGCCCTGGTGACCGGTAGCCCGACCGCGTCGGTGACGGGAACCGCGCCGGGCGCGGACCGGGGTCTGGCCGCCGAGGTGACTGTTGTCGCCGCGACCGCGGTCCCAACCAACACCGCGACCGCGAGGGTGCCACCGACCGCGACCCCATCGCCCCCGGCGACGGCGACGGCGGCCCCGACCGACACGGCAACGCCGGCGCCGACCCGGACACCGATCCCTCCCACGGCGACCGCGACCCGAGTCCCAACGCGGGCGCCAACCCGGACGCCCACCGCGACCGCCACGCGGGTACCGACTCGGACGCCGACGGCCGTGCCTCCGACGGAGACGCCCCCGCCGCCCCCAACGATAATTCCGACCGCATCGCCGACACCCATTCCCGTGATCATCACCGGTGACATCCAACCGGGGAACTCCGATGAATCGGACATCGAGCCGACGGAGTCGTCGGAGTCGTTGGAGAGCGGCGGGGCCGCGGTCGTCTCGAGCGGCGAGCCGGTGACCATCCCGGCGTCCGCATGGGAGGGTGGGATGCCCGTT
This sequence comes from uncultured Thermomicrobiales bacterium, assembly GCA_902806335.1. Classification (GTDB taxonomy): domain Bacteria; phylum Chloroflexota; class Chloroflexia; order Thermomicrobiales; family UBA6265; genus CADCWG01. Next base: position 28,345 of record CADCWG010000124.1, on the reverse strand, counting down.
GACGCCGCCACGTACGGCGGCGTCGATGCGATCGCGATCTACGGCGCCAATACCGGGATGTCCTCCGCGTCGATCAGCTTCGAGCTCTTAGAGGAGCCGACCGGCCCATCAACCATCACCGTCATGGGGATGGGTGACGAGTACGCCGGCGATGTCCAACTCGAGGTCGACATCAACGGGCAGTCCAGCGTCACCACGAGCCAGTTTGGCGACTACGTGAACCAGGACTCGCAGTGGACGACGGCCACCATTGACGCTCCGGCGGGCCTGCTCAGGGCCGGCGTGAACACGCTGACCATTACGAATCTCGATACGCAGGCCGCGTCGGCCAGCCCTCCATCGCCGTATGTGCTCCTCTCGGACGTCGTCGTCACGCCGAACGCGTCCGCGGCCATTGGGAATGGAGCGGTCGTGTCCGGGTCCACCAACGCGGTACCCGTGAGCCCAGTCGACGTCGCCGCGGCGGCGACCGCCGGCGACAACTCGGGACGCGGAAGCCAGGGCAACGGCAAGGAGCAGCGGGAGGACAAGAAGGGGAAGGGAGGGGATGACGGCGGAGACGATGACTGAGGCGCCCCTGCCGAACCCCGTGATGTCCCATTCTGGACGACTCGGCGAGGCGGTCGACGAGGTGGGATAGCCGCCGAGTGGCGAGGTCTCCGTCTCGTCGCTGATCGTGCTCTCACCGATCCGCCACCGCAGGCTGCTCGCCAGCGGTGCCCCCATCCCCTGGACGCGAAGCCAGTCCCCAGACTCCGAGTCGTCACCACTCCGGACGGTGCAGAGCGAGGGAGCGCACGAACGCGCCCGTGGTGCGTGGTCCTTCCCGGGCCATTCGGCCCCCGATACCGGCGACTGTGGACCCGACAGGCACCTCTTGGCTGGAGGGCAGGATTGCGCCTATTCGTTCGCGGATAACAGTCGCTATCGCGGGGCACCGGTGGTACCCTGGGACATCCATGCGGGGGGCGAAGCTGGCCGACGCACGGGCCGCCGGGAGGGGTTCCGGTGGCTCAGGCTGGCGTCGCGTGCGGCTCGGGGAGCTGGGGGACGAGCGGGTGCTGGGAGCTGGGGCGCGGGCGGGTGGGGCCGCCTGGCGGACGGTGTTGGTTGTCGGCGTCGTCGTCGTGGGGTTGCTCTCGCCGGTGTCCGGGGGCCGTGGCGCTACCGCGGCGCCCGCCGGCAGGGTCACGGCGAAGGCCTTCCTCCAGCCCGCCTGGATGGACGCGGCCGCCGCATCGCGGCTGGACCTCGGCTTTGACGTGCTCGTCCCGGGCTTCGTCCCCGCCCCGTTTGACGGGGTTCCGCCGCAGGTCTCGGCCGGGGGCGGACGCTATAGCCTCTACTGGGTCGTCTTCGGTGGTCCACCGACGTACCTCGAGATCACCGGCACCCTCGGTGGGGCCATCCCCGCCTACTCCCAGTACGACCGCAACAATCAGCTCGTACAGAACGCGACGGTCCAGGGCTACCCGGCCTACCACGACCTGACGCCCATCTACGACGAGGTCTGGTGGCAGGCCGGCGGCGTGGTCTACCAGGTGAGCTCCAAGGGCATGGGGGTGGGCAGTCTCGCGCTCGCGAACGCGCTCCAGGTCCTTACCCCGCCCGTGTCGGCTCCGGCGGCGTCCCTGGGAGTCCCGGAGACGGTCGAGTCGGGCGAGGTGGTCTCGGTCGCCGTCGACGGGGCCAGCGGAGCGACGCTGACCGCCGACGCGGGGACGTTCGAGGACACGGGGACCGCGGTCTACCCTGGGGCCGGCGGGTTCGCCGTTGGCTGGCGGGCGCCGGAGGTCGAGGACGATCTGGTCGTCGGCTTCGCGCTGACCGACCCGGACAGCGGCGAGACCCTAGCGACGATCCAGACGACGGTGCTCGGGGCGGTTGGCGGGCCGGGCGTCCAGATCGCGCTCAGCTGTCCGCCGTCGGCGACCTCCGGTGCCACCGTCGGCGTGACGCTGTACGGCGCCGGCGACGTGTCGGTCCAGACGACCGCCGGGATCTTTCCCGCCAACGCGACCAACACCGCGTTCGATTCGAACGCGGGCGGCTCATCCCTGAGCGGGACGGTTCCGGGGGAAGGGGCTGCCTCGCTGACGCTGCTCGCGCCCGTGGTCGACGTGGTAAGCACGGTCTTCGTCGACGCGGCCGGCCCGAGCGCGATGAACGCCGCCGAGTGCGAGATCGAGATCGAACCGGCGACGTCGGCCGAGTCGACCGCCCCGCCGTCCGAGGAGCCGACCGTCGTCGCAGAGCCAACGGCCGACACCGTGCCAACGGAGGACGTGGTGCCGACCGCCACCGCCGTCCGCCCGGGCGGCGGCCCCGTGAACGGCGGCCCCGTGAACGGCGGCCCCGAGCCGGCCGTCGCGGCGACCGTTCCCCTCGATGAGGTTCCGTCCGCCCCGGTGACCGTCGCGGCGAGCCGACCGGCGCCGGCGCCGACCCGAAATCCGAACGCGACCCCGCCGCGACGGACCGCGACCCAGACCGCATCCACGCAGCCACCCGCACCGGTCGCCGGGTCGCCGTCGAACGCGGGGTCCGATGACAGCCGGGTATCCACCGCCACCACCTCTGAGACCGGTACCGCCACCGCGGCGACCGGTACTGCCGCCGCGGCGACCGGTACCGTTGTCGAGGCGGGGACGGCGGGTGCCGCGCGGCCGTCAAATCCCGGCACGGGAGAGGATCCCCTCGCGGGCCTGGGCGCCGGTGGGGGCAGCGTGCCCGCCCAGTACCCGGGCTCGGACGGGACCGACGGGCCGGCCGACCCCGGCTACACCGGGGACCTGGGACGCGGCACGCTGCCCGGCGGCGACGGCGCGGCAGGCGGCGGTCTGGATGCGGCCAGGAACGCCGGGCCCGATGCGGCGGTCGTCCCGGTCGCGCCAGTCGCGCCCGCGGTGGTCCTGCCGGAACTGCCGGCCGCCCCGCCCACCGTCGTCAGCGGACGCCCCGGGCAGGGCGCCACCGGCGACACCGGGGCCGCCCAGGCGACGGGCACGGCACCGGCCACGCCAACCCCCACGGGCACCGCCCGCTCGGCCACGCGGGCGGCCACGGTCGCCGTCGAGCCCAAGGCCAGGGCGACACGGAGGACGGCCACGCGCTCGCCGGACGCGAGGGGTGGGGACGCGGGACAGACCGCGGGAACCGCTCCTGCCGGCTCGCCGACGGCGACGGCCTCGCCGACCGCCACCCGCGGCCCGCGACCGACGCCGACCGCGGCGGCAGACCGGTCGGCCAGCGAGCCGGTGGTGGCGCTCGTCGGTCCCGCAGGCGGCCAGGTCGTGCACCGCGCTGGGGCGATCCTCACCGTTCCCGCCGGTGTGCTCCGTCGGGAGTCGACGGTCACCGTGCGCCCGGTGGCGGACTCGGCCCTGCCCGCGTCGGCCGGCACCGACCTGATCCCGGGGACGGCCTTCGACGTCACGGTGGTAGGCGCGGATGGGCAGATGGTCGAGCGGCTGGACCGCGCCGTGACCCTTCGCCTCGCGCTCTCGGCGGCGGGGTGGCGCGACGGGACGGTGCTGATCTGGGTCGACGGGTCGGCGCTCAGGCCGATGGACGGGTCCGCCCTCGACGATGGGGGCGTCAGCGCGCCGCTCCGGCACTTCTCCCAGTTCGCGGCCGGCGTGCCCGACGAGAACGACGGGCCTTGGGGCCTGCTCGCCTGGCTGGTGATCGCCGCGGTGGCGCTGGTTGGCCTGGCCGTCGTCGGGGCCATCGCGAGTCTCGCTCGGCGGAACCGGGTTTAGCGCCACCGCGGTCGATCCAGTCTGGCGTTACCCGCAGTCGACGCAGGACGGCGGACCGCCTACCGGCGGGCGACGCTCACCTATCGCGCTCCCAGGGCCGGCAGTCTCCTTTCTCCGCCGGCCCAGTAGCTCAGGACCCGGCCGTTGGGTGGCGGTATCGGGGGACGCCAGCGACCGGGCCTGCCCAGAATGGCAAGCGCCGAGGTCAGAGGCTTGGGCACGGAGCCGGCTCAAGCCGGCCGGGGGTGGCGGGCAAAGCGCCGGCGATCACCCGGATCCCATGTGCGGCGTCGGACCGTCACCTTGAGCCGGACTCGCCTAGGCACTAGCCGATGCCACGCCAGGGCCGCGGGTACTTCGGCGAGGTCGGCCGGTCCGGGGGCGTCGAGACGTCATGACGCCCGGGCAAGGCCGTCGCGCTTCGGCCCCCCCGTGGACGGAGGATCGGAGGATCAGGCGGCCCGGCTCGCAGCGCCGGTCACGAGGGGTAGCCGGACCGTCAGCAGGGCGCCGCCCGTCGGAGTCGTGCCGGCGTGGATCGTCCCGCCGTGCGCCGTGACGAGCTCGTGGCAGATGAAGAGGCCGAGGCCGAGGCCGGGGGTCTGCCCCCCTGCCGCCTCCGGCGCGCGGTAGAAGGCACTGAAGACGTGCTCCCGGCTGGCCTTGGGGATGCCGGGTCCCTCGTCGGCCACCGTGATGACGGCCTCGGCGGCATCTCCGGTCCCGGAGCGCCCCACGGTGAGCGTGACCCGGCCGCCCTCGGGGCTGTACTTGATCGCGTTGCTGACCAGGTTGTCGATGACCTGGTGCATCCGAAGCGGGTCGAGGTCACCGACGAGACCGTCGCCGACCGACCCGACCACCAGGTCCAGCACATGGTCGGGGCTACTCGGGCGACGGACCTCGATGACTTCCCGGCAGAGCGCGACCAGCTCGGTCGGTTCACGCTGGATCTCCAGGCGCCCGGCACGGGCACGGGAGACGTCGAGCAGGTCGCCGACCAGGCGGCACATCCGATCGATGTGCGGGTCGAGCGAGCGCAGCCGCTTCGCCTGCAACTCGTGCCCGCCTTCCCGCTCCAGATCACGCGCGACGAGTTGGATGAACCCCCGGATCGGTGTCAGGGGAGCCCGCAGGTCGTGGGAGATGACCGAGACGAACTCGTCCTGGAGGCGGGTGGCCTCCTTGAACGGCCCGACGTCCTGGAACACGCCGACCACGGCGGAGACGGACCCGTCCGACTCCCGCAGCGGCGCCGCGCTGGCGAGGACCGGGACCGCGATCCCGTCGGGCCGGCGGGCGACCAACTCGACGCCGGACGCGACCGCACCGGTCAGGAAGGCCTGGCCGACCGGGGTCTCCTCCGCGGCGGCCGGCTGGCCGTCCGGCCACCAGAGTGACGGCGCCTCCTGGCTCACCTCACCGTCAACAGAGAGCGGGCCGAAGAGGGTCTCCGCGGCGGTGTTCGAGGCGATGATGCGCCCGTCGTCGGGGGAGGCGAGGATGACGGCCTCGGGCATCGCCGAGATCACCATCCGCAGCCTCCGGAGATCGGCGCGGACCTGTTCCAGGAGGAGACGACGGTTCTCGGCGACCCGGCCCCGCTCGAGCAGGGCCGCCGCGCGGTTGGCCAGGGCTTCGAGCCGGGCCACCTCGGTCGCCGTGAAGCGGTGTGGCACCAGCAGGTCGAGGTGGACGACCCCGAGGAGGCGATCGTCGGCGACGATCGGGGTCGCGAGCACCGACCTGATCCCGGCGGCCGCCAGGCGTCCTCGGGCGAGGAGGAAATCCTCGCGAACGTCCGGGACCGACAGCGTGCGCCGCTCGAGCGCGACCCGACCGAGGAACCCTTCGCCGACGGCGAAGCCCGAGGGGCGGTCGTCGGCGGCGTGGTCGAGCCCGTAGGCCGCGGCACGGGTCAGCTCACCCTGCTCCGAGACGAGAAACAGTGCCCCGGCGTGAGCCCGGTTGACGCGCACCATCGCCGAGAGCAGGGCGTCGATGAGGCGGTCGCGGTCGCTCTCGTCGCCCCGAGCGCTGTTGGCGGCGATCGTCTCCAGGTTGGTGAGGGCGTTGGCGGCGGCGCGGGCGGCGGTCGCCGCATGGCGGTCCCGCTCGCCCTGACGGCGGACGCGTTCGAGGAGCCAGGTCACGGCCGCGCCGGCGCCGACGGTGGTGAGGAGGCCGATGGCGTCCGCGCCCGACCACGGGAGGTCGAGGAGTCCGGAACCTCCGACGGCGAGGGCATCGACGGCGAGGGCGCTGCTGAGCAGCCCGGCGGTGCCGACGAGCCAGCCGCCGAGGAAGGCGACGACGGCGACGACCGCGATCAGGACCAGGCCGATCTGGGCGACGGCCGCGGATGGCGCGGCCAGGGCCACGAGGAGGACCGGGAGCGCGCACGCGAGCGCTCCCCCCGCGGCGGCGACGGTGGTCGCGAGCGGTCGTCGGACGGAGGCGGGCAGACCGGCCCAGACCTGACGCGACGTCCGGAACCGGCTGGCCGCGAGGACGTAGGCACCGCTCTGTCCGGCGCGGCCGAGCATCGCCCGCGCCGGCGCCAGGGAGGTGCTCAGCGCGGGGCGGGCCACGCCAAGGAATGGCTGGTGGGAACGCGGCGAGCTGTTCGCCTCGGCAAGGTCCGGCAGTGGTGCCGCCACGGTGACTCGTCTCCCGCCGGCAGGCCGCAACGGTTGGACTCGGGCGCGGCGCACCGCCACTGCCACAGGTTGACCATACGTACACCTTGCCGCCTTGTCAATGCACGGTCGTGCTGGAGACGGGTTCGGTGAGACTATCTCTCCGCCGACCGGACACCGCGACTGATGAGGCATGGCGACACGGATTCAGGCTGCACCGTGATGCTGTCCGTGGGAAGCCGGTGGCCGGACCAGCCCTGAGCCGAGCCCCGGGGTCAGAGGCCCGGGGATGAAGCCGACTGGAGCCGGATGCGGACCGGCTGGACGACGCCCCGTCAGACACCCGAATCTCGGATGGGACGTGTCGGCCAGGCAGCATGATGGGCGGACGCCGCGGGGCGTGAAGTGTCGGTACGTGCCTTCGCTTCGGGGGGCGTCGGGCGGCCCGACCGGGCGGGTGGATGCCGGCATGCCACACCCGCCGACGGGTTCGCCGGCGCGGCGCGCCATCGGAGCACCCGAGGAACGGCACAGCACGGGGGACGGGTGGCGGACAGGTCCGAAAGAGGCGGCTTACGGCGCAGATGGTCCCGGGCGTCAGAGACCGCCGAGGGCTCCGTGGAGGTCGGCGAGGGTCTCGTCGAGGTCGGTGAGGATGCCCGGGTCGAGAGCCGAACCGGGCTGACGGATCGTCGCGTGGGCGATCCAGCCGCGGCGCTGGAGGAGTGTCTTCCGGATGGCCAGGCCGACCCGTGGCTGGCCTTCGAAGACGAGCAGGGGGAGGGCACGGTAGTAGCGCTCGGCGGCGGCACGGCGGTCGCCGGCGGCGGAGAGGCGGTGGATCGCGACGAGGACCTCGGGGTAGGCGAACCCGGTCATCGTGCCGCTCGCCCCCCGCCTGAGCTCGTCGAGCAGGTACACGCCGCCGAGACCGCCGACGATCGTCGCCTGGTCCCCCAGCGTCGTCTGGCCAGCCAGCGCCGCGAGGGTCTGCGCCGTCCTGAGGGGAGTCGGCGGGTCCTCGAGCTTGATCGTCGTGATCGCCGGGACGGCCAGGACGAGCTCGGCGAGGTCGGACGGGGCGAGCGAGACCCCGTTCGCCGGGGGGAAATCCTGGAGCACGATCGGCACCCCGCATCCGTCGGCGACGCGGCGGAAATGCTGGGTGAGGACCCGCCCGGGCTGGGCAAATGTCGGCGGGGCTACCATCACCGCCGCCGCGCCGGCCTCGGCCGCCGCGACCGACGCGGCGCGGGCGGCCTCGGTCCCGTCGCGGGATGTGCCGACCACGACCGGAACGCGGCCGGCGGCCGCCTCGAGGACCGCCGCGACCACGCGGTCGCGCTCGTGGTCGGTCAGCTTCTGGGCCTCGCCCGCGACGCCAAGGACGGTGATCCCGTTGACGCCGGTGGCGATCACGGCGTCGGTCAGTCGGCCCAGACTCGCCTCGTCGAGCGCGCCGTCCGGGAGGAACGGCGTAGCGAGGATGTTCCAGACGCCGTGCAGCCCGGGCACCTGTCCCTCCTGTCATCGAGTGCGTCTACCGGGACAACGTGCCGGGCACCACGGCGGGCCCGCGGCACCCGCCTCCCCCCTCGGGGAGCGAGACGGGCGCGCGCTTCCGTTCGGGAGCGTGCCGATTGCGGCGGCGCCCCGTGGTGGGGCCGGGAGGTTACGCGGATCGGCCAAGCTCGAGGAGTTCGCCCCGGGCGATCTCGCCGATGACCTTGACGCCCGGGTCGATCTGCTCGTCCTGCGCGAACGAGTACGAGAGGCGCAGGGTGTTGATCCCGCCGTCGCCCATGAAGCAGGTCCGGCCCGGCAGGAACTCGACCCCGCGCTCGCGCGCCTGGGTGGCCATCCGACCGGCGTCCAGGCCCTCGGGGAGGGTGACCCAGAGGAAGAAGCCGCCTTCGGGCCTCGACCAGGTCGTGCCCTCGGGCATGTGGCGGGCGAGCGCGTCGAGCATGAGGTCCCGCCGGCGACGGTAGATGACCCGCAGGCGGTCGATGTGCTCGTCGAGGTGGTTGGGCACCCACTCGGCGGCGACGTAGGAGCCGAAGATGTTGGTCCCGCCGTCGATCTTGAGGACCGCCAGCTTGGTGATGATCTCCGGCGAGGCGACGAGCCAGCCGAGGCGCATCCCGGCGCCCATGATCTTCGAGAACGTGCCCATGTACATCGTCTGGCCACGGTCGTCGAGGGTGTAGATCGGCGGGATCCGCTCGCCCTCGTAGCGGAGGTCGTGGTAGGCGTCGTCCTCGAAGATGTAGGTGCCGTGCTCGTGGGCAAGCTCCACGATCCGCCGTCGGCGCTCCAGGGTGGTGGAAGCACCGCTCGGGTTCTGGAAGTTGGAGATGACGTAGATCATCTTGGCCCGGCGCCCCGCGTCGCGGAGTCCGACGAGCGCCCGCTCCAGGGCGTCGACGTCGGTGCCCTCGCCGTCGACGGGAACCGTGACCGTCTCGGCGCCGACGTTGGCGAAGGCGCGAACGGCCCCCATCCAGGTCGGCTCCTCGGTGATCACCGCGTCGCCCCAGTCGACAAGGAGGTCGAGGACCAGCGCCAGGGCCTGCGAGCCGCCGGCCGTGATCAGGATGTTCCGCGGGCCGGCCTCGATCCCCTGGTCGCGCTTCAGCTTGGCAAGGAGGACCTCGATCAGGTCGGCGACGCCGGTGGTGGAGCCGTACTGGAGGGCGCGGTCGCCGGCACGAGCTAGGACCGCCGTCGTGGCCGCGGCGACGTCGGAGGCGGGAAGGGACGCGGGGTCCGGGAAGCCGTAACTGAAGGCGATCCGCTCGGCGGACTTGCCGTCGGTGGCCATCCGGGGGGTGCTCGGCAGGTCGCGCGCTCTCCGCGAGAGCAGGCCGGCGAGGTCGGGGGCGGAAGCGGCGGTGGCCTCGGCCATGGGGCACTCCTCGGGTGGGGTTTGGCGGCGTCCGCCCGGGGCCGGGCGTGGGGGCCCCGCGGGGCCATCGACCGATTGTACGGAAGCGACCAAGGCGCGGGCAACGGCTTGGGCGCGGCGACCGCCTGCCCGCGGCGTGGCCCGGCGACGCGGTAGCCAGTGCCCCCGATGGTAGACTCGACCGAATGCCCCGACCGCGAGACGCGTGCCCGACCGAGGTTCCCCACCGCCGAACCCGAGGAGACCCGACGATGGACCAGCCTACCCCCGGAGTCGCGACCGACGCGGCCGGCGGCGAGCGTGACGTCTACGACGTGACGGTGATCGGTGCCGGGCCGACGGGGCTGTTCGCGGCCTTCTACGCCGGGCTGCGGGGAGCGCGGACCCAGATCATCGATTCGCTCGAGGAGCCGGGCGGGGCGCTGACGGCGATCTATCCCGAGAAGTACATCTACGACGTGCTCGGGTTCCCGAAGATCCTGGCCAAAGACTTCGTCGAGCGCTGCCTGGAGCAGGCCCACCGCGGCAAGCCGGCGATGCACCTCAACGAAGAGGTGCTGGAGCTGGAGCGGCTGGAGGACGGCACGATCCGCCTCGGGACGAGCCGGGGCGAGCGGTTCAGCAAGACCGTCATCGTCTGTGCCGGTGTCGGCGCGTTCGAGCCCAAGCGCCTCGAGGCCCCCGGCGTCCGCGAGCTCGAGGGGCGGGGTGTCCACTACTTCGCGAAGCGGGTGGAGGACTTCCGCGGCAAGGACGTGGTGATCGTGGGCGGCGGCGACTCGGCGGTCGACTGGGCGGTGACGCTCGAGCCGCTGGCGCGCAGCGTGACGCTGATCCACCGCTCGAAGTTCCGGGCGCACGAGGCCACGGTGCGGGAGCTCGAGGAATCGTCGGTGGCGCTGCGCTACCCGGGGTGCGAGGTCGTTGGCGTCCGCGCCGACGGGGACGGCCGCCTGGCCGAGGTGACCTACAAGGACGCGACCGGCGCGGAGACGGTCGCTCCGGCGCAGGAGCTGATCGTGGCGATCGGCTTCGTCGCCGACCTTGGCCCGCTCAAGACCTGGGGGTTCGAGCTGCAGCGCAACCAGATCGTGGTCGACCCGATCACGATGGCGACGGGGGTGCCGGGCGTCTTCGGCGCGGGCGACATCGTCGCCTACCCGGCGAAGTTCAAGCTGATCGCGACGGGCGGCGCCGAGGCGGTGACCGCGGTCAACCACGCGGTCACGTTCTATGACCCGAAGGCGCGGCTCGACGCCGGCCACTCGACCACGATCATGGAGAAGCAGGAGAAGGCGGCCGCGCGGCCGAGCGCCGCCGCCGCCGCCGAGCGCGTGGCCGTCCCGGCGGACTGATCGTCGATCCGCCCGGGACGAGCCCCCTGGCGGCGCGCGAAGCGGGCTGGGCAACCCCCGCAAGGCACCCGCCGCCCGGCGCGATCGGGCCGCGATGGCACGTCCCTGGTTGGGCCCACGGCAGCGAGTCCTGGTGGCCGGTGAGGGTCGCCGGCAACCGCGCCCTACAAGCTGCCCCCTACCGATGGAACGCGGTTGACCAACGGTCGGAGATTCGGCGATCCGTTGGAGTCTGGCCAGGTCCCTCGACCGGCCACCGGCGTTGCCCGCGGGGTCGCTGGCGGCTCGAGATGGCGGCCAGGGCGGCGAGCCGGGGTTCGGCTCGGGGCGGTCCTGGCCGCCAACCATCCGGCCTCGCGGACCCCTGGGGAGCCCCGACGGGTGGACATCCCATCTCGCGTGGCCCGGAAGCTGACGAGCGCGTCACTGCCCCGGCATCACGGCGGGCACCAGCCGTGGGCAGGACGCCTCCCAGGGGTCGCGGTCAGGCGTCGAGGTCGACCTGGTCGGCGGCCTCGCGGGCGGCGTGGAGCCATCGCTCGTCGGTGTCGTCGGGGACGGAGCAGCCGGGGGCGAGGATCAGGCGGCGGCCGCGGGTCTGGCGCACCGCGTCCTGGGCCTCGGCGAGGATGGCGGACGCCGGTCCCGTGGTGATCACACCGGCCTCGTCCCAGCCGCCCATCAGGCACTTGGTGGTTACCCCGTGGACGTCGCGCAGGCCGGCCCCGGACCGGCGATCGGACCAGCTGAGGGCCTGGACCGGGTAGTCCAGCACCTGGTCCAGGAGCAGGTCCCGCTCGCCGTGGAGGTGGAGCACGTTGAGCCAGCCGTCCGCGGCGCCCTGGAGGGCGAGCAGGTCGTAGGGCCGGCCGAGTTCCCGGTACTGGGCGGCGGGCATCACGTCGGCGGAGCAGCCCTGCAGGGCGAGGAAGACGCCGTCGGCGCCGGCCGCCATCACGTCCCGGATGTGGGCCCGGAGGTTCTCCGCGATCACGCTCAGCCCCTCGTGGACCAGCGGCGAGGCCTCAAGCGCGTGGGCGAGGAACCGGTCGCGGCCGGCGAAGGCGAGGGCCTCGGTCAGGGGACCGTAGATCGTCACGATCACGGGGGTGTCGAAGCCCAGCTCGTCGCGCAGCACCGAGACCGCTTCCACGCGCTGGGCGAAGAAGCGGGAGCGCTCCCGGTCGATCGGCTCGAGCAGGCGCCAGTCGCCCGGCTCCCGGATCCCGCCACGGGGGAACGGGTAGGGGATGTCGGGCATCAGCTTGACGAGGTCGAGGTCGAAGGTCTCGTCGAAGAAGCGGAGCGAGGCGTCGGCGAGGCGCCGCCCCGATCCCTCGGGCTTGAAGTGGCGCCAGAAGCAGACGGGGAGCCGGTCGACCGGTTCACCGCCGAGGGCGGCGCGGACCCGCTCGGTCCGCGTCATCTCCTCGAAGCGGAGCGAGGCCGGGGCCCCACGGCGACCGGCGGCGGAACGATCGGCCATGGGCGGGGGCTCCTGGCGCGGCGAAGGGGTCGGTGCGGTGGGCGGTGATCGCCCCGGGACAATCGGCGCCCGTTGAGTAGGGGGCGCACGGCGGGCGTCGCGCCCCCGGCACCGGGGCGAGGCGGACGCCGAGGCGACCCGGCTCAGCCCGCGCCGAGGCCGATACGGTCGCGGACGAGCGCCATCTTGCGGCTCGCCTGGTCGCGGGCGCGATCGGCGCCGTCGGCGAGGATCGCCTGGACGGCGCCGGGGTCTGCCGCGTACTCGGCGATCCGGGCCTGGATCGGGGTGACCGTGGCGACGACCACCTCGGCGAGGTCGGTCTTGAAGGCGCCGTAGCCGCGCCCGGCGTAGCGCTCTTCGATGGTCGGCACGTCCTCGCCGGTCAGCAGGCTGTAGATGGTGAGCAGGTTGACGAGCGCCGGCTTGTCGGGGACCGCGCGGACCTCGCTGCCGCTGTCGGTCACGGCCCGCTTCATCTTGCGGCGGATGGTGTCCGCGTCGTCCGTGAGCGCGATGTAGCTCATCGGCCGGCCGGAGCTCTTGCTCATCTTCTGCGAGGGGTCGTCGAGGGCCATGATCCTCGCCCCCTCGGCCTTGATGTCCGGCTTGGGGACGACGAAGGTCTGGCCGTAGCGACGGTTGAAGCGCTCGGCGATGTCGCGCGTCAGCTCGACGTGCTGCCGCTGGTCATCCCCGACCGGGACAAGGTCCGCATCATAGAGGATGATGTCGGCCGCCTGGAGGACGGGGTAGACGAAGAGGGCAGCGGAGACGTCCTCGCGCCCGGCGCTCTTGTCCTTGAACTGGGTCATCCGCCGCAACTCGCCGAACTGGGTCACCGAGGTCAGGAGCCAGCACAGCTCGCTGTGCTCGCGGACGTCGGACTGGGCGAAGAGGACGCTGCGGGCGGGGTCGATGCCGGCGGCGAGCAGCGCCGCGGCCAGGTTGAGCGTGTTGGCCCGGAGCGTGTCGCGGTCGGTCGGCAGCGACAGGGCGTGGAGATCGACGACGCAGAAGACGTTGTCGTACTGGTCTTGCTGGACAACCCAGTTGCGGATGGCCCCGAGGTAGTTGCCCAGGGTCGGCGTGCCGGACGGCTGCATGCCGGAGAAGACGCGCTGGCGGCGCACCGTCTCCGACGGCTCCGCGACCGCCGTCGCCGACGTCCCTTCGACCCGACCAGCGACCATCGTCTCTCCCGCGCGCCGCGCTTCCCACCGACCGAGCGACCTGGCTCGGCCCCGAACCGGGGAAGTATAGCGAGGGGTGGCGGGGGGAGTGGGCCGGGTCGCGCGGCGAAGTGGGCCGGGTCGCGCGTGCCGCCGGTCCCCAAAGACGGGCCGGGCGTGCGAGTTGTCCCCGGCGGGTCTGGTCTGAGCCCTACGCCTCGTGGTCCGCGTGATGGGTCGCGGCGTCGGCGTCGTCGCACTCTTCGGCGGGCAGCCAGCGGTTGCCGAAGGCGCGCATCTGCTCGATGACCGGCAGCAGCGCGTGGCCCTTGGGGGTGAGGGCGTACTCGACCCGCGGCGGGACCTCGGCGAAGCAGCGGCGCTCGACCACCCCGGCCTCCTCCAGGCGCTTGAGGCGCTCGGAGAGGGTCTTCGGGCTGATGCCAGTCAGCGACCGCTCGAGCTCGCTGAACCGGCGCCGGCTATCGGCAAGGTCGCGCACGATCAGCGGCGTCCACTTGTTGCCGATGATCTGGGCGGTCCGCGCGACCGGACAGCCGAGGCTGGCGGTCGTCTCGCCGTGGTCGCCCAGGGGCCGGCGGTCGGTCGTGCCGTGGACGGCGGTGGCCATGGTGATGCCTCGCTGGTCCCCGCGGGCGGTCGCTACCGTCCGGGTATGCAAACCTACCCTAGCTTCCCAGAGGGTAGCACAGTGCCTGGCCCCGGGCTACTCCCAGGTTCCCCGCGCAGCCGCCCCGCGCCGCCGCCCCCGCCGCCGCCACGCATTGGACCGGCGCGGCCAAAATGGCCGGACGTGTCGACCCGTGGGCGCGGCGGCGGCGCCGTGTCCCGTGGAGGACAGTCGCGCCGCCGGGAGGGGGCGACCGTATACTCTGCGCCCGATGCCATGGTGACGTTGCGGTGTCCGTGGTGGGGCCGTACCACGGTGACGAGAACGCGGGGCCGGACGGGTCCGGATGGGGGCGACGGGGGATGGTCGGCACGGGCGGCGGGCTTGAGCAGGGCTGGTTCGCCGTCACGGAGCCCTCGCCCGGGGTCTTCGCGATCCGCGAGCCGTCCCACGAGGAGGCGGTCGTCAGCCACCTCGTGGTCGGCGACCGCCGGGCGATCCTGATCGACACCGGGATGGGCGTCGGCGACATCGGGGCGGTGGTGGGGCGACTCACCGACCGCCCCCTGACCGTGATCAACAGTCACGCCCACTGGGACCACGTCGGCGGCAACCGGCACTTCGCCGACGTCCTGATCCACACGGTCGACGCGGGCTTCCTCGTGAGGGGCTACACCGACGCGGAGATGGCGCCGCGGTTCGCGCCGGCGTTCCTGCGCGGCCCGCTGCCGCCGGGGTTCGACCCCGCGCGGGCGGGTATCCCCGGACGGGAGCCGGATGGCCGCCTGCACGGCGGTGAGGTTTTCGACCTCGGCGGCCGGGTCCTCGAAGTCATCCCCGCGCCCGGGCACGCGCCGGGGTTGATCGCCCTGATCGACCGCGGGAACGGGCTGCTGTTCGGCACCGACGCGGCCTACGCCGGGGCGCTCTACGCGCAGATGGCCACGTCCGACCTGGGCGCCTACCGGTCGACGCTGGCCTACCTCGCGGCGCTCACGCCGACGCTCCGCGAGGTCCACGCCTCCCATGGCGAGACCCCGTTCGACCCGGTGCTGCTGCCGCGGATGCGGGACGCGCTGGAGGCGATCGTCGCGGGGCGGTCTCCGGACGCCGTCGAAGGCGACGCGGCCAGCCATCAGTTCGAGGGCTTCTCGGTGCTGGTGCCGGCGGGCGACGCGGGAGGACACCGGTGAATCGGCTGATCGCCTACCTGTTCGCGAGCATGCTCGGCGTGCTGGCGATCGGGACCGTGTCCGAGCAGCGGCTGGTCGCCTACGACGACCGGGTGTCGATCCTCATCTTCGCGCTGCTGCTCGGCGCGATCAACGCCTACATCAAGCCGATCCTGAAGATCCTGACCCTGCCGCTCAGTTGCCTCACCTTCGGGTTGTTCGCGCTGGTGCTGAACGCGGCCCTCTTCGGCCTCGCCGCCTGGCTCGTCCCGGGCATCCGGTCGACGACGGTCGGGGCGTTGCTCGGAGGCGTGGTGGTCAGCCTGCTCAGCGGGATCATCTACTCGGTGCTCGACGAGCGGTGAGCGCCGGCGCGGCAGGCACGGCCCGAGACGGGAGAATGGAGCGAACGGTGATGGACGGGAACCAGGGGCGACGCGGTCCGGCGGGGGTCTACGCGCCGGTGGCGACGACGTTCGGGGGCGACGGCGAGCTCGACCTGGCCGGCTTCAAGGCCAACCTCGGCTTCTACGCCACCTCGGCCCTCGACGGGGTGGTGCTGCTGGGGTCGAACGGCGAGTTCGCGCTGCTCGACGAGGGGGAGCGGGACCGGGTCGTCGCCGCCGGCGTCGAGGCGATCGCGGGGCGGCGGTCGGTGATGGCCGGCACCGGCGGGGAGTCGACGCGGGACGCCATCCGCCGGTCGCGCCGCGCGGCCGAGCTGGGTGCCGACTTCGCGCTGGTCGTGACCCCCCACTATTACCGGCCGCGGTACGACCGAACCGCCTACCTCGACCACTACCGGGCGGTCGCCGATGCCTCGCCGATCCCGGTCGTCGTGTACGTCATGGCCGCCTACACCGGCGTCGACCTCGCCAGCGACCTCGTCGCCGAGCTCTCGACGCACCCGAACATCGTCGGGGTGAAGGACTCGGGCGGGAACGCGCCGAAGGTGGCGGAGATGATCGCGTCCGCCGCGCCCGGCTTCGCGGTGCTCGCTGGGTCGGCCAGCTTCCTCTACCCGGCGCTCTGCCTGGGGGCCACGGGCGGCATCGTGGCGCTCGGCAACGTCGCGCCGGACCAGTGCGCCGAGCTCGCGCGGCTGACGCTGGCGGGAGAGCACCAGGCGGCCCGCGCGCTCCAATTCCGGCTCCTGGCACCCAACGCGGCCGTGACGTCCGGGTACGGGATCGCCGGGCTCAAGACGGCGCTCGACGCGGTGGGGCTCGTCGGCGGGGCACCCCGGCCGCCGCTGCGGCCGCTCGCGGACGGGCAGGCCGAGGCGGTGAGGTCGACCCTGCGGGAGGCCGGCATCGGCGCGGTCGTAGGGGTTGGCTAGCGACCGGCCCGCCGACCGGGAGGGATTCGACGCCGTCTCCGACCGCCCCGGGCTGGGGGCCGAGGACCACGAGGCGCGGCGCTGGCCCGAGGGACGTCGCGACTTCCCGGTGCCGCTGACGATCGGGGTCGTCGGCGACACCCATGTCCACGCGCGCGGCGCGCGACGGCTGCCGCCAGAGGTGGTCGACCTCTTCGAGCGCTTCGCGGTCGGCCTGATCCTGCACACCGGGGACGCGAACACCGCGGGCGTGCTGGACGCGCTGGCGGGGGTCGCGCCGGTGATCGGGGTCGTCGGCAACAACGACGACCTCGAGCTCCGGGTCGAGTTGGACCGCGAGGTCGCGTTCACGGTCGGACCGCACCGCTTCGTGCTGCTCCACGGGCACGGCGGTGCCTCGGCGAGGTCGGAGGCGCGCCGCCGCGCCGGTCCCGGGGTGGCGTGCGTGGTCTACGGCCACAGCCACGTCCCGCTGATCGAGCGGGAAGGCGAGACGGTGCTCTTCAACCCTGGCTCGGCGACCGACCGCCGGTGGCAGGAGCACTTCGGCGTCGGCCTGCTCCAGGTCACCGAGGACCGGATCGACCCCGAACTGGTCCTCTATCACGACCCCCGACACCTGCGGAACGTGCGGCCCTGACGGACCCGGCTCGGGCAGGGCCGGCCGCTCACGGCGCCGAAGCGCATCCCAGGTCGCTACCGACCCCTGGAGGAGCGCCCGCTAGAGGAACCAGCCGACGACCATCACGGCGCCGACCGCGAAGGCAAGCAGCCCCAGGGCGCGGGCCACATTCCGCAGCGGAAGGGCCGCGCCGGGTGACCGACGCGCGAGGAGCCGTGCGCCGCCCGAGCAGAGGAACGAGGACCCCAGGATCACCCCGAGGAGGGGTGGGAGTACCGATTCGCCCCGGCCGGCGACGAGATCCGCGCCGGTCATTCCCAGCATCAGCGCGCCGACGGCGACCGCGAACGCGGCGTCCCAACCGGCGACCGACGTCGCCCGGAGCACGCGGCCGACGGCCGTGGGGGCCCGCCTCGTCCGTCGGCGGTCGGCGGCGGCCAACGGTTCGCGCGGGGTATGCTCTGGCACCGGTTCCCCCTGTCGGCGACTCGTCCCCCGCCGGGCTCTGTGCGGTATAGGACGGCGGATCGGGCCGATCGTCGCGCCAGCCGACGGGGCCACCACTTGCGGGCCCAGGCGGTGGGTTGTGGACGCAAGGCGAAGGCCCCGGGGGCGGTGCGCCGGGATAGCCGGCTGGGCGGTGGGGCGCCGGTCCGGCGCTGGGCGGGAAGGCGGCGCGGGGAGGGGTTTCGCGAGGTGTCAGCGGACGTGGGGCGACCCCTGACGGGCTTGATGGCGGACCCGACCGATCTCCGCATCCCGGGGCCGACACCGGTGCCGCCCGAGGTGCTGGCGGCGATGGGGCGGCCGATGATTCCCCACCGGGGAGCCGCACTCAAGGACCTCTACCGGGAGATCCTGGCTTTGGCGCGGACCGTCCACCGGACCGACGGCGATGTGCTGACCTGGCCCGGCACGGGGTCGGCGGGCTGGGAGGTGGCGATCGTCAACCTGCTCTCCCCCGGAGACCCGGTCCTGGCGGCGGTATGCGGCGACTTCGGCGACCGGTTCGCCGGCTACGGGGAACGGCTGGGCCTCGATGTCCGCCGCCTCGACGTCCCCTGGGGCGAGGCGGTGACGCCCGACCGCCTGCGGGCCGCGCTGGGAGCAAACCCCGAGGTCAGGGCCGTCTTCCTGACCCACAACGAGACGTCGACGGCACTCACCAACCCGCTGAGGGACCTCGTCGCGGTGGTCCGTGACCACGGCGCGCTGGCGATCGTCGACGCCGTGAGCGCGGCCGGCGCCTTGCCGCTCCTGGTCGACGAGTGGGGCATCGACTTCGTCCTGTCCGGGTCGCAGAAGGCCTGGATGTGCCCGCCCGGGCTGCTGATCGTGGCCGTCGGGCCCCGGGCCTGGGACGCCCACGAGCGGTCCCGCTTTCCCCGGGCGTTCTGGGACCTCACCGTCGCGCGGCAGAGCGCCGCGGAGGGGATGACCCCGTCGACGCCGCCGCTGAGCCTGCTCTACGCCTTCCACGCCGCCCTCGGGATGATGCACGCCGAGGGGCTGGACGCGGTCTGGGCGCGGCACCGCCGGCTGGGCGAGTTGACCCGGAGAGGGGTCGCGGCGCTGGGATTGGAGCTCTACCCCGACCCGGCCTTCGCCTCCGACACGGTGACCGGCTTTCGGCCGCCGGAGGGCGTGCCGGCGCGGGAACTGGTGCGCGCGGTGCGCGCGGAGCACGGCATCGAGCTTGGCGCCGGGCAGGGCCGGATCGTCGATGACCTGGTCCGGATCGGCCACATGGGCTGGGTCCACGAGCCGGAGCTGCGGCGGGCCCTCGGCGCGGTCGGCGCTGTGCTGCGGGCGTCCGGCGTCGACGGGGCGAGACCGGCCAACGGGTCGCCGGCGTAGGCCGGGTCCGGGCGGTCCCCCGTCGTCGGGTGTCGCCCGCTCCCGGTGCAGCGGTGGGCAGGCGCCGAGTGTCCATAGGCTGGGACGCGGCCGGGCGTGCCGCGCGCGCCATGGTTGCGCGGGGTTGGGCCGCGTCGTTATACTGTCAAGCGCAGTTTGCCCAACCTATGAGGGTGCTCCGGCTGCCCACGTGGGCGGGGGATAGACCCGCAGCGACCCTGGCGTTTAAGGAAGGTGTATGGACGGGACGGAGATTCGCGAGCGCGAGGAGTCGGGCGTGGCCGCCGAGCAGGCGGCGCCGACCCCCGAGCCCAGCATGACGGCCACCGAGCAGACGGCAACCGCGGTCGTCGACCAGCCCGCGGCCGCGACGGCCGAGGGCGGCGATGTGGCGCCGGTTGAGGTCGTGCCTGGTCCGGAGGCCGAGCCCGCCAGCACCGTGGCGAACGGCGCCGCAAGCAACGGCAGCGGCGCTCCCGCCGAGGCCGCGGCGGGCGCCGACGACGAGATGGACTTCGCCGCCATGCTCGGCGGCGAGTTCGGCGATGGCGCGTCGCTGATGGAGCAGTTCCTCAGCGAGCCGGACCACGACTACAAGTCCCTGAAGTACGGGGACGTGATGGACGGCATCATCATGCACGTCGACCGGGAGGAACTCCTGGTCGACATTGGGTCGAAGTCCGAGGGCATCATTCCGGCCCGCGAGTACTCCGACCTGACGCCCGAGGAGAAGCAGGCGCTCCAGATCGGCGACACCATCCTGGTGTTCGTTGTCCAGCCGGAGAATCCGGAAGGGCACCCGGTCGTCTCGATCAACCGGGCCCGCCAGGAGAAGAGCTGGCGTCGGCTGCAGGAGATCCACGAGGCGAACCAGGTCATCGAGGCCGAGGTCACCAACTACAACAAGGGTGGCCTGCTCGTGAACCTCGACGGCGTGCGGGGCTTCGTCCCGGCGTCGCAGGTCTCCGAGATCCGTGGCGGCGACGAGGCGAGCAAGCAGGCCGACATGGCCCGCCTGATCGGCACGACGCTGCCGCTGAAGGTCATCGAGATCAACCGCCACCGGAACCGGCTGATCCTCTCCGAGCGGCAGGCGATCCAGGAACGTCGCGACGTGATGAAGGAGCGGCTGATCGCGGAGCTGAAGGAGGGCGAGGTCCGGCAGGGCAAGGTCTCCTCGATCTGCGACTTCGGCGCCTTCGTCGACATCGGCGGCGCCGACGGGCTGGTCCACCTCTCCGAGCTCTCGTGGAGCCGGGTTCGCCACCCGAGCGAGGTCCTCAAGGTTGGCCAGGAGGTCGAGGTCTACGTCCTGGGCATCAATGCCCAAGAGAAGAAGATCGCCCTCTCGATCAAGCGGACCCAGGCCGAGCCCTGGAGCCGCGTGGCCGCCAACTACGAGGTCGGGCAGCTGGTCCGAGGTACGGTGACCCAGCTCGCCAACTTCGGCGCCTTCGCCCGGATCGAGGACGGCATCGAGGGCCTGATCCACGTCTCCGAGCTGGCCGACGAGCGGATCAGCCACCCCAAGCAGGCGGTCCAGGAGGGGCAGGATCTCCTGCTCCGGATCATCCGGATCGACCCGCAGCGGCGGCGGATGGGCCTCAGCCTGCGGCGGGCGCTCGACACGCCGGACGCCGACCTGATCGCCGTCTTCGGCGAGAACGCGGTGGCCGAGCGGGATCAGCTGGCGCAGCAGATCCGGTCGGCGCTCGAGGCCGAAGGCATCGAGATCGGCTCCTTCGCGCGGCGCTCGGACGACGAGACGGCGCGGACGGCGGTCGACCCGTCGAGCCTCGACGCGATCGTCGCTCTGCAGGAGGCGCCGATCCAGCAGGTCGCGACCACCTCGCCGGGCGCGGGGATGGCCAACTTCCAGCTGCCGACGGAGCGGCCGCAGCCGCGGGCCAAGCCGCGGCGTGAGTCGAACCGCCCGCAGCCCGACCTTCCCGGTGGGATCGAGGGCGACGAGGAGATGTCGGCGATGGCCCTCGCCTTCGCGATGGCCGGCGCCAACGCCGACCTGGTCGAGGCGGCGGTCGACGACGACGCCACCAAGGCCGCGCCGGCCGCGGAGGAGCTCGCCGCCGAGATCACCGAGGACGACGCGCCCGCGACCCCTGCGGCGGCGGAAGCCGCAGCGCCCGTGGAGGCCGCGGCGCCTGAGGCCGCGGCGCCTGAGGCCGCGGCTCCGGTGGAAGACGCGGCGCCCGTGGAGGCTACGGTGCCGACCGAGGCCGGTGGCGCGGACGAGACGGGCGAGGGTGGCGAGACCGTCGGCTAGCGGCGACTTGCCCCTGGGCCAGGTCCCGGGCGTGGTCTGGGCTGCGCCCGAGCCTACCCGGAACGGACATAATCAACGATACTTGACGACGGCAGGCGCGATTCGCGCCTGCCGTCGTCGCCCTCTCCGCGTATCCACGGCACACAACACGCGCATGCGGTCAGCGGGCACCGCCGGGACGGCAGGTCCGGGCACTCGCGCTTTTCGTATCCCTGTCGTACAACAGGGGTAGTCGTCCATCAGGTGTCGCGGGGCGGTCGAGCGGGTTGACCGTCCCCACGCCGGGAGAGCCAGCAGGATGGCGGACAAGTTCGACAAGTTCACGGAGCGAGCCCGCAAGGTCCTCACCCTCGCGCAGGAGGAGGCCCAACGCTTCAACCACAACTACATCGGTACCGAGCACCTGCTGCTCGGTCTCGTCCGTGAGGGCGATGGGGTCGCGGCCCGTGTGCTGAGCAACATGGGTGTCCAGCTTCCCAAGGTTCGCTCGGCGGTGGAGTTCATCATCGGTCGCGGCGAGACGATGATCATGGGCGAGATCGGGCTGACCCCGCGCGCCAAGAAGGTCATCGAGCTCGCGGTCGACGAGGCGCGGCGCCTCAATCACCACTACATCGGCACCGAGCACCTGCTGCTCGGCCTGGTGCGTGAGGGCGAGGGCATCGCCGCGGGCGTGCTCGAGAGCCTCGGCGTGAACCTCGAGAAGGTCCGCGCCCAGGTCATGCAGGTCGTCAGCCAGAGCTCCAGCTACGGGCAGGGCGGCAAGCAGCAGACCAAGACGCCGTACATGGACGCGCTTGGCTTCGACCTCACCGAGGCGGCGCGCAACAACAAGCTCGGGCCCCTGATCGGGCGGTCGATGGAGATCGACCGCGTGATGCAGATCCTCTCCCGGCGGACCAAGAACAACCCGGCCCTGATCGGCGAGCCGGGCGTCGGCAAGACGGCGATCGTCGAGGGCCTGGCCCAGCGGATCGTCAACGGCGACGTGCCCGAGCAGCTGCAGAACAAGCGGCTGGTCGCCCTCGACATCGGGGCGCTCGTCGCGGGGACCAAGTACCGCGGCGAGTTCGAGGAGCGCCTGAAGAAGATCGTCGGCGAGGTCAAGGAGACCGGCAGCATCCTCTTCATCGACGAGCTCCACACGCTCGTCGGGGCGGGCGCGGCCGAGGGCGCGGTCGACGCGGCCAACATCCTCAAGCCGGCGCTGTCGCGCGGCGAGCTGCAGACCATCGGCGCGACCACGCTCGACGAGTACCGCAAGTACATCGAGCGTGACGCCGCGCTGGAGCGACGCTTCCAGCCGATCCAGGTCGACGAGCCGAGCATCGACGAGACGGTCCAGATTTTGACCGGGGTGCGCACCCTCTACGAGGAGCACCACAAGCTCAAGATCAGCGACGAGGCGCTCAAGGCGGCCTCGAACCTGGCGGCCCGCTACGTGACCGACCGGTTCATGCCCGACAAGGCGATCGACCTGATCGACGAGGCGGCGTCCCGGGTCCGGATGTCGCGCTCGGCCGCGCCGCCGAACCTCAAGGAGGCGATGGTCGGGCTCCAGTCGCTGCAGCGGGAGCTGGAGGCGGCGGTCAACGGCCAGGAGTTCGAGCTGGCCGCGGAGCTGCGCGACCGCGAGCGGAAGCTGCGCGACCGTATCGACAACCAGGAGCAGCAGCTCCGCGACACCCAGGCCGAGGAAGAGGTCTTCGTCACCGAGGAGGACGTCGCCCAGGTCGTCTCGATGTGGACCGGCATCCCGCTGGTCCGGATCGCCGGCGAGGAGTCCGAGCGACTGCTCCAGATGGAGGACGCCCTCCACGAGCGGATCATCGGCCAGGAGGAGGCGATCACCGCCCTCTCCAAGGCGGTCCGCCGGGCCCGCGCCGGGATCAAGAACCCGCGCCGGCCGATCGGCAGCTTCATCTTCCTCGGCCCGACCGGCGTCGGGAAGACGGAGCTGGCGAAGGCGCTCGCGGAGTTCATGTTCGGCTCGGAAGACCACCTGATCAAGATCGACATGTCCGAGTTCATGGAGCGCCACGCCGTCAGCCGCCTGGTCGGGGCGCCTCCGGGCTACGTCGGCTACGAGGAGGGTGGTCAGCTCACCGAGGCCGTGCGGCGCAAGTCGTACTCGGTGATCCTGCTCGACGAGATCGAGAAGGCCCACCCCGAGGCGTTCAACATGCTCCTCCAGATCATGGAGGACGGGAACCTCGCCGACGCCAAGGGGCGGAAGGTCGACTTCCGCAACACGATCATCATCATGACCAGCAACGTCGGCGCGCAGGCGATCACCCGCGACCTGACCCTCGGCTTCGCCTTCAAGGAGGACGCCGAGACGGCGCAGCAGCGCGACTACGACAAGATGCGCGACAAGGTCATGGGGGAGTTGAAGCAGACGTTCCGGCCCGAGTTCCTGAACCGGATCGACGGCGTGATCGTCTTCCACTCGCTCACCCAGGAGCAGATCCGCAACATCGTCAACCTGGAGCTGGACCGGGTCCGCAAGCAGCTGGCGGAGCAGGACATCAGCCTCGAGGTCACCCAGGAGGCGATGGACCTGCTTGGGACGCGCGGCTACGACCACACCTACGGGGCGCGGCCGCTGCGCCGGATCATCCAGAACCTGATCGAGGACCCGCTGGCCGAGGGGCTGCTCAACAGCCGCTTCCAGGCCGGCACGACGGTTCGGGTCGAGGTCGAGGAGGACCTGCTCAAGCTGAGCCCGGTCGAGGAGCTGGCGCCGGTCGCGATCTCCTAGGGGAACGCGATCGAACCCGGCACGTCGCGGTATCGGGGAGGGGGACGGCCATCCGGCCGTCCCCCTTGTCGTCGTTCCCGGGTCTCGTCCCGGCCCCGGGGCGATCGTTCAATCCCTCGGCACGCCCGTGCGACCGCGACGAACGGCACATGACACGAGGACAAGCGCAGGGTTCTGCGTCACCCTCGTCGCGTAGGGAAGAGATGCAAAGGGCGTCGTCGACGCGGCGACGGCTCAGGGGTCAATGAGGAGCCGGAAGCCCACGCGCGGGTACCGCGCGGAACGGTGCGTGAGGATCTTGAGGATGGCGAAGGCAAAGGTCACGACCACGTTTGTGTGCCAGCAGTGCGGGACGACGAGTCCCGCGTACCTCGGGCGGTGTCCGGGCTGCGGCACCTGGAACTCGATGGTCGAGACCATCGAGGATCGCCGTCCGGGCACGGCGGGACCGACCCGGATCCGGGAGCGGGCGTCGGGCCGAGCCCAGCCGCTGGCCGAGGTCGGCTCGGCGGCGGTTGACCGGGTCCCGGTTCCGATCCAGGAGCTCGACCGGGTGCTTGGCGGTGGGCTGGTCCCCGGCTCGCTGGTACTGGTGGGCGGCGACCCGGGGATCGGCAAGTCGACCCTGGTGCTCCAGACGGCGGCGGCCCTCTCGGGGCGGGTCGGCGAGGTGCTCTACGTCTCGGCGGAGGAGTCCGCCCAGCAGATCAAGCTTCGCGCCGACCGGCTGGGGCTGGCCCACGACGACCTCTGGGTGCTCTCGGAGACGAACCTCTCCGAGGTGCTCGAGGCCGCCGAGGCCCGCCGGCCGGGACTGCTGATCGTCGACTCGATCCAGACCGTCTATGTCGACGAGATCACGTCGGCCGCCGGCAGCGTGTCGCAGGTACGGGAGTGCACCGCGCGGCTGATGCAGTGGGCCAAGCCGCGCAACGTGCCGGTGCTGATCGTCGGCCACGTGACGAAGGAGGGGACGATCGCCGGGCCACGCGTGCTGGAGCACATGGTCGACGCCGTCCTCTACCTGGAAGGCGACCGCTACCAGCAGTACCGGATCCTGCGCGGCGTCAAGAACCGCTTCGGCTCGACCGACGAGGTCGGCGTCTTCGAGATGGCCGATGCCGGCCTGCGCGAGGTCCGCAACCCGTCGGAGGCGTTCCTGGAAGAGCGCCACGGCGCGGCGACCGGGTCAACGGTGGCGGTGACGATGGAGGGGACGCGGCCGATCCTGGTCGAGGTCCAGGCGCTGACCACCGCGACGGCGTTCGGCCTGCCCCGGCGGAGCGCGAACGGGCTCGACAGCAGCCGGCTCCAACTGCTGGTCGCGGTGCTGCAGAAGCGGGTCGGTCTCGGCCTCGGCGGGCAGGACATCTACGCCAACGTGGTCGGCGGGCTGCGAATCGCCGAGCCGGCGGCCGACCTGGCGGTGGCGATCGCCGTCGCCTCGAGCTTCAAAGATCGGCCCGTTGACCCCCGGACGGTGGCGGTAGGCGAGGTCGGCCTGTCGGGCGAGCTGCGGTCGGTCAACCAGCTCGACCGACGGCTCAACGAGGCGATGCGGCTCGGCTTCACCCGGGTGGTCGTCCCGTCCGCCGCCGGGCGCCGGGGGGTCGCCCCGCCGAACGGCATCGAGGTGGCGCGCGTGGGCACCGTGGGCGAGGCGATCGAGGCCGCGCTCGGGGAGTAGGGCGAGGGCGGAGGTATCCTGGCCCCAGCATCGACGCGTGGTGGACGGTCTACCGTTCGCGCGGGATGATCGAGCGGACCGTCGACCTCGTCAGGAGGTCGGTGCCGGCGTTGCGCGGCGACTGGCGGGATCTGGCGCAGCGAGCGCGAGCAGCTCGTCGGCGAGGCGGTCGGCGGCGTTCGGACGGCCGACGGAGCGGGCACGCTCGGCCATCGCGGCGAGGCGGGCCGGGTCGCCGAGGAGGGAGCGGAGCTCCTCGCCGAGGCGCTCGCGGGAAGCGGACTCCTGGTCGAGCAGGACCGCCCCGCCGATGTCGGCGAGGAGACGCCCGTTACGGGTCTGCTCGTCGCCGCCGGCCCCCGGGAGCGGGATCAGGACGGCCGGCTTGCCCAGGTAGGCCAGCTCGGCGACGGTGCCGGCACCGGCGCGGCCGAGGACGAGGTCGGCGGCGGCGTAGACGTCGGGTAGCTCGTCCCGGACGAACTCGACCACCCGGTAGCGGTCCCGGAGGTGCTCGGGCCACCCGGCCTGGCGCTCCGCGAGCGCCGCGGCGTCGGCGTTGGCGCTGGCGGGCCCGGTCTGGTGCAGGATCTGGCAGGTTGAGAGCAGGTCCGGGAGGAGCGTCCCGAGCCTGCGGTTGAGCGGGCTCGCGCCGCGGGCGCCGCCGGTGACGTAGAGCATCGGCAGATCGGGCGAGAAGCCGAGGCGGGCGCGGCCGCGCTCGGCGTCGCCGGTGCGGAGCGAGGCGCGGACGGGGTTCCCCGTCACGACGACCCGGGCGCGGGAGCCGGCGGCCAGGGCGGCGGTCGCCTCGTAGGAGACCGCGAGGACGTCCGCGACGCGGAGGTTGATCCGGGTCGCGAGGCCGAGGATGGCCGTCTGCTCGTGGGTGAGGATCGGGTGCCGGCCGGCGCGGGCGGCGAGGACCGTCGGCACGCTGACAAAGCCGCCGGTCGAGAAGACGACGTCGGGCCGGAGCCGCCGCAGGACCGTGCGCGCCTGGGCGATGCCCAGCGGGATGCGCCCGGCGTCGAGCGCGGTCCGGGCCGAGGCGTAGCGTCGCAGCTTGCCCGTCGCGATCGGCTCGTACGGCACCCCAGCGTCGCGGGCCGCCTCCCGCTCGAGCCCGTCGTGGCTCCCGACCCACTGCGCTTCGACGGCCTGGCCGCGGGCGGCGAAGGCTTCGAGGACGGCGAGCGCCGGCAGGACGTGGCCGCCGGTGCCGCCGCCCGCGATGACGAGGCGAAGCGGCGGTCGCCCCGCGAGTTCCCGATCCGACGGCACCCGATCCTCCCTCGCGCCCGGTGGCGGCACCCATCGGGCCGGTGTCCCGGGGCGGCGGCAGTATAGGTTGCCGGCCCTGCCGCGGCGTATCCGGGCGCTCGGATAGCCCGGGAACGGCCTGTGCTACCATCGGGCGGACGTCGCCGTGACCGACGGTGGCGAGCCGCCCCACCCGATAGCGCACGACGCGGGGCCGGTCCGGCAAGGGTGCCGGGGTGCCGACGTCGGTCTGACCAAGCCGAACGATCCGGCTCGACCGGGTCAGGACGAGGACAGGAACACTCCCAATGGCAGCCCCCACCCCGACCGACTCGGCCGGCCCGCGGATCGACCCCGCCACGCTGGAGGAGTTGCGGCGCGCCCTGATCGCGCGGCAAGAGCAGGTCCAGGCGGAACTCGATCGCCTCGACTCGGAGATGCGCGCCCTCGGTGCCGACCAGAACACCGTTCGCGGGTCGCTGGGTAACCACATCGCCGAGGACGGCAGCAACGTCACCGAACAGTCCCGGATCCTCGCGGTCACGGGTGACATGCGGGACATCCTGGCCCAGGTGTCCGACGCGCTCGGGCGGATGGACCACGGGACCTATGGTCTCTGCCAGCGCTGCGGGAAGCCGATCAACCCGGAGCGCCTCGAGGCGTTCCCCTACGTCGCCTACGACATCGACTGCCAGCAGATCCTGGAGCGGGAGCAGGCCCTCAGGGCCGGCCGGTAGGCGGGCCACCGTGCCGGTCCTCCCGGCCGAACTGGGCCGGTCCGGGCTCGTCCGGGGCGCCGTCCCCGCGCTGGTCGCGGCGGTTGTCCTGGTCCTCGACCAGGCGTCGAAGGTCGGCGTCAGCGGGTGGCTGGGCTCGGGCGCCGGTCCCCGGCGGTGGGAGCTTCTGGGCAAGTACCTGGCGCTCGAGTACGTCGAGAACACGGGCGCTGCCTTCGGACTGCTGCGCGGTCAGGGGACGCTGATCACGGCCGTCGCGCTCGCGCTCCTGGCCGCCGTCGTGGCGGTCTATTGGCTCTTGGCCCCGCCGTCGCCAGAGTTGTCGGTCGGGCTCGGCCTGGTCGTGGGCGGCGCGCTGGGAAACCTGCTCGACCGTGTCCGGCTCGGCTACGTGGTCGATTTCGTCGCGGTGGGCGTGTGGCCCAAGTTCAACCTCGCCGACAGCGCGATCGCCCTCGGGGTGCTCGCCCTCGCCTGGCGGGCCATGGCCGGCTCGGACGACGAGCCGGCGGACCGCGGCGAGGGCGGGGAGAGGGCGCTGGTACCCGGGGACGGCCGACCCCGCGGTGGTGCGTCGGCCGGTGGGTAGCGGCGGGGGGCGTATGGGCGTCGACGACGAGATGATCGAGACACCCGACGGAGCGGCAACGGCCGGCACGTCGCTGGGCCCC
>CADCWG010000123.1 GCA_902806335.1 uncultured Thermomicrobiales bacterium | reverse complement strand
ACGGCGACGTCGCGCGGGACGAGAAAGGCTTCGTTCTCGCTGGGCCCGACGTAGTCACCCACCGCGGCACGAAGCGCTGGGGGCTGGAGCGCGATCCATACCTGATGGAGACGAGCATCCCCGGCGTCTTCGCCGCCGGGGACGTGCGGTTGGGTTCCGGGAAGCGCGTGGCCACGGCCGTCGGAGAAGGGGCCACGGCCGTGATGTCGGTCTGGCAGTACCGGGCCACGATGGGGTTATGACGCCCAGCGACCGACGTGGATCGTTACGAGGACTATTCGTTCAGGGTCGCGGCTGATCCCAGCCGCCGACTCCACCTGGGAGGCCGTCATGCCCGCGACGAACCGACCGACCCCCTTGCCATCCACGGTGCGGCTGAGGCGGGCCGCGGGTACCCTCCTTGAAACGTTCAAACCGAAGGGGGATCTACCGCCGACCGCACTCCGCCTCGCCGAGAGTGAGCAGCGTTATCAGGCGGTCATCGAGAACGCGTCCGACATGATCCAGAGCGTGCGTCCCGATGGCACCTTCGAGTTCGTGAATAAGGCGTGGAAAGACGCGCTGCGCTACACCGATGACGACCTGGCCGAGATTACGGTGTTCGCGATCGTCCATCCCGATTATCTCCAGCACTGTATGGGCGATTTCATGCGGGCAATCAGCGGGGAGACCGTCGATTTCCTCGAGACACGCTTCCTCTCCAAGGATGGGCGAACGGTACCCGTTGAGGGAAGCATCACCTCCCGACTCCTCGGCGACGAGGTAGTCGCCACGCACGGCTTCTTCCGCGACATCACCGAGCGCCTTCGCGCCCGGAAGCTGGAGGAGCGGGCCGCGCAGCTCGAGCGTGCCGAGCGCGCTCGCTACCTGGAGAAGATGGCTGCCCTGGGCAAGCTCTCCGCCGGCCTGGCCCACGAGTTGAACAACCCCGCCGCGGCGGTGCAGCGCGCGAACAGCGGACTGCGAGAGACGCTCCAGCGACGGGACGCCGCCATGCGCCAGCTCGCCGGCGTCTGCCTCGACTCCGCGAGCTGGCGGGTCATGGAGGAGATCCTCGGCAAGGCGAAGCCGCATCGGCCGGACCCGTTGGCGCTGAGCGAGACCGAGGCGACCATCGAGACCTGGCTGGAGGATCACGGCATCGGGCGCTCGTGGGAACTCGCCCCCGCACTGGCCGAGGCCGGGATCACGGCCCGAGAGCTGACGGCGCTCGCGGGCCAACTACCGGCGACGTCGCTGCCCGACGCTGTGTCATGGCTCGCGGAGACGCTGGTGTTCCGCGAATCGACGGAGATCATCGGGCAGAGCAGCCGCCGCATCGCCGAGCTGGTGCAATCGATCAAGGGCTATTCGCACATGGATCGCGCCACCGAGCATGACGGCGACATCCATGACGGGCTGGAGAACACGGTGATCATCCTCGCCCACCAGCTGGGCAACGTCGACGTCCATCGCGACTATGACCGGTCGCTCCCCGCGATCCGGATGTATGGCAACACCCTGAACCAGGTCTGGACCAACATCCTGGACAACGCCGTCGACGCGGTCGACGGGAAAGGGCAGATCACGATCAGGACGAGATCGGAGGACGACCAGGTGGTCGTCGAGATCGAGGACAACGGCAAGGGCATCTCGGCGGATGTCCTGCCCCGGATCTTCGAGCCGTTCTACACCTCCAAGCCACAGGGAAAGGGAACCGGCCTCGGGTTGGATACCGCCTGGCGCATCGTCACCGAGGAGCACGACGGCACCATCGCGGCCACGTCAGAACCAGGGCGAACCGTCTTCACCGTCAACCTGCCGGTCTCGCCTCCGCCGGGCCAGGAGGAATCGCCGGCCTAGCTCGGGCCCAACCTCGATGTCTCAGTTCAGCGGTGCAACCGTTTCCCGAGGATCGTCAGCACCCCCGACGCGGATGCGCCGGGGGTCTCGACGTTGTCCTGTCTTCGTGAAGTCGAACCCAACCTCCGGTGCGACGACGCGGCGCACGCGAGGGCGGCCCACCGTGACATGAGTGCCAGGCCCATCTGCACGGGGACTACTCAGATCGACCCTTCGATCGGCGGTCTCACCGGATGGTAAGCGGCTGGGCTCACCGGGATCGCCAGGTAATGCCCTGCAAGGAACCGGGGATAGGCGCACTTGTGGGAGCGCTCCTCTTGCTCCGCCACCGAGTTAATCGGGTCACTTGATTCGCCGTTCTCGGGGAAGCGGGCGGGCGGCCCCACGTACCCTGACTGACGAGACCGGCCGGACTCAGGGGAGTCGTGGACGGCGTTCTGCGTCGGAGATATCGACGTCGCCATGCACTCATCGCGCCGTTGTCGGTCGGGGCGCCCTGGTGGCGTGGATGCACTCGCGCCAAGGATCGACCGAGTTCTTCGCGGTGGAGGCCCGAGATGAGCGGACGCGCGGATGCCCCGATGACGACGGACCGGGCAATACGCGAGCGGGCCGACGCGCTGCTCGCCGCGATGACGGACGAGGAGAAGGCGGGGCAGCTGACCCAGTACTTCTACTTTGGGTTCATGCGCGACGTGCCGGAGGGCGAGGGCGACGACCTGCACCAGCCGAACCAGCCGGGCATCGTCGAGGCGGCGCTGTCCCGCGGCGAGGTCGGCTCGTTGCTCTTCGTCCGGGACCCGGCCGAGACCAACCGCCTCCAGCGGCTGGCGCTGGAGGGAAATCGGCACGGGCTTCCGCTGCTCTTCGGGTTCGACGTGATCCACGGCCTGCGGACGATCCTGCCGGTGCCGATCGCGATGGCGGCCTCCTGGGACCCGGCAGCGGTCGAGCGCGCGCAGGCGGTTGCCGCCCGGGAGGCACGCGCCGTCGGCATCCACTGGACCTTCGCGCCGATGGTCGACGTTGCCCGCGACCCGCGCTGGGGACGCATCGTCGAGGGCGCCGGCGAGGACCCATACCTCGGAGCGGCGATCGCCGCGGCGCAGGTGCGCGGCTTCCAGGGCGAGGGGATCGGCGCGCCGGAACACGTCGTCGCCGGCCCGAAGCACTTCGCCGCCTACGGCGCCGCCCTCGGCGGGCGCGACTACGACGAGGCGAACCCCTCCGACTACGAGCTGTGGAACACCTACTTCCCACCGTTCAAGGCCGCCCTGGATGCCGGCGCCGGAAACGTGATGACCGCGTACATGCCGCTCAACGGGGTCCCGGCGACCGGCAACCCGTGGCTCCTCGACGAGGTCCTGCGAGAGGAATGGGGCTTCGGCGGCTGGGTCGTCTCCGACGCCAACGCCGTCCGCAACCTCTCGACGCACGGTTTCGCCCGGGACCTGTCCGACGCTGGGGTGCGGGCACTGCAAGCCGGCTGCGACATGGAGATGGCGATCACCGATCCGGCCTACGCCCACCTGCCGGCGGCGGTAGGCGACGGGCGGATCGACGCGGCGACGCTCGACGCCGCCGTCCGGCGGGTGCTGGAGGCCAAGCTGCGCCTGGGGATCGTCGATGAGCCGTTGGTCGATGAGGAGCGCGCCCGCGAGGTACTCAGCGACCCCGCGCATCGCGAGGAGGCGCGCCGGGCGGCCGAAAGCTCGGCGGTGCTGCTGCGCAACGAGGGCGCCCTGTTGCCGCTCGACATCGGAGCGGCGCAGACGATCGCCGTCATTGGCCCGCTGGCGGACTCGAAGCGGGACACGCTGGGACCGTGGTGCTTCGACTTCGACCTCGACGAGACGGTGACGGTGCTCGAAGGCGTCCGCGCGAAGGTGGGGGAACGGGCGACGGTCGGGTATGCCCCCGGGATACGGCCGGCGCAGCGCACGTTCCCCTCGATGTTCGACATGTTCCCGGGCAACGCGCCGGAGGACCCGCCTCACTTCGACGACGAGGCGGAACTCCGGCGGGCGGCGGAGCTGGCGCGGGCGGCGGACGTCGCCGTGGTCGTCGTCGGCGAGTGGCAGAACATGATCGGCGAGGCGGCGTCACGGTCGTCGCTGGAGCTACCGGGCCGCCAGCTGGAGCTGCTGCAGGCGGTCGCTGCGACCGGTACGCCGGTCGTGCTGCTAGTCATGAACGGCCGGCCGCTCGACCTCCGCTGGGCCACCGAGTGGGTGCCGGCCATCCTCGACATCTGGTACCCCGGCACCCAGGGCGGCGCCGCGGTGGCGAACCTGCTCTTCGGCGGCGCCGTGCCGGGCGGCAAGCTGCCGTTCACCTGGCCGCGCAGCGTCGGCCAGGTGCCGATGACTTACGGGCATGTCACCTCCCACGAGCCGGAGAAGCAGGACCGGCGCTACTGGGACGAGGCGAGCACGCCGCTCTTCCCGTTCGGGTACGGGCTGAGCTACGCGTCGTTCGCCTACGACCGCCTGACGCTCGACCGCGACCGCATCACGGCCGGGGAGTCCATCAGGGTCTCGGTCGAGGTGACGAACACCGGTCGGCGTACCGCCGACGAGGTGATCCAACTCTACGTCCGTCAACGCCACGGGCGCACGGCGCGGCCGGTGCGCGAGCTCAAGGGCTTCGAGCGTGTGACGATCGACCCCGGCCAGACGCGGACGGTCCAGTTTTCGCTCGGCCCTGACGAACGTCGGTACTGGCACCCGCTGGAGCGGGAGTGGGTGATCGACGCCGCGACCTTCGACGTCTGGGTCGGTGGCGACGTCACGGCAACGCTGGGCGCGACCTTCGATGTCGAGGGCGCCTCGACCGCCTGAGTCCGAGCCGAGCGCTGGGAGGAATGCCCGATCCTTTCTGGCGCCCCGCGGCGATGGGCGGGCGCGCTCTCCCGCACCGCGGTACCCAACGCACTCCCGGCGTTGGTTCCGGTCCTGTGCTGGGATGAACCGGGCGTGGGCTACCCGAGCGGTACTGGATCCCGACGCGGCATGCGACCATGCGTCGTTGTGCCTGTGAGGGGGCTCACAGGTAGTTCGCATCGTTGGCTCTCGCTCGGGAGGATCAACCGATGAGCTGGGACGAGGCGTTCGCGATCCGCTACGAGGAATGGTCGGCCCGCATGACGGCCGACGTCGCCTTCTACGTCGGACTCGCCCGCCGGACCGACGGGCCACTGGTCGAACTCGCGGTCGGGAACGGTCGGGTGGCGATCCCGGTCGCCCTTGCGACCGGGCGGCGGGTGATCGGCGTCGATGCCTCACCGGCCATGCTCTCCCAGGCCCGGACTCGGGCGGCCGAGGAGGGCGTGGACCTCGACCTCCATGAGGGCGACATGCGTGATCTCTCCCTGGACGAGCCCGCGGGGCTGATCTACTGCCCGTTCGGCTCACTCCTGCACCTGCCGACCTGGGCCGACCGCCGCCGCGCTTTCGAGCGCGTCGCCGGGTCGCTCCGGCCGGACGGGCGGTTCGCCTGGAACGCCCTGGCCTTCGACCATCACCTCGCCGCGCGCCTCGACGGTCAGCACCAGGACGAGCCGGTCCCCCACACGGTCCGATTCGCGGTGGGTGACAACCGGATCGATCTGGTCCAGGACGATGGGGCGACGAGCTCCCGCTGGTGGGCGACGAAGAACGAGTGGTTCGGGCATATCGATGTCGCCGGGCTCGAAGTGGAGTCGCTTCACGGCGGCTTCGCTGGCGAGCCGTTCACCGACGAGAGCCGAGAGTACGTGTTCGTCGTCCGCCGTCGAGGCCCCGCCGGCTCATGACTCCGCGCCTTGCCCTGGACTCGCGGGCTGACAGCCTCGTGCGGATGACGCCTGGCGGTCGTCGAACGGGGCCACCGTGGCATGGCAGGCTCTCCACGACCGACGCCCGGCCTTCGGGCAGGGGCAGCGCTGATGCCCCGCGGGATCACAACCTGGTTTCCTTCGGGGACGTGCCGCTGCTAGATGCAGCGGCGAAGATCTGCCCGAACGACCTGGACCCTTGCTGTCCTCGGGCTGGGGCGTACCCAATGGTAGTGGGGACGCGTATCGCACAAGGCGAGGGCGGGCGGACCCCGAGTCCGCGGGCCTCACCGCCCGGAACCCTCGTTCCTCCGGACACGCGCCGTTGGTCGGTCTGGGAACCCATTTGATGCAATGGCGCCCGACACCGGCCGTTGCTCCACGCACGCCCGCAAGGACGGTGACAATCGACGGCTCGGGCCCGGTAACGCCGGCCCCGCTTGCCCCGTGCCTCCAGTGGGGACGCCTACCCTGCTCCTCCTCCGGCTCTCGACGCGAGCACGGGCCCGGCCGATCGGACCCCTGGTGCGTCAGGCGTTGGGCCCGACATCGCGGAGTCGGGCGATGACCTCGTGGGCGGCGTTGTGTCCGGGCGCGCCCATCACGCAGCCGCCGGGCCAGGCGCCGGCACCGCACAGGAACAGTCCGCCGATCGGGCCCTCGTAGGAGGTCGAGCCGGGGACCGGCCGGCTGTCAAACTCCTGCTCCGGGA
>CADCWG010000122.1 GCA_902806335.1 uncultured Thermomicrobiales bacterium | reverse complement strand
GTAGAGCGCGTCGGGCAGTCGGTGCTGAAAGAACGTGAGCGCCGACACCTCGTGGACGTTGGTGCCGAAGCCGGCAACGACGAGCGCGACGAGGGCCGCGACCAGCCCGCCCAGCGCGCCGAACACCGCCAGCGCCACCGCGCAGGAGGCGGCCGCGGCGGCGACCCCGTAGAGCGCCGACCGGTCGGGCCGGGCCGCCGCCCCGGCGACCGCGCTGCCGACCACCGAGCCGGCCGCCACCGCCGCGTAGAAGATGCCGACCCCTCCCTCGCCGAGCGCCAGGTCGTCGGCGCGGACGACGAACAGGGCGACCGTGCCCTGGACGAGCACCGCCAGGCTGAGCGCAAGCGCGACGTAGAGGGCGAGGTCCGGCTGCCGGATCAGCCACCGATAGCCCTCCGCCACCCCGGCGTTGGCCCCGACCGGCTGGCCCGCGGGCCGGTCGGGGCTCGCGGCCTCCGCCTCGTCCCCCGGATCGACCGTCCGGCTCCGGAGGCGCGTCACCGCCAGCGCGACGGCGAGAAAGGTGAGCCCGTTGACGACGAAGACCAGGGCCGCGCCGAACAAGTTGAGCACCAGGGCGCCGAGCAGGGGACCGACGAACTGGGCGACGGTCATGCCCGTGAAGAGCAGTCCGTTCGCCGCGGCGCGGCGGGGCGGGGCCACCTCCGTCTTCAAGGCGACCATGAAGGCCGGCCGGGCCGCGGTACCGATGGTCTCGAGCAGGAAGACCAGCGCGTAGAGGAGCCAGAGGTTGGGGACCGCCGTGAGCAGCGCGAACGACGTGGCGACCGCCGCCATCAGGATCTGCGTCGCGAGCAGGAGGCGCCGCCCCGGAAGGCGGTCGACGAGCGCACCCGCCGGCCCCTGGAAGACCAGCCGCGGCACCATCCGCAGCGCCAGCAGCCCACCGACGCCGAGGGCGTCGCCGGTCAGGTCGTAGGAGAGGGCGATCAGCGCGACGGTGTTGAACCAGTCGCCGATGTCGGACACGAGGCTGCCGCCGAGCAGGAGCGCGGCGTTGCGGTCGCCGAGCACCTCGCGGTAGCGCGCGATCGCACCGCGCACCGCGGCTGGGGTGGATGCGACTCGGGCGCCGACACGCCTCACCCGCGGCGACCGGCCGCTGGGCGGGAGGACGATCCCGATCCCGGGTCGCTCAGACCGGCTGCCACGCGCCCACCCCTCCTCCCGTCCGCATCCCCTGAGCCGACCCGGCAGACCCGCCGGGTCGCCAACGGGCCGCTTCCCGCGGTCGTCACCAGCGGGGAGACGACCGCCTGCCCCGCCTGTTCGCGATGGTCGTGGTTACCCCCCGCCGGCATCGCAGCCCGGCGTCGGCACTCGCGCTTCGCCCGCGAGGCGCGCCGCTCCCGGGCACGGTCACCGCGGAGACGAGCCGGGTCGAACTCGCTCGCCGACGTCCTCGTTCGCCTCCGGCGCGACCCCCGGCGCGAGGGCTGGCTCAGTCCTCGCCGCTCCGTCCGCCCCCGGGGTGGGCCGAACCAGCGTCTCGTCGCCCATCACGCCGGTTCCCGGCACCTCGCCGCCGTCCGGGTCCATCAGGCCGGCGTCGGTCGGGGCGACGTGGTCGAGCGACTCGTGGCGGCGGGCGGGACCCGGCGCATCGGCCATGGGGGGGACCTCCGGATCGGGTAGGCTTACGCTCCGCGCGGCCGCCGCAAGCGCGGCGCCGACCAGGGGCGAACGGGAGGGGACACCGATGCGGTTCGGAGCCGGGGTACTCATCGGGGCGCTGATCGGCGCGATCATCGCGATCTGGCTGTTCGTCCAGATCCTCCAGTTCATCTTCTAACACGATCCGGAGGTCCGCGCCGCCCGGCCGACAGGGAGGCACGACGCTCCAGGCGCCATGCGGGGCTCGCCCGCGGTCGTCACGGGCGGCGCCCATCGACGCCCGGGGGAAGCGGGATACGTCCCCCTGGCACCCGGTCGGACCGGCTCCGCGAGGCGAACGGGCGCGGCACGGCGAGCGGCCGGCAGTGGGGTCCCCGACCATCGGGGAGGCGACAGCGACGGGTGGTGCTCGGTTCGCGAGCCGTCGCTGACCATCCTGGCCGGCGACGCCGCCCCGCCCTCCGTTGAAGGGCGGGGCGGCGTCGTAAACAGATCACCGCGGTCTGGCGAGGTAAGGCTCCTCCCCAACGTGGCTGCCACCGCACCCGGCGACCGTGTCGGTCTGGCCGTGGGGAACGACCGCGCGGCGGCGGCACGTCTACCCTGGCGGCGCACCGCCGGGCCACGCTCGACGGTGGAGGTGGTCACCCGACCATTGCACGGGATCGGCCCAGCCATGCCGAGCACGCCGAGCAGACCCCAGCCTTCGAACCCCTCGTTTTCGTCGTCGGTCTCGATCTGTGCCGCCGCCGCCGCGGGGGTGGCGCCGCCGCCCTGGGCGAGCGTGCCCCGGGTTCCGGCCGGGGCTCACCCCATCGCGAGGGCGAGGTACGCCACCCGCGGGGAAACCATCAGCGTCGTCTCCATCCTGTCCCGTCGTCCCGGTCGGCGGACGAGCATCCCCGCGGTGGCGCGAGCGTCGCGCCACGGTGCTCGTCCGACCGGGCGTGGCAGGGGCAGGAGCGATACGACACGTAGCGACGATCACAGTGCCAACGCGAGCCGTGGGTAGGCTCCGGGTCCGGTCTCCGGGGCGGGTCGAGCGGACCGCCGCAGCTCACCCGTCCCCGGCACGGACACGCCACCGACGGCGCATCGGGTCGTCCGGTCCGCAGCCGACCGCCCCCGGCCGCCCCCCACTGCAGGATCGTCGCCACCCGCGGCGGATTAGGCATGCGCGTTAGGCGGTTCTGCCAATGCCCTTCACCGGTGATCCGGGGAGACTGGACACAGTGAGGCGCGGCGATCGCCGCTCGGAGGGCTAGGTGAGACGGGAGAGGACCAACGGCGCGATGGGTAGGCGGTGGGTCGGGAGGCGTCGCGTGCGGCGCTCGGCGTTCGGCACGGGAGCGC
Organism: uncultured Thermomicrobiales bacterium; assembly: GCA_902806335.1. Classification (GTDB taxonomy): domain Bacteria; phylum Chloroflexota; class Chloroflexia; order Thermomicrobiales; family UBA6265; genus CADCWG01. The sequence goes on along the minus strand of CADCWG010000122.1, from coordinate 3,393 downwards.
GCCGGCACATGGCGGCGGGCACGCCCGCAGGCGCCGCGGCGGAGTCTGCCGGCAGCGGCCCGAGCCCGGGTTACCGGCTGATCTCGCCACTCGTGTTGCCCCTCGCGACGGTCGGCCTCGCGCTGGCGGCGCTCCGACCGGGGATCGTGGGGACGGGCGCCATGAGAACGGCCCCAGCCCGGTGGGCCCGGCCGCCCGGCGCCGAGTTGGTCTGGACGACCGTCGAATACGCCTCGGCCGCCGGGACGCTCTGCGCGGACTTCGCCCTGGAGATCGTCGCCGACGGAGGTGCCGGCGCCTCGCTGCGCGTCGAAGTCCTCCGGTGCTGGCACGACGCGGACGGCAGCTCACGGGACCTCGGGGAAGAGACGGGTCAGGCGGTGCTCCCGGCCGGGTCGTTCGTCCACGACCGTCGGCTCGGGACGGCGTCCCTCGCGCCGACCGTCGTCACGCTTGTCGCCCGCGGCCACGACCATGACCCCGGCACGGGCAGCCCGGAATCCGGTCCGTTTCCGGCCCCGCCGCGGAGCCGGTCGGTCACGCTCGCGGCGACGTTCTACGTCGCGGCCGAGCGCCGGGACGGCCAGGGGGGTCAACGCTCCCCCGCCGGTACGGCGGCGAACACGCTGGCCGGGCCGGTCACCTCGTGGGCCGCCTTCGCGGTGGTCGGTCTCGACGGCCGCTCCTTCGAGGGCACCGGCGCGATCCACGGCCACTCCGGAGACGGCGGGCCAGGGGCGTAGGTCCTGTCCCAATGCGGCGGCACCCCGCCCTGCTCGGTGGCCAAGCGCCGATCCCGCGTGGCGTTCGGCCGACGAAGGTCGGCTCGACCCGCGCCAGCCAGGCCGGCACCCTGGCCGTGGGGTCGCCTCGCCGACGGCACCGGCGCCACGGTTCGGGCCACTTCTCGCAGGCACCTACCCGGCATCCCCGTCTGGGAGCGGAGTCAGCCGTGGGCCGAGGGAGGGTCAGCGAACGTTGCTGTCGTCCCGCGGGCGGCACCTGATCGAACCTCGCCGACCACCGTGCCGGCAGCCGCGGGCCCACCCGAGCCCGCTTCTGGGCACGCCCTGGCCGGTCGCCCGGACGTGGTGGCGGGACAGGGAGGCAAACCTCCCTGGGAGCGCTGGCAGCACCGTCCCGCCAATCCTTATGTCTCACCACATTGCCCAATCCGCCTCATCCTGGGATCAGGCAGTGGCAGTCTCGCGGCGGCGACGTCGGCGCCCGGGCGGCGGACATCGTACGGAGTCGATGCGGGCCGGGGCGGGACGGGCGCGGCCGGTCGGGAGGCGTGCTAGTCTGGGGGTACCCCGCGATCGCCTCGTTCTCGCCGCGCCCGCGCCCCGGTGCGGCTCGGCGGCGTCTGGCGCCGCGGGGAGTCGTCATGTCCCAGCCGATTGACGTCACGGACGCCACGTTCGAGGCCGAGGTCCTGCGCGCGGACCGCACGGTGCTGGTCGACTTCTGGGCCGACTGGTGCGGCCCCTGCAAGACGCTGGCGCCCGTCCTCGGCGAGATCGCCGCCGAGCACGCGACGCGGCTCAAGGTCGCGAAGGTCGACATCGACCTCAACCACGGGGTGGCGAGCACGCTCGGTGTCTACAGCGCCCCGACGATGGTCATCTTCAAGGGTGGCCAGGCGGTGGACCGGATCACCGGCGCGCTGCCGAAGCGGGCGCTCCTCGGCCGGCTCGAGGACCACCTCGGTTAGCGGCGGGGGCGGCGGGTCGGGGCCGACCCGCCGCCCCCACTGCCCACTCATGGCCGGCCCGGCGGCTTCCCTGACCACGCCGGGCCGCGTCTGACGCGGGTGCCGATGACGGCGCAGGAGCCCGCGCCGTCCCGCTCCTCCGTCGTGACCCTGCCGGGTTCCGGTGCCGTGCTCAAAGTGGATCCGGCTGTTCGGAGATGGTGCGGGGGGGCGCCGGCGAGCAGGCCCGCCCGGGGGCCGAGGCCCGGAGTCCGATGCTCGGGCACCGATCCGGCTGTAGCTGGCGGCGAGCGCACCGGACCAAGCCCGGGCGATCACCCGGATCCCGGACCCGGATCAGGCCGGCTGCCACAGCTCGAACCGGTTGCCCTCGGGGTCGGTCGCCCACCCGAACCGGCCCTGCTCGCCCTCGTCGATCCGGTCCTCGACCGTGGCGCCCGCGGTGCGCAACTGCGCCAGCATCGCGTCGAGGTCGGCGACGCGGAAGTTGACCATGAACGCCTGATCGGCACGGCCGAAGTAGTCGGTATCCGCCGCGAAGGCGGCCCAGACCGTTGGCCCGCCCTCCTGCCGCCAGACGTCCGTGCTCTCGGCCGTCGCCGCGATGCCCAGGTGCCGCTCGTACCAGCGGTTGAGGGCCTCGGGATCTCGGGCGCGGAAGAACAGACCGCCGATGCCGATCGCGCGCTGCATACCGTCCTCCCGACGATGGCGGGCGGCCGGACCGCGGCGCCGTTGGCCGCCCCGCCGCCGACGGCCGGGCAGGACGCCTGACGCGCGGAAGAACGGCGCCCGGCTCGCTGGTCAAGCGCCCCAGACGCCGCCCCGAGCCGCGGTCAGACGCCCCGGGCGGCGTCCTCGGCCATCCCGAGGCAGAGCGAACCCGCCCGCTGGAGTTGGTCCCGCACCTCGGCGAGCATCACCGCCTCCTGCCACCCCAGGCCGCCCTCGAGCAGCTTGGTCGCGACGGTGGTGCCGGCGCGACTGAGGTAGGTCGCCGCCACCTCCAGCGCCTCGCGCTCGGCGTGCGTGGGATGGGGGATCGGCGGGTTCGGGGGCTCCACGGGCTCGTCCTCCTGGGTTGGTCGGATGGTGGGAGGCTGTCGCGCGGGCGCGGCGGGAAGAAGAACATATGATCTTATCCCGCACCCGTCAAGTCTCCCCGCCGGCAACAAGGCGCCCGGTGGCCCGACCCCATCTCCGTGGAGCGGCCGCCGTTCGGGGTCAACCCACCTCTGCGCGTATCGCCCGCCGTGCCCCGCCCGCTGTGCCCCGCCCGGCGGTCGATACGCGGACCGGGCACGACGCCCGACGGAGGGCGAGTCGCGGTGCGTCGGCAGTGCGACGGAACGGGCGACCGGCGCGACCCCGTCCCGCCGTCGGGCGGCTCGGGCGGCCTGCCCACGCTCCCCGGCGCCACGGTGCCTCGGGCCCATCTCCTCAGGCGGACGACACCCCGTGCGGCGCCAGGGCGTCCGGCGAGAGCGTGGACACGGTGTCCGGCGCGAGCGGCAGGCGGACGGTGAAGGCGCTGCCCTGGCCCTCCACGCTCGTGACGGTGACCGTCCCGCGGTGGGCCTCGACGACGGCGAGGACCCCGTAGAGCCCGAGCCCGCTCCCCGCGACGCCGGGAGGAATGTTCCCGCCCCGGCGGAAAGGCTCGAAGAGGTGCGGGAGGT
>CADCWG010000121.1 GCA_902806335.1 uncultured Thermomicrobiales bacterium | reverse complement strand
CGCCCGGTGGCGCTGGTGACGGGCGGGTCGCGGGGCATCGGCGCGGCGACGGCGACGGCGCTGGCCGCCGTCGGCTACGACGTGGCGCTCACCTACCGCAACAAGGCGGCGCGGGCGGAGGCGGTCGCGGCCGAGGTCAGGGCTCGGGGCGGCCAGGCGCTGGCGGTCGGGGGCGACCTGACCGCCGCCGCCGACGACGCCGCGCTGGTCGAGGCCGTCCGCGGCTGGCGGGGGCGGCTCGACCTGCTGGTGCTCAACGCGTCGGGCGGGATGGAGCGCGACCTGGTCGCGGCCGACCCGGACTATCCGACCCGGATCAACGTCGAGGCCCAGGTCGGGCTGGCCGAGGCGGTGCTGCCGCTGCTCGCGGCCGCCGCGGCCGGGGTGGTCGTCTTCGTCACCAGCCACTGGGCGCACCGCTACGGCGAGGTCGTCCAGCTTCCCGCCTACGAGCCGGTCGCGGCCAGCAAGCACGCGGGGGAGCAGGCCCTGCGCCGGCGCCTCGCCGCGCCCGACGCCGCCGGGGTCCGCCTCGCCGTGGTGACCGGCGACATGGTCGAGGGGACGATCACGCCGAAGCTGCTGGCGCGGGTCGCGGGCGCCGCTGGCCTCGACGCCGGGATGGGCCCCCGCGGCGCGGACGCGGCGCCCCTCCCGACGACCGAGGACATGGCCGCCGCGATCGTCGGGGCCGCGACCGACGCCGGGCTCGCCCCCGGGTCGGCGGTGGTGGTCGGGCGCACGCTCGACAGCCTGCCGAAGGTGGGGAGCTAACACGGGATCCGGGTGATCGCGTGCGGGATCGGGGGGCCGGTAGTCCTCGTGGCCGCCCGGGGCGGGTCCGGGCTGATACGGAATCCGCCTGTCGAGTGGTTGTCTGGGGGCGCGGCGGCGGCTCCGCCTGCCCGGCGCAAGCCCCGGGGTCGGATGCTCGGGGACAGCGCCGGCCGATCCCGCCTGCGGACCGGCCGAGTGAAGCGTCCGGTGCTCACCCGAATCCCGTATCGGCCGCTTAGCCGGCTGCGGACCGACCTGCGCCCCCCAGGGGCAGGCCCGGCCGCCGCCCCGGAGACCACCACAACCGGATCTCGCGACCCGGGATCCGGGTACTCGCGGGGGCACGACGGTCGTGTCCATAGCCGGGATCGGTCGGCGTCGTCCCTGAGACGCTGAGCCTATGACCCCGGGGCGGGCCCCGGGTGGCCCTGGGCGCCGGCCCGGCCCATGCCATCATTGAACGGCCGGATTCCAGAGTATCCGGCGCGCCGCCCGACCCGCTGCTCGCCTTGCCACGAGTCGGTCCAGCCGACGCTGCCAGGGTCGACGGGTTGGCCGCTCGGACCAAGCGCCCGCGTGCTGCAAGGGGACGGGTACGACCGACCACCGCACGTCTCCGGCGGGTCACCGATTGCGCCTGCTCCCGAGCCGACCCGACCGCCCCAGGTGGCGCGGCATCCTGGCGCTTGGCTGCGCGGGCTTGCCCGGAAACGGCGGCCTGGCTAGGCTGCCGGCGCGCAAGGGGCGCGCGGCGAGCGTCGCCGACCACGACGAGCCGACGACCAGCACAGGAAGGGGAATATCGGTGCCCGACGTCGCGATCATGATCGAGGGGCAGGACGGGTTGGACTGGCCGCGCTGGCAGCGGCTGGGCCGGGCCGCCGAGGACCTCGGCTTCGCCGGGCTCTACCGCTCCGACCACTTCACCAACGCCTCCGGCCCGGCGAAGAGCGCCCTCGACCTCTGGGCGTCGCTGACCTGGCTGGCCGGCCACACCCAGCGGATCGAGTTCGGGCCGCTCGTCTCGCCGCTCTCGTTTCGCCACCCCGCGACCACCGCCTGGACCGCCGCCGCCGTCGACGACCTCTCCGGCGGCCGCCTCCAGCTCGGCCTGGGCGCCGGCTGGCAGGAGCGGGAGCACGCCAGCTTCGGGTTCGAGCTGCTCGACGTCGATCGCCGCTTCGCCCGCTTCACCGAGGGCCTGGAGGTCGTCACGCGCCTCCTCCGCGGCGACGAACCGGCGTCCTTCGCCGGGGAGTTCTACCGGCTGGAGGAGGCGATGCTCCTGCCCCGCCCCCAGCGCCCGGGCGGGCCGCCGATCGTGATCGGCGGCAACGGGCCCCGCCGAACGCTGCCCCTGGTCGCCCGGTACGCGGACGAGTGGAATGGCGTGCTCGCCCCGGTCGCGAAGGTCGCCGAGCTCAACGCGCGGCTGGACGCCCTGCTCGACGCGCGTGGCCGGCCGCGGGGGGCGGTGCGCCGCTCGCTGATGACCCGTGCCGTCTTCGGCCGCGACCAGGCGGCCCTCCGGGCCCAGCTTGACGGCGAGGACGCCACCGCCCTCCGCGAGCGCGGGGCGATCGTTGGCACCCCGGCCGAGATGGTCGAGCAGATCGGCCGGATCGGCGAGGCCGGAATCTCGCGGGTGATGCTGCAGTGGTTCGACCAGGACGACATCGCCGGCCTGGAAGGGATCGCCGCCACCGTCCTGCCCCAGCTCTGACACGCCCCCGGGCACCACGAGAGCGCCGGTCCCGGTCGCGACCGGGACCGGCGCTCTGGTCGGCCGTCCGCCCACGGGAGCCCGGCCCTAGTACCGAATCCGGCTGATCAGTCGTGGTAATGGGGGCGCCGGGACGGCCTGCCCGCCCGGGGCGAGCCCCGAGGTCAGAGGATCGGGGACGAACCCGGCTGAAGCCGGCCGCGATCCCGCCTGCCGAAGCGCTGGCGATCACCCGGATCCGATATAAGACGGGGCCGGGCTCCCGTGGGCGATGTGTCTTCGGGTCCGACGCTGGGGTGCTGGGATGCGCGGAGGGGTTCCCCGGAGCGCGGTCACTCCAGCCCGAACGTCCCGGTGACGAGCTCGCCGGCCGGCTCGTACGTCCCCATCAGGACCCCCGTGGTGGAGACCTTGGTGTCGACGAGCTTCAGCCCCGCGGGCACGGCGCCGTCCGAGAACAGGCGCTTGCCCGACCCGATGACGACGGGGAAGACCCAGAGGCGGAACTCGTCGACCAGGTTGTGGCGCAACAACGTCTGGACCAGGTTCCCGCTGCCGTGCACCTGTAGCTCTGGCCCATGGCCCTGCTTGAGTGCCGCGACGCCTTCGGCCACGTCTCCCTCGATCAGGACCGAGTTCTGCCACGCCAGCGTGGGGCGACCCCGCGACGCGACGTACTTGGTGGCGTCGTTCAGTGGCTTGCCACCGGCCTCTTCCGGGGCGTGCGGCCAGTGGGCGGCGAAGATGTCGTAGGTCTTGCGCCCGAGCACGAGGTCAAACGGCGGGCTCATCGCCTGATCCATGACCTCGCCCATCTTCTCGTCCCAGTAGTTCACCGACCAGCCACCGTGGGTGAAGCCGCCGCTGTCGTCCTCGCCCGGTCCACCCGGGGCCTGCATGACCCCGTCGAGGGTCAAGAAGGTGCTCACGATCAGCCTTCGCATCGCTCGTCTCCTGTCGCTCTCGCTCGGATCTCCGGCTTGGCCCACGCCTCCAGAAGCGCAGCCGATGGCCGCGACGTGGCACTTTCCGGCGGTGGCCGTTCGCCCATCCCCGCACCGTCGGGCGTCCCCACGGCACCACGTTGTCGTTCGACGGCGCCCGGAATCGACACCCACGGGCCGGCCCAAGCTGCTCGCGCGGTCGTTCCGGCGGCTCGCCGGCGAGACTGTCCGACGTGGCGGCGCCCCGGCGCCCCCGTCCCCGGCCCCATCGCCACGCCCGAGGACTCGCCGGGCGAGCGACCGCGACGCGACACCCCGGTCTTGACGGCCACCGCCGAATCCGAATCCGAATCCGTCCTGGAGGATGTCCGCCGAGTTCGCGTCGCCCGGGACGGCTCCGTCGGCCATCCGTGGGGCAGACCGCCAACCGCTAGATCACCTCGAGACCGTTGAGGTCGGGCAGGGTTGGGAAGGGGGCGTGGGGCTCCGCCTGGTACCAGAGGGCGGTCGAGGCGATGTCGTCCTGGAGCGGCAGGTAGCGCGACTTGCCTTCGAGGGCCGCGCGCCAGCCGAGCGCCTGGATCGTCACCCGCAGGTCCTCGGCGAAGCGGATCGGGTCCTGGACGTGCCAGCGGTACATCCCGAAGCGCTGCTGGCTGCGGTAGAGGCCGTCGGGTTGGATCACCTGGGGCAGCCCCAGGTACGGGGTCGAGTAGACCCCGTACTGGCCCCGGGGGTGCTCGAAGTTCCAGGCGCCGCCGAAGTAGTCCTCGGTGCCGGTGCCGCAGATCGTAGGAAAGTCGCCGTCGCCGTCGAGGTAGAACTTGATCTCGCCCTCGCCCCACCAGCCGGTGTTGTTGACGCCCCAGGCGAGGTAGGTCCCGACGTAGTGGCCCTGGCCGCGGACGCCGTCGAGCAGGGTGTGGACCTCTTTGGAGGGGAGCGGGTTGCTGCGCCGGAACTGGGCGTGGAGGTAGGCGCGGTCGGCCCGGACCTCGGTCAGCACGTAGTCGATCTGGTAGTAGAAGCCGGGGATCGGGTCGGGGGCGAGGTTCTCGAGGGTGATCCGGGCGTGGCCCCGGAAGGGCATCTCCCAGTAGCTGTTGAAGCCGCCGGCCGGGTTGACCGCGATCGGCAAGGAGCCGATGTTGCAGCGCACCCCCCAGCCGGAGCAGAAGAAGTCGCCGAGTGGGGTCTCGACCGACGGCGTCGGCTCCCCGTCCCAGTAGCAGCGCAGGATGAGCCGCCGCCAGGCGCCGGGGTCGACGGTCAGCCAGATGTGCTGGATCGCGCCGGGGCCGTCGATCTCGGCGAGGGTGACGGTCGAGGCGCCGGGCACGGCGATGCTCGGCGAGACCTTCCAGCCCTGGCCGAGCTCGCGGGCGGGAACGGCGCCGGTGCCCTCGGTCGCCATCCCGCCGCGGCCCTTGGCGCCGTCGACGTTCTCGGGGCTGATCGAGCGCGAGCGCGCCGCCGAGAGCCGGGCCAGGTTGCCCAGGTGCACCCCGAGCCCGTCGAAGCCGTCCGCCGCGCCGCCCGCCATGGCCGTCCCTCCCCTTCGGGTGCCGGCCACCCTCGGCGACCGGTCGCCACCGTCCCAGGTCGCCATTGTCCCCGATCGGTCGACCTGGGCGAGCGCACCGGGGTCGTCGCCGGGTGGCGGACCACCACCACCCGGGCGAGGGCGGCGAGCGGCCCTCGCGGCCCTAGTCGAACAGGGGGATGACCTCCTCGGCGAACCGGTTCATCGTCTCCTGGTTGTAGGCAACCCGGGGGAACGACATGATGAAGTAGTCGAAGCCGAGGTCGACCTTCGGCTGGGCCTTCTCGCGGATCTGCTCGGGCGTGCCGACGATCGTGTTCTTCGCGTACTCCTCGAACGATCGCTCGCCGCGGGCGTAGGCCGTCGCCTTGACGGGGTCCTCGTTCGGGCCGATCGGGTGCGCGCTGAGCCCGGTGGACCGGATGATCTCGTCGTAGTTCCGGCCGACCGTCTCGCAGTGGCCCTTGAGCACGTCGAGCTTGTGCCCCAGCGTCGGCAGGTCGCCGCCGAGGTTGCAGGCGTCGCCGAACTGGGCGACGAGCTTGAGCGTCACCTTCTCGCCGCCGCCGCCGATCCAGAACGACGGGTGGGGCTTGTTCACGCCCTTGGGCTCGTTGATCGGCTTGTCGATGGTGTAGTGCCGGCCGTGGAACACCGGGGCGTCTTCGGTCCACATCCGGTGGACGATCTCGCACGCCTCGCGGAACATCCGCATCCGCTCGGGAACCTCCGGGAAGCCGCCCGGCGGGGTGGCGTCGCCGCCGGTGCTGGCGCCGCCGAAGCCGTAGGCCCGCCACTCGTGCTCGTACCAGCCGGCCCCGATCCCGGCGTAGAGGCGGCCGTGGCTGGCGACGTCGACCGTGCTCGCGATCTTGGCGTAGAGCGCCGGGTGGCGGTACCCGTTGCAGCCGACCATCTGGCCGATCTTGACGCGCTGGGTGTCGCGCGCCAGGGTGGCCGAGATCGTCCAGCACTCGAAGGTGGTCTCCATCGTCGGCTCGGGCACGGTGTGGAAGTGGTCAAAGACCCAGACCGAGTCCCAGCCCCCCTTGTCCGCCTCGCGGGCGACCGTGGTCATCGCCTCGAACTGCTCGACCGGGTCGCGGATCTCGACCAGGTCCATCCGCCACCCCTGGGGCACGAACACGCCGAACCTGACTGCCATCGGTGGGACCGCCTTTCTGTACGCCTGCTGGTCGTCTCCCCATCGTCGCATGTTGGGTGCCCGTCGGACCGGGGCCGCGGGCGATGACGTTGGTCCCCCGGGTGAGAGCACGACGAGGCACCGGGTATCACCCCGAATCCGGGGAGGACATCCCCATCTCCTACGGTCGACCGTCGACCGGCCGACGACCGTCGACCGGTCGCGCTCCTCCGCCGGAGGAAACGGCTCAACACGACCGCAGGGCCACCCCGCGTCACACGATCGGTGGGGATCAGGCGCCTGGCCGATTGGGAAGCCTGCGGGAGGGAGACGATCTGAGGTACGACGTGGCCGTGCGGGAGACGA
>CADCWG010000120.1 GCA_902806335.1 uncultured Thermomicrobiales bacterium | reverse complement strand
CCGAGGACGAGCCCGACAACGGTGACCGGGGCGCCGAGGCGCTCGATCCAGAGCGGCCAGACGCCCATGTACGCACCGAAGGCGCCTTCCAGAAAGAACATCGCCCAGAATACGGTGCCGACCTCGCGGCCGAGCCCGACGTCCCACGGGACGGACTTGAATGGGTTGCGGGGCACGGCAGAGGGGCGCATCGTGGTGGCGTTCCTGGTTGACCTGGCGGACGGCGAGACGACGACGGCCTCGGTGCGGCCCTCGCTGCGGGACGCGACCGGTGGCCGGGTACATGGCGGCTTCGGTGGTCGGAATTCTACGTTTGGACCGCGTGGTCCCGCGACCTGACACCCAGGTGGCCGGGAGCGACCGCACGCGCGGTGGCGCTGAGATCCCGCCGATCCCGCCGGGGCGGGAGGCTTGCGTGATCGCGTGTCGATTACTCGCCGGAACAATCTCCTCGTAGCCAAGGACCGCACGCCGTGAACGTCTACGCTCAGTTCGGCCTGGCCATGTGCCTGATCGTCTTCCTGTCGCTGGCCGGAACCGCCTATCTCGCGGCCCGCTTCAACCGGGGCGCCAAACGCGACCTCGCCGCCGCGCTCGCCCCGCTGGCGGAGGTCGTGGGCGGCGACATCGACCTGGAAGCGGCGTCGGTGACCGGGCGCTACGCGGGGCACCTGGTGGAGGCCCGGGTCTCGGCCAATCCGGACGGGCCCGGTCGCGCGTTCGTGACCGACCTCGTCGACCCCGCGGGTGGGCAGCCGTGGCGCGTGGTGTCCTGGCCGACGCGGGATCCCGACTCACCGCCGGACCGGACCTTCGCGAGCCCGAACTCGGCGCTCGAGCGGCAGGTCGCCGCCGACTGGGAGGCGCTGGTGCGACCCGCGGTCGACCCGGACCGTGAGCGCTACCGCCTCGAGTACGACCCCGCCGCCGGAGCGATCCGGTTCGCGCGGCCGATGAAGACCCGCCGGGATATCCCTGACGCCGACCGGTTCCGTCGCGAGCTCGACCTGCTCGTCGGCCTCGGCCCGCGTAACCGCCTGGCGCAGGGCGCGCCCGACGCCGACTTCGTCGGCGCGCGCCGCGCCGTGCGCTCCGACGGGGCCGCGTCCGATGAACCCGTGGGCGAGCGGGCCGGCGGGGAGCGGGTATGACCACCGACGGTCCGGGGCGACCGTTCCCGGTGGGCGGATTGCCCACGGTTCGGGTCGACTCCGACGCGGAGCTCAGGGCCTACCTCGACGCGTACCCGAGCGCGACCGGTCCCTGGCGGATCGGTGCGGTGACGGAGCTGGTCGCCGGGACGACGCGGCGGCGGTCGGTCACGCTGCGTGACCCTGATGGGGGCGAGGCGGTCGCGACCTTCGAGTCACCCGTTGGGGCACCGGGCCGGCCAGACGGCGAACCGACGACGGGGACGCTCGACCGGCTGATGGAGGCCGCGCTGGGATTCGGGGCGGCGAACCCGCCGCATCACCCGGGGAGCGTTCCCCGCTTTCCGGTCCCGTCGGGGCGCTACCCGGGACGGGTCGAGGTGCCGCTGGCGATCCTGGCCGTCGAACGCGGCGAGCGCGGGCTCTACGCGCCGCCCCGCGTCGTGGTCGTCGACGGGTCGAGCGGCGAGCCGTACGCGGTCGGCGAGTTCCCGGGCTTTGACCCGGATCACTGGCCCCCTCCACGGCTCGGCGACTGGCCGCCGGCGGGGAGCCGCTCGTTGGCCGCGCCCGTGCTCCGAGGCTCGGTGGCCCGCCTGAGCGCCTGCCTGGTACGGATCTTCGCGGCGTGGGACAGCGGGAACGAGTACCCGCACCGGTTGGCCGACGCCGCCGAGGTGGCGATGCTCTTCGGGCGCCTCGACGTGCCGGGGATGGGGCAGTACTACGATCGCCTCAACGCGCCCTTCGGCCGGTGGCTCGCCGACGGCGCGGCCGGGACAGAGATTCGAGGCCGCGTTGGCATGTCGGGCGACGCACCGGAGTCCTGAGGTCCAGCCGCGGTCGTCAATCGGGGCCGGGTGCCGCGTTCCTACCGGCGGCTTCGGCACGGCGGGCCAGCCGACGACCGACAACGAAGCCCGTCGCCAGGGCAACCAGGTGGAAGGCGGGCGTGTAGATCCGGTAGAGGGACGCGAACGTCGCTTCCCAGAGGACGAAGAGGGCAAGCAGCGGCCAGGGACGTCGGGCGCGCCCGGCGAGCGCGCCCATGAGGCCGAAGGCGCCCGCGCTGCCGCCGCTCCAGGTTCGCTCCCACGCCCGGCGCAGGATCGTGGCGTCGAGGAACTCCGGGTAGATGAGGTGGAGGACGAGGCCCGCTCCCACCGATGCGGCCAGGGTGGAGCCAAAGAAGACGAGGGCGGCGCGACGGGTCCCCTCGCGGGTCTCGAAGGAGGCGCCGAAGAGCGCCAGCAACACCGTGACGTACAGCATCTGCGGGGCGTCGTGGTTGAGAAACGGCCCCGTGAAGAGGTTGCCGAACGCCAGCACCGGGTCCTCGGAGAGGCGCGGGATCCGGTAGAGGAGGTGGTCGACTCGCCGCTCGTCGATCGACCAGCTATTCCCGTCACGTTCCGCCTGCCACGCGAAGAGCAGCCAGGACACCGTCAGGTAGCCCAGCACGAACCACGGCATCCGCCGGCGCCCCGGGGGTCGCGTCCCGCGCGGTTCGCCCAGTTCGGTCCACGGGAGAAACGGCGCGAGGCGCCCCTTCAGCGAGGCGCCCTCGGGCCGACCGCTTCCGGACGCCGCCGCACGTCGGGGGGCAGGGACGCCGCCAACCGAGACCGCGAGCGCGATTCGCCTGGGCTCTGACGGGGCGGGCGACCGGACGGACGTCGTCACTTCCTGTCGCCTCAGCGCTAGGACGAACCGACGGACTCGCTCCGGCGCGGGGAGGCGGGTACGGGCGCAATTGGGAGGTCGGCCGCATAGAGGCGCCGCTCGATCTCCGGCGCGATCCTGCCCAACCAGCTGCCGGCCGCCCACCAGCCGTACGCGGCGACCGCCATCCCGGCCGCGACATCGACGACGTAGTGCTCGCCGAGGTAGACGAGCGCCACCCCCATCGACCCGGCATAGACGAGCGCGACCAGCCGCCAGCGCCGCCCGAAGCGCCGCGCCGGAAAGACGAGCAGGAAGGTGATCGCCATGTGGATCGACGGCATCGCGGCGATCGGGTTGGACTCGCCGATGACCCGGTAGCTCGCCTGGTAGAGCCCGCCGCCCAGTTGCTCGCCGACCGGCTGCATGACCCGAAGGACCGTCGGCGCGGCGGGCGTGTTCGACTGCCCGCCGGCGAGCCACGGCGGGTTCGACGGGATCAAGAAATAGATGAACAGCCCGACGGTGAGGAGCAGGGTCATCGCCCACAGGTAGTGCTTGAAGAGCGACGGGTGCTTGTACCAGAGGCGGACCGCGACCGCATGCGGGATCAGGAAGTAGGACCAGTGGACCCCGGTCAGGAGGTAGTCCCACCACCGCAGGTGATCCGCGTCGAAGAAGCGGTTCTGCAGGGTAACGGTCGGCAGCTCTCCGCCGAAGAGGAAGCGCTCGAAGGCGGCCACGCGGAGGTTGATCGAGCGGGCGAGCGCCGTCTCGTCCGCGAGTGAACGCAGCGCGGTGAAGACGAACCAGACCGCGCCGTAGGGCACGAACGAGAGGACGAACGATCGAAACCGGCCGAGCGGCACGAAGAGGACCGCGAAGACGACGAAGAGGCCCCAGCCGAGGAAGGATCGGTTCGTCAGCAGGGCGGCGGTGATCAGCGCGGCGGCGAGCCCGATCCGAACCATGAGTCGGCGTGGCGGCGGCCACGTCCAGACCCGCTGCGTCGCGCGGTCCTCGGACTCCGGCGGGTCGCCCGCGGGGCCGGCGAGGGCAGAGAACGTGTCACCCCGTGCGGCGATAGCGTCGCCGAGCACGGCGCCGTCCTGCCCGGTCGGGGCCGCGTCCTCGGTGTCCGGGCGTGCTCGGGTTATCGCCACAGGGCTCCCTGACCGTGCCGGTTCTTGCCGCGCCTGGACGCGCAGAAGTGGTGCCGACAATCACGTACCGATCTCGATCTGTGACCGCCGGTTCCTCCCCGAGAGCCGTCGAAGGCGGGACCACCGCGGCACCCGGTCGACGGTCAGACGGAATAGCGGGCGCGGGCCTTCTTGGTGACCGTGATCGTCTCGTCGCCTCCGTCTGCGCCCGGCTTCCGGGCCACGAAGCCACGGCGCTGCTGCTCCGCTATCCAGGCGTCGTCGAACCCGTGCCGCGCGGCGAGGGCCAGGAACTCGGGCGTCGGTCGCGTCGCCTCGCCGACGACCGCGTCGGCGTAGAGCGCGCGCCGCTGCCGCTCCTCGGGCGTATCCGCGCCCAGCGTCAGCCGCTCGACGACCGGCCCCCCGCGCAGATAGGCGACGATGTCGGGGATGTCCTGCTTGGTCACGCCCCGCAGGATCACGTTGTCGGGGTACACGACCACGTTCGGCCCGATATCGCAGAGGTCGATCGTGCCACAGTTGTTGACCAGGATCTCCGTGTCAAGGCCCTGGCGCAGGACGGCCAGCCGGAGGAGGCCGGCGACGTCCATGGCGCCCTTCTGCTGGCAGTGCACGGCGGTGCAGACAAGCGCGTGGCGCTTCGTCCAGTACACGGCGGCTCCTCGGATCTGGGGGCGGGGAACGAGGCCGGTGACGGTTACCCGGCCTCAGCCGAAGCGGTACTGGATGCCGAAGCCGCCGCGGGGGTAGGTCCACTCGATGTTGTCATAGACGTGGCAGACGATCCGACAGGTGCCGCACTCGACGCAGCCCTCGTAGGAGAAGAGGACCCGACCGTCGTCCCGCGGGGAATAGCAGTTCGCCGGGCAGCAGTTGATGCACTGCTGGCGCTCACACTGGAGGCAGACGTCGTGGTCGATGATCCGGATGTGGGCCCGCTGACGGTCCACGTTGTAGGCGTTGAGCGCCAGCTTGGCCTCGATCGCGGCCGGGTCGAGGATCCGCGCCCGCTGGGCCTGCTCCCGGATCAGCGCCGTTGCCAAACCGCCTTCCCTCCTGCCTCGCTCGAGCGTCGTTGACCGTTGGCCGACGAGTCTAGCACGCGCCCGTCGGCCGCCCGGCGACGATCCGGCACGCCCTCCGGTCGGCCGCCGTTCTACCCCTGACACCGGTCCTGGCCGCCCGCTCGGACGAGCGACGGAGGCCCGCGCTGGGCGGTCCGGTCGGCTCTCCTCGGCTCGCCCGGCGGCCGCGGAGGCCTGAGTTGCCCGGCAGCTTGGGAGCGCACGGCATGGCGAACCCCTATCTGGGGGAACGCGGTCTATGGGCTACGAGTCCGTCCTCGTGAGAACGCCGGACTCCGCCTCGTCGGTTCCCACCTGCTGCTGCAGGAAAGCGTCGATGAACGGATCGATGTCGCCGTCGAGGACGCGGTGGGCGTCACCGACCGTGGTATCGGTCCGATGGTCCGTGACCTGGGTGTAGGGATGGAGGACGTAGGAGCGGATCCGGTTCCCGAAGCCCGCCGCCGTGTGCTCGCCCTTGAGCCGCGCCCGCTCCTCCGCCTCCTCGCGCAGCCGCCGCTCGAGCAGCCGGGCACGGAGAATCTTGAAGGCCGACTCCCGGTTCTGGATCTGGCTCCGCTCGTTCTGACAGGTGACCACGATCCCGGTCGGGAGGTGGGTCAAGCGGACCGCCGAGTCGGTCTTGTTCACGTGCTGGCCGCCGGCCCCGGAGGAGCGGAAGGTGTCGACGCGGACGTCGTCCGGCCCGATCGCGATCTCTCCGTCGCCGTCGCCGTCGATCTCGGGCATCACCTCGACCAGGGCGAACGCGGTGTGCCGGCGGTGGGCGGCATCGAACGGCGAGAGGCGGACGAGGCGGTGCGAGCCGCCCTCGGACTTGGCCAGTCCGTAGGCGTTCGGCCCGCGCAACTCCATAGTGGCGTTCTTGATCCCGGCCTCTTCCCCGTCGGTGCTGTCGAGCAGATCGGCCTTGAAGCCGTGCCGCTCGCCCCAGCGCAGGTACATCCGGACCAGCATCGAGGCCCAGTCCTGGGCATCGATGCCGCCCCCGCCCGAGTGGACGACGAGGATCGCGTCGGACGCGTCGTGCGGCCCGCTGAGGGCAAGCTGGAGCTCGAGGCCGTCGATCTTCGCGGAGAGTCGGTCGGCTTCGGTGCCGACCTCCTGGCTGAGATCGGGGTCGCTCTCCGCGAGCTCGGCGAGGGTCGCCAGGTCGTCCGCCGCCTCGGCCACCTCCTGCCAGGTGCCGACCCGGGCCTTCAGCTCCCCGAGGTGTCGCATCGTCCGCTGGGCGGCGTCGGGGTCGTCCCAGAAGCCGGGCTCCCCACTGCGGTGTTCGAGGTCCTCGATCTCTCGCTCGTAGCCGGGCAAGTCAAAGACGCACCCCGATCTTGTCGAGGCGCTGGCGGATCGCGGAGGCCTGGTTGGTCTCGGTGCTCATGCTGTGCTCGACGTCCTATCCCATTGCGTGCGGCTCGAACCGGTGGAGAATATCGGGACCGCGGTCGAAAAAGTATAGCCGGGTCAGGCAAGCGGTCCGCCGACGCGACCGT
>CADCWG010000119.1 GCA_902806335.1 uncultured Thermomicrobiales bacterium | reverse complement strand
CGCCACGCTGCGGGCGGCGACCGGCGCCGAGGCGTCCGGTCTCCACAGTGTTGTCGACGGCGCCGGATCGGCCGCCCTCGCGCGTGCTCGCCTGGGCGACGACGAGTACGCGGCGGCCGTCCGCGCCGGGCGCTCTCTCTCGCCGGTCACCGCGGCCGAGGAGGCCGCGCGGCTGGCCGGGCGTGCCGCGCGGCCCCTGTCCTCCCGCGCCCCCAGCGCGGGTGGCGACCTCTCCCGATCCGGGTCTGGGCCCGAACGCCCTACTCCGGGCGAGCCAGGGGCGGACGCCTCTCCACCCGGCTCGCCGCTCGCCGGCCTCAGCCCGCGGGAGCGGGAGGTGCTGCGCCTGGTCGCCGAGGGGTTGACCAACGGTGAGGTGGCCGAGCGCCTCTTCCTCAGCCCGCGCACGGTCCACACGCACGTCCACGCGATCCTGGGCAAGCTCGGCGTCGGCTCCCGCGTCGCCGCGACCCGGCTCGCGCTCGAGCACGGCCTGGCCTAGCGGTCTTGTCATCCGGGATCCGGGTGACCGCTTGGGCTTGGCCCGGCAGGTCCGCGGTCGGCTTCGGCCGGCTTCGTCCCTGAGCCTCTGACCTCGGGGTTCGGCCCCGGGCGGACCGGCCCCCGGTGCGCCCCCGAAACCGCACGGAACAGTAGGATTCTGTCTCGCGCCTCGACCGCGGAGGACCTCTCCCGTCCGGGGCGGCGCCCGGGCCGGCCGGATGCCCGGCTGCCCGCGGGTGCAGGGGATGCCGTGACCCTTCCGGCGAAACCCGGTTGACGGGCCGCAAGCGTCCGGGGGGATCGACCTGCCGACCACGAGGCGGCGGCGCGCGCGCGGGGGCACGGATCTTTGACGTCACTCGAACGGTGCTGGCGCCCCCCGACGCCTGCGCGGCCCGTCCGGGGAGTGCTCGGGACTCCCCGCGGAGGCCGGCAGACCGCTGCCCCGGGTCGGGGCCGGCGACGCCCGTCGATCACCCCGCGTCGGCGTGGTCGCCCCCGACGGGCAGGGCCACCGCCTGGCGGCAAAAAGCGACCATCGACGGGACGAGCGGCCACCGCCGCGGAGGTCCGCGCTAGCTGGAAGGCGGCCCCGCGTCGGGGCTCCCTGCGACGGGAGCGGTCGGCCCCGGCGGGTTCTCGCCGGTGTGGATCGCGACCGCGCCGCCGCCGAGGCGGCGGTGGCGCACGCCGGTCAGCCCGGCCCGGCGCATCATCGCCTCCAGTTCCCGCGCCGGGGGGAAGGCGGCGACCGAGGTCGGCAGGTAGCGGTAGGCGGCCGGGTCGCCGCTCAGCCAGCCCCCGACCGCGGGCACGATGTGGGCGAAGTACCAGCCGAAGATCGCCCTCAGCACGGGCACCCGGTAGGGGGTCAGTTCCAGGCAGACCAGGCGGCCGCCCGGGCGGAGGACCCGCGCCATCTCTCGCAGCGCCGCCTCGTAGTCGGCCATGTTCCGCAGCCCGAAGGCGACGGTGCAGGCGTCGAAGCGGCCGTCGGCGAAGGGCAACCGCAGCGCGTCGCCGACCACGAGCGCGACGGGCGGGAACTGGCCCGTGCGCACGGCGACCTTGGCGGCCTTCTCGTCGGCCGCCCGCAGCATCGGGGCGACGAAGTCGACGCCGACGACGGTGCGGGCCCCCGCCTCGGCCAGCGCCAGGGCGAGGTCGCCGGTGCCGGTCGCGACGTCGAGGACCCGCCCGTCCCGGCCGCCGGCGACCGCCGCGCGGGCGACCATGCGGCGCCAGGCGACGTCGCGGCCGCCGGTCATCAGCCGGTTGACCAGGTCGTAGCGGGCGACGATCCGGCCGAACATGGTCCGGACCTCGGCCGCGGGTTGGAGGGCGCCACGGCGGAAGCCGGGCTCGGGCGGCGGCGGGGGCGACGAGGGCGGCGGGGCGGTCATGGTGCTCCTGGCGGTCGGACGGTGACGCGATGACAGGTTCCCTTGCCAACCGACCCCCACGACCGGAGGGAGGGGGCGCGGGGGGTCTGGGGTGCCCGGCCCACTCGATGGGATGGCGGCGCGGGACGGTCCGCGCGGAGATCAGACCCTCCGCCCTGACGGCGCTCAGAGCAGGATGCCGGCGGCGAAGAGGAGGGCGAAGAGGATCTCGAGCCGTGCGGTGCCGGCCAGACGGGCGTTGAGGGCGGCGCCGGTCTCGGTCAGCACCTTTCGCGCCAGGACGGCCGCCAGCGGCAGCGTCAGCCACGGCAGCAGCGCCCAGGCCGAGAGCGGTCCGGCCAGCCAGAGCAGCGGCGGCGAGAGGTAGGCCGCAGCGAGCAGCGCCACGTACTCGGCGCGGGCGCCGTCGGGGCCGAGCCGGACCGCCAGCGTCCGCTTGCCGGCCCGGCGGTCGCCCGCGACGTCGCGCAGGTTGTTGACCGCCAGGATCGCCGTCGCGAGCGCCCCGATCGGCACCGCCGCCGCGAGCGCGAGGGCGGAGAAGTCCCGGGTCTGGGTGGCGTAGGTGCCGGCCACGGCGACCAGCCCGAAGAAGACGAAGACCGCGACGTCGCCGAGACCGAGGTAGCCGAGCGGGACGGGCCCGCCCGTGTAGGCGACGGCCGCGACGAGGGCGAGCGCGCCGATGACGAGGAGCGGCCAGCCGCCCCGCCAGACGAGGTAGAGCCCGGGCACCGTCGCCGCCGCCAGCGCCGCCCAGGTCGCGGTCAGCAGGCGCGCCGGCGGGATCAGGCCCGCCTGGGCGACGCGAACGGGGCCGACGCGGTCGGCGGTGTCGGCGCCGCGCTTGAAGTCGAAGACGTCGTTGGCGAGGTTGGCCGCGATCTGGAGGAGCAGCGCGACCGCGATCGCCGCGAGCGCCGCCGCGAACGCGAACCCGTCGTCGCGGGCGGCGAGCGCCGTGCCGACCACGACCGGCGCGATCGCCGCGGGCAGGGTCTTCGGCCGGATCGCCAGCAGCCAGGCCCGGGCCGGGCCGGGCGGGGTGCGGGTGCCGGGACGAGGGGGGGAGGTGACGGGCATGGTCCGACGGTCCTCTCGGTGGGTCACTGCGGTGGCTCGCCGGAGTCGTCGGCGGGCAAGACGGGGGACAACACCGGGCGGAGGCGACGGACCGTGGGATGGAGGGCCCCGGGTGATGCCCGCATGCCCCGCCGGGCGTGCGGACGGGCGCGTCACCTTACGCCCTCGCGGACGGACGGTTCTACCCCGTTGCCTCACCGGGCGCCGCCGGGCGGTAGCGGCTGGTCTGTCCGGAGCGAGGCGGACGGTCCCGGCCGGCGGCGAGGCGGGGAACGGGACCAGCGCGGGACCGCTCTCTGGCGGCGGGCGGTGGGCGGCGGGCGGGCAGGTCGACGGGCCGCGTCCGTTGCCTCCCGACCCGGAGTGGAGACGCGGCTGGGTCCGGGCCGAGGCGCTCGTCACCACCGCCCCCGGCCCGCGGCGTGGGGAGGGGCGGGGTGCACCCCGGTGGACGATGGTGGCGGCGGCGTCCCGAGCCAACGGCATGGGCCGCGGGACGGCGGCCCAGTCCCGCCGTCTACTCGCCCGTCCCGCCGCCAGCCGGGTCGCTCGGCCTAGAATCGCACCGTGAGGCCCGGACGGGGAGCAGGGACGGTGGGGAGGTCGGCGTGATCAAGGTGACGGTGCTCTACAACTTGCCGCCGGGGACGGACGAGGACGCGTTCGTCCGCTGGCGAACGACCGAGCACCACGCGGCCAACATCGCGCGCCCGGGCGTGGTCCGCGCAGACTTCTGCCGCGTCCTCGGCACGCCCAGGGTCGGGCTGGACCGCCCCGCTTCCGACGCTCCCCCGTACCGGTTCGTGACCGAGTCCTGGTGGCCGACCTACGAGGCCTTCCTGGCGTCCTGGGAGGACCCGGACGAGCAAGCGCGGCTCGTCCCGGCCGTCGCCCGGATCGCCGACGCCCTCTTCCTCGTCTCGGAGGAACTCCAGTCCTACGTCGCCCCGAGCTGAGCGACCCACCCGGCCGCTCCGGCCGGCGACGCCATGGGGGTGTCGGCCGCCTGACCGATCGGTCGCCTGTACCTTCCCGTGGCGGGCCGGAGGCGGTCGCCGGCACCGCCGCGCCGCCGGCCGGACCGGGCCCGCGGCGGTGGTTCAACCGTGTAGTCGACGTCGTCGCCGCGTCGCCGGCGTCCGGACCGGACGTTGACGGACACGGTCGGCATCCCTACGCTTCACCGCACAGACGAAGAGCGCCGCTGCGGGAGCTCGGGGAGCCGGGCTGAGAGGGGGGCCGGTCGGGTCGTGGGACCTGGCGCCGCCGCCGACCGTCGAACCTGATCGGGGTAATGCCCGCGCAGGGATGGTGGGCGACCCCTGCCCTTCTCCCCCGAGCGCCGCCGTACCCCCGGCCGGCGCTCATCTTATGTCCGACGCCCGGCGGGGGTCGGACCGGGGGGACGACGATGGGCGTGGGTCGAGCGGCGGGTCGGGGATCCGGGACGGAGCGGCGAATCGCCAGCCGGGCGCGGGTACGCTTGCCGCTGGCGCTGACCGGCGCCGCGCTGGGCGGCGTGCTCCGCGGCCGGCATGGGAGCGTGGTGGGCGCGGTTCCCGCCGGGGCGCAGGGCGGGGAGGCGGTCAGCGTCGGGCTCGACTGGTACCCGAACGCCAACCACGCCGGGCTCTTCCTCGCCCAGGCGCGGGGCGGCTTCGCCGCGGCGGGTTTCGCCGTCGACCTCTTCACCCCGCCCGACCCGACCACCGTGCTCGCCACCGTCGGCGCCGGGCGCGACACCTTTGGCATCTCCTACCAGACCGACGTCCTCCTCGCCCGCGCCGCCGGGGTCCCGGTGGTCTCGGTCGCCGCGCTCGTCCAACACCCGCTGCAGGTCGTGATGAGCCTCGCGGAGCGCGGCATCGACCGACCCGCCGACCTGGTCGGGCGAATCGTCGGCTACCCCGGCATCCCCAGCCAGGAGCAGTTCCTGGCGACGATGCTCGAGGCCGACGGCGCCGCCCTGGACGACATCGAGCTGGTCAACGTGGGGTTCGACCTGATCCCGGCGGTCATCTCCGGCCGGGTCGACGCGGTGATGGGCGCCTACGTCACCCACGAGACGATCCTCGCCGAGCGCGAGGGGTACCCGGTCGCGACGTTGCGGGTGCAGGACTGGGGCGTGCCCGACTACTACGAGTTGGTCCTCGTGGCGAGCGAAGCCACGGTCGCCGACCGACCCGACCTGGTCGCCGCCTTCCTCGGCGCGGCCCGCCTCGGCTACGGGGCCGCCGCGGCCGAGCAGGATGCGGCGCTCGACGCCCTGGTCGCGGCCAGCCCGGACCTCGACCGCGCCGTCGAGGCCGAGGGGCTGGTGCTGCTCGCGCCGCTCTGGACCGACGGCGTCCCCGCCTTCGGCGTCCAGGCGGCCGAGCGCTGGGACGCCTACGCCGCCTGGATGGTCGGCCGCGGCCTCCTCCCGGCTGACCTCGACATTGCCGCCGCCTGGACGGGCGCCCTGCTGCCGACGCCGGCCGCCACGCCGGGGACGCCGGTCGGCACCCCAGGGACGCCGGCCGCAACGCCGTTGACCTAGCGGTCGGCCCGATCGGGAGGCGCGCGGCGGGGCTCCCGACCGGGTCATCTCTGTCACAGACGCAAGTCCCGCGAAGGAGGAGCGACCTACTCCGAGACGAGGATCGAGCGGCGGGGCCAGCCCGTGGCGCCGTCGGGGAGGGGCGGGCGCTCACGCTCGTCCGCGACGGTCCCCGTGCCGTCGGTGGCGCGGACCCGCAGCCGCAGCTCGCCCGGCTCGGCGACGAACGGCAGTGCCCAGCGGACCCAGGTCAGCGGCGGGTTGACCGCCGGCTCGAGGCTCGCGTCGGTCCAGGTCGTGCCGCCGTCGCGGCTGACCTCGACCCGGGCGATCCCCCGGTCGCCGGCGGAGGCCACCCCGGCGACCACGGCCGGACCGGGGGCGAGCGTCTCGCGGTGGCGTGGGGTGTCGATCCGAGCCCAGATCTGGTTTGGCGCCGGGTCGCTCCAGCCGCGCGTCTGCCAGTAGCCCTGGAAGTCGTCGGCGGTGAGCTCAACCGTCTCCAGCCACTTCACGTTCTTCATCCCGTAGATGCCCGGCACGATCAGGCGGGCCGGGAAACCGTGGTCGGGTCGCAGCGGGGCGCCGTTCATGCCGACCACGACCAGCGTGTCGGGGTCGAGCGCCCGGGCGACGGGGATCGAGTCGGCGTAGTCGTCGGCGCAGCGGAGCACGGCGTCGACGGCGGTGGTGGCGACCCCCACCTCCGCCAGCAGGTCGGCCAGCGGCACGCCGGTCCACTCGGCGGTGCCGATCAGGTCGCCGTTGAGCTCGTTCGAGATGCAGCCGAGGGTCGTGATCTTCCGGGTCGTCGCCCGCTCGGTCAGCTCGGCGAGGGTGTAGTCGCGCGGCCGCTCGACCAGCCCGCCGACGGTCAGCGCCCAGCCGTCGGCGGCGACCTCCGGGTCCTGGATGTTCTTGGAGACGTGGTAGAAGTCGGCGACCGCGGTCACCCGGGGCGTCAGCCGGCCCTGGGCTTCGAGGCGAGCGAGCGTTGCCGGGAGGTCGGCCGGTGGCGTGCCGGCGGCCGGTGCGCCGGCCGCAGCCGTCGGGGACGAGTCGGGTGGCGCGTCGGCCGTGTCGGCGAGCGCCGCGGCGG
>CADCWG010000118.1 GCA_902806335.1 uncultured Thermomicrobiales bacterium | reverse complement strand
GAGGAGCTGGACGAGCAGCCAGCCCTGCGCGGCGAGCAGCGCGAAGCCGGCGGCGCCGGCGGCGAGCGCCAGCCGCTCGCCGCCGCCGAGGTCGCCCAGCCACCCGACCAGGCTCGGCCCCGCGTCGTCGCCGCCGAACCCGACGATGAAGAGCGCCACGAGCGCCAGGACGGCGTTCCGCGCCAGGGTCGGCCAGCCGGCCGGCGCCGAGTGGAGCTGGCCGAAGCAGTGGCAGTCGGGGGTCCGCCCGCGCGCCAGGTTGGCGCCGATCCCGGCGACGAACGCGGCGAGCAGGGCGAGGGCCCCGAGCCCGCCCCACCAGGCCAGCCCGGTCGGCAGCAGGGCGACGGCGACCGCCAGCTCGGCAACGGGCAGCAGGGCCCCGAGCGGACCGGCAAACCCGGCCGGGACGCCGAAGTCGCGCATCGCCCGGGACGACCCCGCCCGGTCGAGGAGCTTCGCCGCCCCCGCCACGCCGAAGACGGCGGCCAGCAGCAGTCGGGCGAGGAGGAGCGCGGTGTCCACGGGGGGTTCTCCTGCCTGGGGCGGCGGGCTGTCCCCGCCGCCCGCAGCGACCGACGACGGCCCTCAAGCAGGGCGGTCCTCACGAAACCGATGAATGCGCCGCCGCGGCTCAGAACCGCTCGAAGAGCGCCTCGACGATCGCCCCGTGCTCGGCGACGACGGCGAAGACGTCGTTGGGGTCGGCGAGCGGCACGTTGTTGAGGTAGAGCCCGAACACGAGCTCGCGGCCGCTGCGGGTCGGGATCACACGACGCGGTCTCGACCCATGCATCCCCCTCCGACGATTGCCGCTCCTAGTTCAGGCACCGACCTTCCGCCGGGTCCTTCGCCCGGCGCTTAGAAGACGATACCGCGAGGCGAACTGCCGCGATGGCCACGAGACGGTCACGCCCCTGCGCGGCGGACGTGCGACACCCGGACGGGCTCCCCGCCGCTATCGTTCGGCTCCCTCTGCGCGCGTCAGGGTGCCGGCGCCCCCGCTGGCCAGGTACTCGTCGTCGAAACCGACCGCCGCGCCCGCCGCGCCGACGGTGAAGGCGAGGCCGCTGCGGACCGACGCGTTCTCGCCCGGCGGTTGCCAGGAGAACGTGTCGCGGTCGTAGTGCGCCAGCGGGAACTCGCGCGCGTTCGGCCCGAGGCACAGGGCCAAGCCGTCGTCCGCGTGGATGATCTCGGCGTCCCCATAGTAGTCGTTGCGGTAGGTGCCGACGTAGGCGTCGGCCGCGAGGGCGGGGGTGGCCGACGCGGGTTGGGAATCCCACGCGGTCCCCGTGCCGTACTGGGGCTCCTGGAACGTCGCGAAGCCTGGCGTCACCGTTGCGAGCCAGTCCCGGGCGACCTCCCCGTGCTGGGCCAGGTCGAGCACGGTCAGGCAAAGGGCCTCGGGCGCACCGATCGGGTAGCCGTTGGTGAGCGCCAGCACCCCGAACCCCGACCCTGGCAGCAGGTAGACCGCCGTGGCGGCGCCGAGAGAGAACGCGCCCGAATGGCTCCACCGCACCGCGCCGAACTCGTCGTACCCGACGCCGATCCCAAGGCCGTAGAAGCCGGCGCGCTCGGTCGCGGGGTCTGCTGGAACGTGGTTGACGGCCTGCGGGACGTGGGTCGGCGCCAGCGCCTCGGCGGGGATCAGCTGCTGGCCGTCGAACATGCCCTGCCCGAGTTGCAGCCGCGCCCAGCGGGCGAGGTCACTGGCGCTCGAGCTGACGCCGCCGGCGGGCGACTGGGCGTCCGGGTCCCGCTGTTCCGGCGTCACCGTCCAGGCACCGTCGACCCGGACGTGAGGAACGGCGAGGTTGTCCCGCGCCAGGTAGTCGGCGAAGCGTGAGCTGGTCCGGGTCATGCCGAGCGGCCTGTACAGCCGGTCCTCGGACAGGTCCTCCCAAGACATGCCGGCGACGCCCGCCGCCGCCACCGCCGCGGCGGTGAGCCCGAAGTTGGTGTACCGGTAGCCGCTTCGGAAGCTGTACTCGGGCGCCAGGAAGCGCAGGCGATGGAGGATCTCGTCTCGCCCGAACCCCAAGTCCTCCAGCAGGTCGCCGGCGTGCTCGTGGAGACCGCTCCGGTGGGCGAAGAGGTCGGCCAGGGTCACGTCCTGCGTCGGCCAGCTATCGTGCAGGGCGAACCCCGAATCGACGTCGGCCAGGCGGCTGTTCCATCCCAGCGCGCCGTCGCCCACCACCGCGGAGACGACCGTGGAAGCCAAGGGCTTCGAGAGCGAGGCCAACTGGAAGACGGTGTCCCCGTCAACCTGCTCGTTCCCGCCAAGTTCGCGTACGCCGAACCCGCCGACGAACGTGACGGCGTCGTGGAAGACAACCGCGACCGCCATCCCCGGCACACCGGTTCGTGCGAGGATCTCCTGGGCGAGGGCGGGGAGGCGGTCGACCACGAGCGCCGCCCGAGCCGGGGTGACGGCTCCCGGCGCTTCGGCGGCCGGTGGCGTCGCGGCGGGCGAGGCATCCTGCGCCCTTGCGCGGCCGGGCCGAGCGTTGGCCCCGGCCGTTCCGAGTGCCGCTAAGCCAGCACCCGCCTGGAAGAGCGCCCGGCGCCGGGTGAGGAGCGCGTCGAGAGGTCGCGGAGGGGGGGCGGAACATGGTCCGTCCATGTTGTGTGACGTCCTTTCGTGACGCGCACGGCAACCACCGTGTACTAAGAGTCCGGGTAGCCGGATACCTAGGCTCGGTCCGTCAAGTCAGTCCGAACCAGCCCGGAGCGATCCGACCGCAAACTGGCTCACGCGGCGCTACCGCCGTCCTGGCGGCGCATCGTCCGGCGCCAGCTTGGAGCCAATCGCTGCGAAGATGTTCCAGCTCGCCCGGGCGTGCGGATTGTTCCCCTGCTCGTCGAAGCTCCGCTCCCCGAAGGTCGTGACCACCGCGATCGCGACTTTCTTCGACGGCAGGTAGGCTTCGATGGCGCCGTAGCCGCCGAACAGGGGATTCTGCAGGATCCACGGGCCCGCGAGCACGACGCCGAGCCCGTAGTTGTACGACTCGTCCAAGGTGTGGCACGCCGGACAACCTTCCAGCGGGGCGCCGAACCCCAACAGTTCCGGCCCGATCTGGGACCGATGAGCGGTGGGCGACAGCAACACCCCCGTCCCGATGGCTTCGGCGGTCGCGGTCATGTCGCGGATCGTCGTCGTCTGGACCGCGCCCTCCGCCAGCGACCACGAGGGGTTCCAGGAGGTCGACTCCTCGTAGAAGGGCATGGCGGGGTCGACGCCCAGGAACTCGCGCCGTTCGGAGGTGAAGGCGTGCAGGACCGGCTCCGGGATCGCGGCGGTCGCCGCGCTCGTGGTGCCGGTCAGCCCAAGGGGACCGAGGACGTTGTCCTGGAGGAGGGTGCCGAGCGGCGCGTCGCCGATCCGTTCCAGCGCCTGGCCCAGGATGACGTAGCCGGTGTGGGAGTAGTCCCAGTTCGCGCCGGGCTCGAACAGCCGGGGCGTAGACAACCCGATGGCGATGAGTTCCGCCGGGGTCCAGGCGCGGAACGGGTCGGCGTAGAACCCGTCGACGAACCGGTCGTTCTGGACGTAGTCGGGGTAGCCGGCCGTCATGTTGGCCAGCATGCGGAGGGTGACCCGGTCGGCATCGGGCAGGTCGGGCAGCCAGGGCGCGATCGGATCGTCGAGCCCGACCGCGCCCCGATCCACCAGTTGGAGCAGCAGCGTGGTCATGTAGGAGATGGCGACCGCGCCGTTGCGGAAGCGCATCTCGGCCGTGGCCGGCACGCCGGTCGCCGATTCGCCCAAGGCGGCGGTCACGACCTCCTCGCCGCCGACCGTCGCCCGCAGGATCACCGCCCGCAGGTGGCTGGACTCCATTATCCCCTGGGCCGAAGCGACGATGTCGGCGGCCCGATCGCGCCCTCGGCTCGGGGCCGGGGTGGCGTTGCCCTGGGCCGCGACTCGTCCTGGGTTCGGTCCGACGAAGGTGGACGCCGCCAGTCCGATCCCCACCTGGGCCAAGGCCCGACGGCGGGAGACGCGTCGGGCGGCAAACGGACGTGGGACGGAGCCAGGATCAGTTGCTTCCATCGCGATGTCTCCTCCATTCGTGCTCGGGCTCGGTCGCAACTCAAGATTGGCGATCATGTCGCCGTCGCGTCGGTGACGGGAATCGCTCCCGGCCGCCGGGAGGGGCCAGAAACCAAGCCAGAGCCCGGGAACGAACGTTGCAGGTGGCGGACAACCCGACCCCGTATGGTCACGGCCTTGTCGAACCGGGCCGCCGGCCAGGGTATTGGCACTCACAGGTGTTCGAGACAGGTCCCTCCCCATCCGGCATTGCTGTTGGTTCCATCGGGACAGGTCGTATCGGCCCAGATCGCCTGGTCGAGGATGGCACCGCTGAGGTCGGCCCCCGTCAGATCGGCGTAGGCCAGGTCGGCGCCGAACATGCTGGCGCCGGCCAAACTGGCAGAACTCAGCGTCGCGGAGTTCAGGTTGGCGTAGTTCAGGACGGCACCGCTCAGATTGGCACCTCTCAGGCCGGCGCCGGGTAGGTAGGCCCCAACCAGATAGGCCTTTTCCAAGTTGGCTCCCCTCAGATCGGCGTTGCTCAGGTCACAGCTAGAGAGGTCGAGGCCGGCGAGGCTGGGGAGTTGGGTGCTCGGGTCGTACGACAGGGCGACATCGCAGAGAGAACTCCCGGGGCCGGCGGCGCAGGTTTCTGCTTCGCACAGCGCGACGTCGTCGATGAAGAGGTTGGCGGCGGCGAAGCTCGCCGGCGGCGCCACAACCGCCCGCTCCTCGATGGCCCCGAGGAGCGGCTCCCGGTCCGCCTCGGCTAGCGCGCGCACGCGGTAGGTCAACGTGCCCGTCTCGGTCGCGAACCGCCCCTCCAGGAGTTCCAGCACGACCACCATCTCCCCGTTCGCCGGGCCGGTCACCAGCGCAGCGTTGGGCGGCACCGGCGCAAAGCCGATGGCGGCCAGCGCCTCGTCGGTCGGGAGCAGGCGCACCGCGCGCGCCGGCCGGTCGGCGAAGGCCAGCGTCGTGCCGCCGGCGTGGAGGAGCTCAAGGTCGTAGAGGTCGGGACCGTCGGCGGGGCGGAAGGTCCCGGCTTCGGCGACCTGGACGTAGAGGAACGCGACCGGCGCCTCCGCTGGGGTCGCTGCCGGCGTTGACGTCCGGGCCGACGCTAGCGTCGGCGGGCCGGCCGACGCCACGACGATAGCGCCTCCGGTGCCAAGCGCGGCGCGTCGGGAGAGGGATCGGGCCAGGTGGCGAGCAACGGCTCGGCTCAGGTGGTCGAGGCGGCTGGCGTCCATCAACGGCCCCCTGGCGGTTGGCGGCGCCGCTCCCGGTCGCCGATGCTCATCGAGTGGTACGAGTCTCACTATGGCGTGATGCGTCGCCTTGCCTGACGCGGCTGGGCGCCACCGTCACCGCCCTCGTCGGGTACCGTTCTTCCCCACCCCGGGGCTCAAATGGCGCCAGTGGTTGTTGCCCGACGACCTTCCGTCGCGGGCGGCTCTCTGCCGGCAGACGCGGTGCCGGCTTGCGACCGGCCGCTTTGGGGGCCGTGGTGCACGACCCGCGCACCGCTCCGGTGGGCCGAGGGACGCCCAAACGCCCCGATCGCGCCGATCCTCGACAGCCGCACGGCCCAGAGCGGCCCCGAGAGCGGGGCACCGACCGGCCCCGCCGGCCGCGAGCGGCCGGCGGGGGAACGATGCGTGGCTCAGAACCCCTTCTGGTAGCACGCGTTGTTGCATTCGACGAACCGCTGGTTGCAGATCTCCGCAAATCTGTCGTTCGCGCTGCCCCAGTGCGACGGTCCTTCGCACGGCACGCAGGTAAACAGGGAGTCGAGGCTCCAGCACCACCCGCCGAAGTCCCTGCTGGGAATGACGCCGCGACGGGATTCCCCGCCCTCGGGGTTGGCGCTCCAGCACTCGACGTCTCGTTCCGCGCAGCCGTCGATGAAGAGGTGGGCCGCCCCAAAGGTGGGCGCGACGGATGCCAGATCCGCTGGTGCCTGGGTGAACCCCAACTCGGTCGACGCTTCCCAGTCGGCGAGCACCGCCACCTCGTAGGTCGCGGTGTGGCTCGCCTCGTCGTAGACCGGGGCGAACAACTCGACCACCGCGATGTCCGTCTTTCCACCGGCGGACTCGACCACCAGCGCGGCGTTGGGCGGGTTGTCGGCAAAGAATCCGAGTCCTGCGAGGAACTGGGGGGTCGGGGCTGCCCCGACGATGCGGTGAGGTCGGTCGGAGAAGTAGATGGTTTGGCCCAGGCCCTGCTCCAGGGTGACGGTGTAGCGGCCGTCCGCCCCCTCCTTCGCGGCAACGCTGCCCGATTGGAACGACTGGACGAAGAGCATGACCGGGCCGCGCTCGGCGTCCGCCGCCGGCGCTGGGGTAGCGTCCTGAGCGGACGCTGCCGTAGCGACCCCGAGGGCGACCGCACCGGCCGATGCCAGTCCGGCGCTACCCTGGGCCAACGCCTGCCGACGGGTGAGGCGGCGCTCGGCGAAGCGTTTGGCGATCGTGTCGAAGCGTGCGGCATCCATGACAGGTCCCTTTCCATCGATGCACGACCGCGCCTGTAGCTTGAGCCGGTCATCCAGCGCCGACCTACGGTGTCAGCGCCAGGCGGTCGCGTCCCGCCTCGAGCGCCGCGACCGCCGCCGCCATGTCGATGGCGGCACCCGGGTCGCGGAAGCCGACGGTGTAGAAGAAGTTCCG
>CADCWG010000117.1 GCA_902806335.1 uncultured Thermomicrobiales bacterium | reverse complement strand
GAGCTGCCGGCGGCGCGCCGGGTCGCGACCGCGAGCGACGACGGGCTGACGGTGCGGGAACTGGTGCTCTCCGACCACCGGCTGCTCGACGGCGAGGCGGAGACCGGACCGACCGACGCTGCCCGTCGTCAGGGTTAGAGACCGATCACGCCGGTTCCCCGTTCGCGAACGAGGGGGAGCGTTCCGTCAGGATTCTGCCGCGACCAACCGGACGCGCCGGGGACAATCGGCGGCAGTCAGGTCCGCATTGGCAACACGGGGGTCGGGTTGGGCCCGGTCCAGGCCAGTGGGCAGGATCTCCTGTGACCTCGCGGACGGCGAAGGCGTAACGATCCCGGTGACGGCCGATCTGGTGTTCGGCGGCCGACCACGCCCACAGCGGCTGGTCACCCTCGGCAGTTACTACCGGGCCCTGAGCGGGGGCCGCAGGCTTAGCGACCATCGGCGCTGTCTGCAGCCCATTCACCGCTGCGTACGCGCCGAAGCGAGCCACCGAGCCCCTGACGTGGCCCCGTGCCCGGAGACAGCATGGAGGCAACGAAGCGTGGTCGCAGTTAGGCGCCATGTCATGTGTTTGCATGCGCCAGACGTTGGCCATCTTGGGGACTTCCCGCTGGTTGTCGCTCGGGCGAGGTAGTGACCGCGCAGTGAGGAGTCTAACGTCGCTCGATCCCGATGGAACGGAAGGGCTGCCGGGTGCCGCTTGACACCGGACGACCGATCGGACTAGCGTAGGATCAATCCCGAGCAATCAACTCAGGATTGGCAGGGAGCGCGTAGACATGGAGGGGAAGCGGACCGTGGCCCCGAACCCGACCGACGACCACGAGGCGCGAACGGCGCCGCTCATCGCCGCCGAGGCTGCCGTGCTGGCCGACGAGCAGACGCTGACGCGGCGCCGGCTGGTCCGCCTTGCGACCGCCGGCGCGGCCGGGATGGCCGCCACGGGCTACGCGCTCGAGCGAGCGAGTGCCCAGGACGCGACGCCGGACCCGGCCCCGGATCCGGAGGCCGACCCGGAGGCCGGCGAGGACGAGGAGGCGACCCCGGCCCCCGGCGGCACGCCGGTCGGTTCGGCGGGCGAGCTGGTCGTCTACTCGGGGCGGAACGAGGAGCTGGTCGGGGACCTGGTCCCGCGGATCGAGGGCGGCACGGGGGTCGACCTCGAGGTCGAGTACGCCGGCACCTCCGAGCTGGCGGCGCAGATCCTCGAGGAGGGCGAGAACACCCCGGCCGGGCTGTTCCTGGCTCAGGACGCCGGCGCGCTCGGCGCGCTCGCCGCCGAGGGGCGGCTGCAGGAGCTGCCGGCCGAGCTGCTCGAGCGGGTCGACCCGCGCTTCCGCTCGCCGGACGGGCTCTGGGTGGGCATCTCGGGCCGGTCCCGGGTGCTGGTCTACAACACCGACCAGGTGACCGAGGATCGGTTGCCGGCGTCGGTGCTTGACCTCCCGACGGCTGGATTCGAGGGCCAGGTCGGCTGGGCGCCGACCAACGCCTCGTTCCAGGCCTTCGTGACCGCGCTGCGGGTCCTGGAAGGCGACGAGGGCGCCCGCGCCTGGCTGGAAGCGATGCAGGGCATCGACCCGGTCGTCTTCGAGAGCAATGGCGACGTCGTCCGCGCCGTTGGGCGGGGGGAGATCCAGGTCGGCCTGGTCAACCACTACTACCTCTACGAGATCCAGGCCGAGGAGCAGACCGAACTCCCGATCGCCAACCACTTCTTCCAGGCGGGCGACCCCGGCTCGCTGGTCAACGTCGCCGGCGTCGGCATCCTGGCCGGGACCGACCAGGCCGAGCAGGCCGAGGCGGTGGTCGACTACCTGCTGACGGAGCCGGCGCAGGCGTACTTCGCCGAGCAGACGTTCGAGTACCCGCTGATCCAGG
The DNA here is from genome assembly GCA_902806335.1 of uncultured Thermomicrobiales bacterium. GTDB lineage: Bacteria > Chloroflexota > Chloroflexia > Thermomicrobiales > UBA6265 > CADCWG01. The sequence continues at coordinate 4,872 of CADCWG010000117.1, read as the reverse complement.
GGGTGCCGCTCGCCGAGGGGCTCCGTCCGCTCGAGGAGGTCCAGGGCCCGGAGATCGACCTCAGCGACCTGGCGGACCTCGAAGGCACGCTCGCGCTGCTGACCGAGCTGGGCATCATCTAGATCGTTGGGGGCGAGGAGGGCGGGTCGACCCGCCCTCCTCGCCCCGCCGACCGCCCCGAGGAGTCCCGCGTTGCTGACGCTCCGGCCCCGCCCCGCAGCCAAGCCGGCCTCCCTCGTCCGCGGCGCGAGCGCCGCGGGCGGAGGCGCGCTGGCCGCGCCGTGGAGGGGACGGGGCGGCGTCCGTGTCCGTCGGGGGCGGCCGCCCGTGGTCGTCTGGCTGCCGGCGGTGCTGGCGGGCCTCCTGATGCTGACGCCGCTGGTGTACCTGGTGATCCGCGCCGGGGAGTCCGGCGGCGACGTCTGGGGGCTCGTCCTGCGGGCGCGCACCGCCCGGGTGCTGGCCAACACCGCGCTGCTGGCGCTGGCGGTCGCGGCGGCCGGCTCGGCGATCGCCGTCCCGCTGGCCTGGCTGACGTCCTGGACCGATCTGCCGCTGCGGCGGTGGTGGGCGATGGCGGCGGCGCTGCCGCTGGTGGTCCCGTCGTACGTTGGGGCGCTGACGGTGGTCGCGGCGCTCGGCCCGCGCGGCGCCCTCCAGGGCTCGCTGGAGCGGTGGGGGGTCGAGCGACTGCCGACCATCTACGGCTTCTTCGGGGCCTGGCTGACGCTGACGCTCTTCACCTACCCCTACGTCTTCCTGAGCGTCCGCGCGGCGCTGCGGGGCCTCGACCCTGCCCTCCAGGAGGCCAGCCGGGGGCTCGGCCACGGGCCGTGGCGGGCGTTCTTCCGCTGCACCCTCCCCCAGCTCCGGCCCGGGATCGCGGCGGGGGCGCTGCTGGCGGCGCTCTACGCCGTCAGCGACTTCGGCGTCGTCACCCTGCTCCGCTACGACACCTTCGTCCGCGCCATCTACGTCCAGTACAGGGCCTCGTTCGACCGCACGCTGGCGGCGGCGCTGGCGCTGCTGCTGGTCGCCTTCGCCGCCGGGCTGGTCCTCGCCGAGGCGCGGCTGCGGGGCCGGGCGGCCTACCACCGGTTAGGCGGCGGCGCGGCCCGGCGGCCCAAGCCGATCGCGCTCGGGCGCTGGCGCTGGCCGGCCCTGGCCTACTGCGCGTCGGTGGTCGGGCTGGCGCTCGGGTTGCCGCTGGGGGTGCTGGTCTTCTGGCTGCTCCGGGGCGTCTCCGGCGGGGAAGGGCTCGACGGGCTCGCGACCGCCGCGGTCCACTCGGTGTCGGTCAGCGCGCTCGCCGCGGCGGCGGCGACCCTGGCCGCGCTGCCGGTCGCGACGCTAGCGGTGCGCTACGCGGGCCGGGTCGCGGGGCTCGCCGAGCGGGTGACCTACCTCGGATACGCCCTGCCCGGGATCGTGGTCGGTCTGGCGTTCGTCTTCCTCGGCGCCAACTACCTGACGCCCCTGTACAAGACGCTCCCGCTGATGGTCCTCGCCTACGTCGTCCGGTTCCTGCCCCAGGCGGTCGGCGCGGTGCGGACCTCCCTGCTCCAGGTCAGCCCGCGGCTGGAAGAGGCGGCGCGGGGGCTGGGACGCGGACCGGCCGGCGCTACCTGGCGGGTGACGGTGCCGTTGACCCGGTCGGGGCTGGCGGCGGGCGCGGCGCTGGTCTTCCTGACGGTGATGAAGGAACTGCCGATCACCCTCTTCCTCAGCCCGATCGAGTACGACACGCTGGCGACCTCCGTCTGGAACGCGACCGGCGGTGGAGCGTACGGCAAGGCCGCCGCGCCCGCGCTGCTCCTGATCGCCGTCTCGGCCGTGCCGACGCTGCTCCTGGTGGCGCGGGATCGGACCGCCCGGGTCGGCCGGGACTGATCTACGGTAGGCTTCCCTCCTGAGATGACCTTCCGCTGCCGTCCGCCCCAGGCCCCACCGCCACGACTCGACGCGCTGTGCGCCGTCCCGCCCACCGGCCTGGGGCGGATTTGTCGTGGACGCCCCGGATCGTCCCGTTGACCGCCGTGCCCGCGACCCGCGCGTCGGGTGCCGAGGACCCCACCACGGCGGCGGGTCCCGCGCTGCGGTGCGCCGGGCTGACGAAGTCGTTCGGGGCCGGGCCGGTCGTCGACGGCGTCGACCTCGTCGCCGAGCGGGGCGACTTCGTGGCGCTGCTCGGCCCGTCCGGGTGCGGCAAGACCACCACGCTGCGGATGATCGCGGGGCTCGAGGAGCCCGACGCGGGGACCGTCGAGGTGGACGGGCGCCTGGTCGCCCGCCCCGGTCGCGCCGAGCCGCCGGAGCGGCGCCGGGTCGGGATGGTGTTCCAGGACTACGCGCTGTTCCCCCACCTGAGCGTCGCCAAGAACGTCGCCTTCGGCCTGCCACGGGGGCGCGACCGCGCCGACCGGGTCGCGGCGGCGCTGGAGACGGTCGGGCTGGCCGGGCTCGGCGAGCGGATGCCGCACGAGCTGTCCGGCGGCCAGCAGCAGCGGGTCGCGCTGGCGCGGGCGCTCGCGCCGGAGCCGGCGATCGTTCTTCTCGACGAGCCCTTCTCCAACCTCGACGCCGAGCTGCGGGCCCAGGTCCGGGCCGAGGTGCGCCAGATCCTGGGCGACGCCGGGGCGACCGCGATCCTGGTCACCCACGACCAGGAGGAGGCGCTGAGCCTGGCCGACCGGATCGCGGTGATGTGGGACGGGCGGGTCGTCCAGGACGCCAACCCCGAAGAGCTCTACCACCGGCCGGTCAGCCGAGCGGTCGCCGCCTTCGTCGGCGACGCCCAGTTCCTGCCCGGGGACGGCCTGGGTCGACGGGTCGCGACCGAGCTCGGCGAGTTGCCGGCGAGCGGCGGGGCGACCGGGCCGGTCGAGGTGATGCTGCGGCCGGAGAGCGTTCGCCTCGCGCTGGCCCCCGGCGCCCCGAGCGCCCCGGGCCCGGGCGAGGACGCGGGGGAGGGCGACGGTCCGGGTCGACCGGCGGGGGCGAGCGGCACGGTCGTGACCCGCGCCTTCTACGGCCACGACCAGTTGGTCACGGTCCGGCTCGACAGCGGCCGGGTGCTGCGGGCACGGCTGGGCACCTACGGCGGGATCCGGCCGGGCGATCAGGTGACGGTCTCGGTCCGCGGCGCGGTGCTGGCCTTCCCTCGGATGGGCTAGGGCTCCAGAGCCCTTGGGCACGGAGTTCCAAGTTCCGATCTGGCGCCGCGTGGATCCTGTCCGCTCCTGAGCCCGCGGGGTCGCCCGGCGGTTGGTCCGGATCCGAGGCGGAGCGGCGACGAACCGGTTCGCGTCGGCGGACCGGCGGGCCGGCGATCACGCGGGAGGTGGTCCCCTCCCCGCGGATAGGCGAGCGATGGCTCCGAGCGTGGCATCGGACTGGCTTCCCGAAACCGCAGACCATCGGGCGGCGCGACGGCGGTCCGTCGTCTGACCCACACTTCGGCGCCTCGCGCCGCCGTCAGGAGCACGACCCGATGTCCGTCAGCCCCCTGCCCGCCAGCCCCCGCCTGACCTTTCTGCTCGACGTCGACAACACCCTGCTCGATAACGACGCCGCCAAGGCGGAGCTGGCGCGCCGGATCCTGGCGCGCCTGGGCCCGGCGGAGACCGAGCGCTTCTGGTCCGTCTACGAGGCGGTCCGCGCCGAGACCAGCGTGGTCAGCTACCCCCTGACCCTCGCCCGCTTCTGGGGCGCCGCCGAGATCGCCGAGGACCTGGAGACGCGGCGGGGGGAGGTCTACGCCCTGGCCGACCTCGTCGTCGGCTTCCCCTACGCCGACTTCCTCTACCCCCAGGTCTTCGAGACCGTCGCCCACCTGCGAACGCTGGGCCGGGTGGCGATCCTCTCCGACGGCGACCCGGCCTACCAGCCGAGCAAGATCGCCCGGGCCGGCCTCGACCCGGCCGTCGACGGCTTCGTCCTCGTCTACGGACACAAGCAGGAGCACATGGTCGAGGTCGCGGCGAGTTTCCCCGCCGACCGGTTCGTGCTGGTCGAGGACAAGCCGGACAACATCACCGCGGTGCGAACCGCGCTCGGCGAGCTCGGGCTGCCCCTGACCGGCGTCCTGGTGCGCCAGGGCAAGTACGCGGCGAAGGTGGGGGCCGGCCCCTGGGACGGGGCGGAGCACACGCTCGAGCGCTTCGCCGCCCTCCGCGGGCTGGGGCGGGACGCGTTCCTGGGGTAGGGGAGGGGTAGGGGTGGTGTAGGGGAGGCAATAGGGGAGGCATGGGACACCCGGGCGCGCCCGAGACGAGCGTGGTGAGCGACAGCCCGCGGCGGACACGGGAGATCGGCGAGGCGATCGGCCGCCTCGCGCGGGTGGGCGACGTGGTGCTGCTCGACGGCGACCTCGGCGCCGGCAAGACGACGCTCGCCCAGGGGATCGCCGCGGGGCTGGGCGTGGCCGAGGCGGTCCAGAGCCCGACGTTCACCCTGGCCAACGAGCACGAGGGGCGGTCCGCCGCCGGCGTGCCGCTGCGGCTCTACCACATCGACCTCTACCGCCTCGCCGGTCCGGAGGACCTCGACGGGATCGGCTGGGACGAGTACGCGATGCCCGCCGACGGGGTGACGGTGGTCGAGTGGCCGGAACGGGCGGTCGGGCTGCTGCCGGACGCCTACCTGCTGGTCCGGCTCGAGCCCGCGGGGCCCGATCGGCGTCGGGTCACCTTGATCTCGGTGCCCCTCGACGGGCCCTTCGCCGGCCGCCTCGACGCGGTCCGCGATGCGATCGGAAACCAAACCTGACGTGAGAGCGTCTCCTATCTGATAGAGTGGACGGCGTGCGGTGCCTGTGCGGCTGCCCCGTGCCGTCCGCTTTGGGGAGCGGGCCGGGGAGCCGTCGTCAGATCG
>CADCWG010000116.1 GCA_902806335.1 uncultured Thermomicrobiales bacterium | reverse complement strand
GTGCAGGTGGCGAGGTCGAGCGTCGCCCCGTCGTCCAGGTCGAAGGTCCCGGCCGGGTAGTCGGTGCTGATGCGCTGCAGCAGCTTGCCGTTTTGGTTGGCGACGATGACGTAGGACTCGTCGGGCGCCGGGTAGGCGGCGTGGGCCTGCTCCCCGACGTCGAGGCAGGCGACCGGGGCCCGCGATGGCGCGTCCAAGAACAGGACGTGCCCGGTGGCGACGAAGGCCACGACGGCGTGGGTTTCGCTCGCGTTGACCATCAGCATGTGCGGGCGCTTCGGGGCGGTGCCGGTCTGGGCCAGGCAGAGCGCCCTGGCCTCGCCGCCCAGGTCGACCACCTCCGGCTTGGCGACGGTGGCCGCCGTTGTCAGCGCAGCACTGGGGTAGACGTAGAGCGTGCCACCGCCGTCGGCGGTCGTGTCCGATTGGTCCATGACCCAGACCTCGAAGGACGACCGGGCGGACGCGGTGCGCGCCCGGGCATCCGGAGCGGGCTCGGCGCCACCAGTGACGGTCGAGCGCACGATGGCAAGCGGCAAGGCAACGATGACGACGACCAGCAGCGTGCTGTGCAACCGAAGCAGCTTCAAGGCGAATCCCTACCATCTGCGAGACGCGGCCAGCGATCCGACGCACAATGCGAGCGAACGGTCACGCGACCTGGTCGCGGGCTGACGTCCACCCAGGTCGGCGTCGGACCGGAGAGGCCGTCGTCCGTACTTGGGATCGGACGGCCGCGTCGGCGTCGTGTGGAGCGGACTGCCCCTCGTCGAGGGAGCCGACTCTACCGACCGGCCGTGCGCCCTGCACCGCCGATCGCGGTTTCCAATGGCGACCAATGCCGTCGCCGGACGGGCCGCTGCCGGCGGCAGCGGCAGCGTACAGGGGGACGTGGAGGCGTCCGCCGACGCGGGCCAATGCCCCATCGCTGGATGCCCGCGATGTGCCCGTCGCGGTAACGTTGCCGCGCACCGGGGGTCCGGGTGCCAGCGGCGCGGTCGTTGCAGCGGCGAGACGCCGTTGCCGAGCAGCATGCACCTCTTCGGCCAGCTCCTGGTCATACGCCGCGTCCGTCGGCCACCTCATCCCGAGGGCGGCGAGATCCTGTTCGTTCGATCGAAGGCCCTCGCGACTGTCGTGCGCAAGATCGCCGAGGCTGCGCCATGCCGCCCCAACCACCCGGAGCAGGCTGCCGACCGCGGTCACCGACGCGGGCGAAGTTCGACGTGACGCGGCGGTTACGCTGCCGGTCGACGGGAACTGTCCGAACCGATCGGCGAATGCGACTCGTGTCCGATGCTCGGCGATTCTTATGCCTACCGCGGTCAGCTCCATGTCCATCGGGGCTCCCTCCGAACGTCCGCCAATCAACCGGCACCCTCGTGCCGGCTCGCCGTTGGATCTGACACAGGCGCCCAGGGGATTCGCCCGTCCGGCCCGCGTCTATCTCCTCTGGTCACTCGGTGCTCGATGCCCTGCGTGGTCTGATCTCGACTGTAGTCATGCGGTCGGCTCAGGACATCGGTACAAGTACCCTGTGCGGTGCCCGGGGAGTACTGAATCGCGCGCACGGCGGCACAGCGCCCCTGCTCGCCCGGAAGGAGGCAAGGCGGACGGCCGGTGATGCCGCGACGGCGATCGGTTAAGTCGTCGTGGGGGTATCGGGTTCGACGAGCCCAGCGGCGAGGGCGGCGCTGACTGCCGCCGCCCTCGCCCGGACGCCGAGGTTGGCGAAGATGCGGGACGTGTGACGCTCGACGGTGCGCATACTGAGGCAGAGCTTCTCGGCGGTCTCGCGGTCGGGCTGCTCGGCCACGAGCAGGCGAAGCACCTGGTCCTCTCGCACGGAAAGATTGGCGGCCTCATGGTCGACCTCGCCCACGACTCCCGCGGGCGGGGACATGACCTGCACCTCCGCCGTTGCGCTCGCCAGCGTGAGCCCGTGCCCGGCCGACAGGGCGGCCTGGAAGCCCTGCTCCCTCGGCGCCGCGCGAACGACCGCCGACGCACGCTCGCGCGCCGCCCAATCGGCCGGGACGACGAACGTTGCGCCGAACTGCTCCCGCATCACCTCCGCGGCGCCCAGGAGCTGCGCTGCCCGTTCCGGTCGATGCCAGGCCGCCGTCAGCGCCGCCCCTTCCAGGGCGTCGACGACGACGCGCAGATCCCCCCGCTCGCCCAGCAACGCCAGGCACTCGCGATAGAACGCCACTGAGCCAGCGTGGATGCCCAGGTCGCGCAGCGAGCGGACGACGCCGAGGGCGGAGCCGTGCGCGCGGCAGGCGGCGAGCGACCGCTCGTGCTATGACCGGGCCAGGGCGAAGTCACCCCGGCCGTGCGCGGCGACACCGAGGTTCGCGGGCACCGTACCGGTCACGGACGCGGCGGGGAACGTTGGGCATGGAGCGCCGACGGAGCGGAAGCCCGTCGCTTCCGCGTCTTCCCGCTGAAGCGGTGTTCCTTGGCTAGTGCCCGGTCCCCGGAGTCGGCAACCGCGCGCGTCAGCCAGCCATTCCTGCCCCCGGTTTGCGCCCGCCAACGGGGCACCGGTCCGAACTACGACGGGCGGGGCAGCGCAGCCCGGACCTTCCCCACCTCAGCCAACGCACCGGACCTCGGGAGCGGCGTCGGCGGTGCTCCGGACGAAGCGGACCGGGGCGTCCTGATCACAACCCGCTCGAAGCCCGCCCGCCGGTGACGTAGCGCGGTGGCCCACCGCGCTCGTATGCCGGCCCGACGGTCCAGACGGAGACTGGGTCCCAGCTGGTCAACCCTCGCCGCGTCGTGTGCGCCGCCCGAGGGACGACCGGAACTGCTCGGAAGTGACCGCGGTCCTGGCCGGATCGGCCGGGGTGGCCGGAGCGCCGGCCACCCCGGCGACCGGTGCTGGAGAACGCAAGGGGGCCGCCGGCCGCACTACGGCCGGCGGCCTCCGGGACCCCGGACACCCCCGCGGCGGCCGGGGCGGTGGCAAGACCGGCGTGGCACGCCCCGGGAGGGAGGCGCTAGTCGTCCCCGGTGTCGGCGTCGCGGTCGACGTCGGCCGCCACGGACTCGGCGGCTTGGCGGGCCATCCGCTCGGACAGCAGGCCGACCGCGGCCAGCTCGTCGAGCGCCTCGGCGGCGGAGACCCGGCCGAGGGCGGCCGCCTGGCGGCGGTGCAACGCCTCGGCGCCGGGGTCCGCGTCCGGGTAGAGCCCGTCGAGGGAGGCGACCGCGTCGTGCTCCCAGCGGGCAAAGCGGTGGGTCGCGACCCGTTGACGGGCCGGCGGCGCGTGGCGCACCATGAGCCGCGCGCCCCGCAGCGCACCGCGCGGCGCCACCGCAGGACCCGACGTGGCCGAGCCGACGCCCTCCGACCGCGCCCGCCTCCATTCGGTCGCCCCGGTCCCGTTCGTCGAGCCGGACCGACGCGTGGCTCGCCCGCCGGCGCCGTTCACCAGCTTCGTCGGGCGGGAGCGGGAGGTCGCGGCGCTCGTCGGGGTGCTGCGCCGCCCCGACGCGCGCCTGGTCACCCTGACCGGGCCGGGCGGCGTCGGCAAGACGCGACTGGCGCTGGCGGTCGCCGCGGAACTGGGGGACGACTTCCCGGGGGGCGTCGCCTGGGTCGACCTCGCGCCGCTCGCCGATCCGGACCTCGTCGCCGCCACGGTCGCCCAGGCCCTCGGCGTGCGCGAGGCGGGGGATCGACCCGCCGAGCGGCTGGCCGAGGTCCTGCGGGGCCGGGAGCCGCTGCTGGTGCTCGACAACGTCGAGCAGGTGGTGGAGGGGGCGGCCTTCGTGGTCGCCCTCCTGGCCGCCTGCACTAGCGTGAAGGCGCTGGCCACCAGCCGGGAACCGCTGCGCCTATCGCCGGAGCGGGTCGTCGCCGTGCCGCCGCTGGCCGTGACCGACTCGGACCGGGCCGCCGACGAGCCGGCCGCCCCCGACGCCGTGCGGCTCTTCGTCGACCGCGCCCAGGCGGTGCGCGCCGACTTCGCGCTCACCGCCGCCGACGCGGCCGCGGTTGCCGCGATCTGTGTCCGCCTGGACGGACTGCCGCTGGCGATCGAGTTGGCCGCCGCCCGCAGCAACGTCCTGGCGCCTCGGGCCCTGCTCGCTCGCCTGGACCGGCGCCTCCCCGTGCTGACTGGCGGTCCGCGCGACGGGCCGCCGCGGCAGCGGACCATGCGCGCCGCGATCGCCTGGGGCTACGACCTGCTGGCCCCCGACGAGCAGGCGCTGCTGCGGTGCCTCTCCGTTTTCGCGGGCGGGTTCGCGCCCGAAGCGGCGGCGTGGGTGATGGGGGAGCGGGAGGGCAGCACGGGGACAGCGCCATCGACGGGAGAGCAGCCGACCCCATCCCCCCCTCGGGTGCTCGATTGCATCGACTCGCTCGTCGCCAAGAGCCTCGTGCGCCGCGAGGCGGGGGAGGATCCGCGCTTCTCCCTGCTGGAGACCGTGCGGGAATACGCGTGCGAGCGCTTGCTCGAGGCGGACGAACGCGACGCGGTCGCCGACGCGCACGCGGACTGGTGCCTGGACCTGGCGGAGGGGAGCGGCCAGGCGACGTTCCTGCCGGACGGCGAGCGGCAACTTCGGCGCCTCGAGGTCGAGCATGCCAACCTCCGCGGCGCCCTCGATTGGCTCCACCAGCGGGGCGATGGCGACCGCCTGCTGCGCCTGGCCGCCGCGCTGGGCGCGTTTTGGTACGCCCTCAGCCGCTACTGGGAAGGCCGCGCCTGGCTGGAGCGGGCGCTGGCGGGCGCCCGGGGCGCGCCGAGCCGCGCGCGGGGGCACGCGCTCGTCGAGCTGGGCCACCTCCGCTATTGGCAGGGCGAGACGGCAGGAGCCGAGGAGCTGTTTGGCGAAGGCATCACCATCCTGCGCGAGCACGGCGACGTCGTGGCGACCTCGGGCGTTCTCATCTGGCAAGGCGCAATCGCCTGCCACCTCGGGGACCACCACCGGGCCGAGCGTCTGCTCGAGGAGGCTCTTGGCCTGGCGGCGACCATCCCGGATCCGTCGATCGCTGCCTCCGTGACGGGACGGGCCCACGCGAACCTGGGCGTGGTCGCGCACGGTCGGGGAGACCTGGAAGGGGCAAGGGCGCGGCACGAGCAGGCGCTCCGCATCGCCCAGGCGCACGGCTACGGTCTCGGGGTCATCCGCTCGCTGTGCGACCTGGGCGACGTCGCGCGCGACCGGGGCGCTCACGCCGCTTCGGTCGGATTTTACCGCGAGAGCCTGGCGCTGGTGGGTGGCCGCGGGGACCTGCGCGTGGTCGCCGACGCCCTGGCGGGAATCGCGGTCGCCGCGGCGGCCTGGCGGCAGCCGGAGCGGGCGGCGCGGCTCCTGGGCGCCGGGGAGGCGCTGCGGGAGCGGTTCGGCGGCGTCGTTGCGGCGACCGATCGACCGGCGCACGGCCGGGCGGTCACGGTCGTCCGCGCGGCGCTGGGGGAGCAGGGGCTAAGAGCCGCCTGGTCGGCGGGGCGCGGTCTCCCGCTCGCCACGGCGGTGGCGGAGGCGCACGCGGTGGAACCGGCGCCGGCCACCGCCGAGAGACCGGTAACCGACGCCGGCAACGTCTTGTCCCAGCGGGAACGGGACGTCCTCCTCCTCCTTGCCGCCGGTCACACCAACCGCGAGATCGCCGCGGCGCTCTCCATCAGCGTCCGCACCGTCGAGAGCCACGTCCGCCACCTCCTCGCCAAGCTGGGCGTCCCGACGCGCACGGCGGCCGCGCGCGCCGCGGTCGCCGCGGGCCTCGTTCCCCCTGACGCGCTCGCCCGACCGGCGTCTCCCCCTTAGCGCCGCCGCCACGCCAGCGGCCGCGCCCTCCCGGTCCCCCGTTTTCGCGTCCCGTTCCGTTCCCGGATCGCGTACTTGTACGCGTCGCTACGGCGCCCACCGACGCCTGGTCTGTTCCCGACGCCGAAACGCCAGGCAGCGGTGCCGCCCGGCCGCGTGGGCACCATCCGGCGCCGTCAACCGCCGCCGATCGAGGACGGGCGGACGGGCCGACGGGCCGACGGGCCGACGGGCCGACGGGCCGACGGGCCGACGGGCCGACGGGCCGACGGACTGTCCGGCATTGACCCCCAACACGCGTGGATCGCTCCCGGTAGCAACGCGCAGTTGCGCCTCGGCGCCGTCGGCCCAGGTGCTCCAACTCGGCGGCCTATCGCTCCCCAATCGGTCGGAGTCGCCGCCGCACCCCCTCCGCCGGGAGCCCGACCGCGTCGCCGATCCCGCGCAGCGACCGGCCCTGCCCGGCGAGCGCCAGGAGCGACCCCGCGGTCAGCGCGACATGTCCTCGGGGTGACCGGTCCGTCGGCGCCCAGCTCGAGGCATTGCCTCCAGATTGAAGGCGCCGCGCGTTGGAGCGTCGGCACCGAGCGCTTGCGGGACCCGACGACGACGCGCCGCACCCGGACCAGGGTCTCGACCTCGATGCTCGCCATCGCCTCCGCCCTCCGCACCGTCGCCGCCGCTCTCGATCGTACCGACATGGTACCCGGACGAGGCGGCGTGGGCGCAGCGGGACCGAGCGTTGGGTCGGGGCCCGTCGCGCGTCATGGCGCCACGCCCGTCACCCCCCGCCCGCCCTCGGCGGCAGGCAGTAGGAGGTCCCGTCGCCGAGGATGCGCTTGGCCCCGGCCAGCGCCTCCAGCGCGGGCCGCGTCTTGGCTAGGACGTGCGTGCGCGATGGCTGCGGACCTCAGGAGCCCGCCAGGCGTGGCAACGGCCGATCACGGGCGCGGCTCAGGCGGCACCGGCGGCCGACGCCACGTCGATCTCGT
>CADCWG010000115.1 GCA_902806335.1 uncultured Thermomicrobiales bacterium | reverse complement strand
ACGGTGGCGGTCGGCGGGACGGCGGTGGCGGTCGCCGGAACGCCGGTGGCGGTGGCGGTGGCGCGGGGGCCGGCGCCGCCCGGCTCCGCGATGCTGCCGCCCTCCTCCGCGCGCGTCCCGGAGGGGGGGAGGACCAGGTCCCCGGTGAGGGTCAGCAGCAGCGGGCCGTCCCGCCCGTCCCGTTCGACCAGGATGGTGCCGCCGCCGGTGGCGCCGGCGAGCGAGCCGGTGCCGCCCGTGACGGTGAAGGTGCCGGTGAAGGTCTCGCTGACGAACGGGTTGGTGAAGGGGTCGGTGCCGACGCTGGCGTCGGTGACGGTGCCCGCCCTCCCCGCGAAGACGATGGTGAAGGTCCCGGCCGCGGGGTCGGCGCCGGCGACCGTGGCCTCGCCCGCGGCGGACCCCAGGATCAACATGAAGCCAGTCTCGACGTCGCTCGTGGTGAGGCTGCCGGCAAACGTTCCGGCGGCGACAGGCGCGCCGGCGACGGTGCCGGACAGGGCGTTGACGCAGGTGACCGGCCCGCCGCAGAACAGCCCGAACGCGTCGTCCGTGAGCGTCCCGGTCTGGTCGATGGGCACCGTCGTCTGCGCCAGGGCCCGCGGCGCGCCTCCCCACGGCCCGGCGGCCAGGGCGAGGAGGGCGGCGACCGCCACCACCCCCGCGGCGGCCCACCCCGGTACCCCGCGCCGTCCCGTCCCGTGCGTCGCCATCCCCGCCTCCCCATCGGGCGGCATAGCGCCGCCCCACGCGCACGCCCACCACGCGGGCCGCCTCGATGGTACCCGGCCCCGGGGGGAGACGATATAGGCCGGGTTTCCCGGTGCCTGCGCCCCCGCTATCGATTCGACCCGTGCACGCCGTGGCCGGTCCTGGCCCCTTCGGGGTGGACCGCACGCGCCGCGACGCGTGCCCAGGCGGCGCGGGCGCCTCGGCCACCGGGGGCGGCCGTCGGCCGCCCCACCGCCGCGATCACCGGCTCACGCGCCTCGCGGATGAGAGCGCCCTGCTCGGGGTCGCCGACGCCCCACGGCCCGCACCGAGCCAACTCGGCATCCGCCCGCGCGAGCCGCGCCGCGACGTCCCCCGCCATGCCCCGTCCTCCCAGCCGTGCCGATCCCCGAAGACGACGGTCGGGGAACACGAGGATGCGACGATGGCGCGACCGCTTCGACGCCAGCACGGTCGACCGCCTCGACCGCGACGAGCATCGGGACGAGCCCGCCCAGGAGGGGGACGATCGCCGCGACGAGCACGCCGCCCGGGGACAGGTCGCTCACCAGTTGGTCACCGACCCGTCGCGGCGTAGCAGGCGAGGCAGATCGACCGGTGCGAACGGGTGGCGCCCGGCCGCCTCGCGGTCGAGCGCGACGCCCAGGCCGGGACCGGTCGGCGGCAGCAGGTGGCCGTCCTCCCACGTCGGCTGGCCCGTGATCACGTCGGGCAGCACCGCGCCGGGGTGGGCGGCCTGCTCCTGGACGCCGACGTTCGGCGTGGCCAGGTTCAGGTGGAGGCAGGCCGCGGTGGCGACCGGTCCGAGCGGGTTGTGGACCGAGACCTTGATGTAGTGGGTCTCGCACCAGCCGGCCACCTTGCGCGCCTCGGTCAGGCCGCCGACCAGGCAGAGGTCGATCCGGGCGTGGTCGATCAGTTCCTCCTCGATCAGCTGGCGGAACTCCCACTTCGAGCTGAAGTGCTCGCCGGCCGCGAGCGGCACCGCCGTGCGCGGGCGCAGCGTCTTGAAGGAGTCCGGGTTCTCCGAGCGCAGGGGATCCTCGATGAAGTAGGGTCGGTAGGGCTCGACGGCGCGGCAGAGGCGGACGGAGTCGGCCAGGTCGAGCCGGGTGTGGACGTCGAAGCAGAGCTCGACCTCGTCGCCGACCGCCTCGCGGACCGCGGCGAACTGGGCGACCGCGGTGTCGACGGCCCGCCGCGGCTCGAAGGTGCCGTCCCCCTCGTCGGCCAGCCCCCAGCGGGCGAACTTCCAGCCCGCGGCGGTGGTCTCCCGGCAGGACGCGACGAGGCCCTCGACCCCCGCCCCGTGCCCGTGGTTGTGGGGGTAGCAGACGACCCGGTCGCGCACCCGGCCGCCGAGCAGGTCGTAGACCGGCATCCCGGCGGCCTTGCCCTTGATGTCCCAGAGCGCGATGTCGATCGCCGAGATCGCCGCCCCGAGGACGCGCTGGGCGGGAAAGAACCCGCCGCGGAAGAGCAGCTGCCAGAGGTGCTCGGTCCGCATCGGGTCCTGGCCGATGAGCAGCGGCCGGAAGTGCTCGATCGCCCCCATCACCGCCAGCTCGCGCCCGGTGAACCCGGCCTCGCCGACCCCGCTGATCCCCTCGTCGGTGTCGACGGCGACGAAGAGGAACGTCCGGTGGCCGCCCCCGGGCCCCGCGTTGGTGACCGGGATCGCCTCGACGTTGGTGATCTTCACGCGCTCTCCCTCCGGTCGGCTCGGCCCCGACGGTCGCGACGGCGGCCAGGATAGGGCCGACCCGGTCCGCTGGCGACAGGGGTCGTCGGCGGCCGGCCAGGGCGGGTCCGGGGCGGCGACATCACTCCGACCGGCCGCCCATCGTCCCGCCACGGCTCCTCGGCGGAGGCGTTGCCGTGACGGACAGGTCGCCGTGGCGAACGGGAGGGCGGCGCGGCCGACGCCGCGTCAGACGAGGTGGCGGATCGGCTCGCCACGCGACGAGCGGCGCACGTTCAGCCAGAGTTCCCGGACGTCGCGGACCCACGTCCAGGGGCTCTGCCAGGCATTGTGCGGCGTCAGCGTCACCCGCTCGTCGGCGCCGTCGTGCAGCCGGAGCAGGGGATCGTCGACCGGCAGCGGCTCGTCGGCGAAGACGTCCAGGGCGACAGCGCCGATGCGCCCCGCCGCGAGCGCCGCGGCCAGCGCCTCCTGGTCGACGAGCTTGCCGCGCGCGGTGCTGACGAAGAGGGCGGTCGGCCGCATGAGGCCGATCTCCCGGGCGCCGACGATCCCCTCGGTCCGGGGGTTGGCGGATCCTCGGACCGTCGCCGACCGACCAGCGCCCGTCCAACCAGACGAGGCGGACCGGGAGACCGGCCGGGCGCTGCGTCCGCGTTGGCCACTCCCCCGTGTCCGCCGAGCCCGAGGCCGTTGCCCGGAAGCGCGTCCCCTCGCCGCGGGAGTGCCGCAGAAGGGGCGACCGGATCTCACGGGCGTCCTACTCCCCGTCGGCCTCCCAGCCGACGGTCGTCCAATTCGCCCGACGACCGGAGGCGTCGATCGCTGCGCCGGGTTTGGGCCACACGACCTCGTGCTGCGCGCCGTCGGGGTCCACGAAACCGAAGTGGAGCAGGGGGCCCATGTCGGTGACCACGCCGTCGCTGGCGCCCTCGGCCACCGTGCGGCGGTGCAGTTCGCGGAACGCCGCCTCGGTGGACGCGCGGAGGGCGACGTGGTCGAGCCGGCCGCGCCCGAATATCGGGAGGTCGCCCTGCGGCACCTCCACCCCGGGGATCTGGAAGGGGTGCAGCAGCGTATTCGGCCCGAGCTCGAGGAACGCGTGGCGCAGGCCCTCCTCCTCCAGGTCGAGGACCACCCGGGCGTCGAACACCCGGCGGTAGAAGCCGATCAGGCGGTCCAGGTCCGCGGTGAGGGTGGCCACGTGGTGGATCCCGTCTAGCAGCGTCACGGAACATCCTTTCAGGCGATAGCTCGGGCTACGACGAGGGTGACCACCGTTCCCACGTTCCCAGAGCCCGTGACGGACTGGAGCCGGGAGTCGCGGCCGATGGCATGTCGACCCGCGAGGGGTCGTCGCGGTGGCGATGAACCGCGCATCCCCGAGAACAGACGCATCGTCGACGTCGAGGCGCCGGTCCCAACCTCACTTGGAGCCAATGGCTGGGACCGGGGGGGCTGCGAGGCGGTCCCCGGCCCCTCGCGCCGCGGGGTCTGGGTTCCGCTGGGTCGGGTGAGACCGATCGCTGGGGCCTGACGCGGCCGGCGGCGTTGCCTCGGATGGATGAGCCCCGGTGGACGCATCGGCGCAACACCGCAACCGGGTGGAAACCGGTCCCGAGCGGGGTTCCCCCCGTCAACGCCGGCACCGCCGCGGCCGTCGGCGTCGGTCGTCATGTCACGTCCGGCCGGGGAGCACCTCGCGGTACTACGACTCCCCGGCTGCGACCCGATCGTCACACGCCCCTCCCGCCGCCGGGATAGGACCTAGGACCATGGCCACGGCGAGCACGGCGTCGGGATCGCGCCCCCAGACGGTGATCCCGGCCACCCGGTTCGCCACTCGGTCGCCCCGCAGGAGGCGCGGCGGAAGCCGGCGACGCGGGCGGCGAGGCACCCCTCGCAGTCCCGGTCCGCCTCGTTGGGCAGGCCGGACCGGGACTGCCCACGGCCGCCCCGAATGGACAACGTTCACCCGCACCGTCCGCCGCCGGGCGCCGAGCCTGCGCCCGCTGTCCGGTCGCAGGCTCGGCGCAGGCCCCCGGCCCGGGGATCGCCCGTGTCTACTCGACGGTGACCTGGGCAACCATGCCCAGTTCGAAGTGGGGCGTCCCGTCCTCGGTCTCCACGTCGCAGATCAGGAAGTACGCCCCCGCGTCCAGCGACTCGAACGCCAGGTCACCGGTCGTTCCCGGAGGCAGGAAGAGCGCGCCGAAGGAGCCGGTTGAGTCCGCCTCGATGTCCACCTCGCCTTCGATCAGCCGCTCCTGCGTGGCGCCCTCCCCGTACGTCAGGACCACGTTGACGTGCGGCGAGCCGGTCGCCGAGGCGTTGGTGGTGCGGAAGATCACCGGCGTGTCGGCCGGCACCGTGTACTCGCTGAGCGAGAAGGCGAAGTCGATCATCCGGACCTCGACGACCACCGCCCCGGGCAGCGCGCCCTCGGTCAGGACCACCGCCGGCTGGATGCCGAGGAGCTTGAGGAGCCCGTCCTCCTCCACGAAGAACCAGCGCTCGCTGGCGATGGCGCTGGGCCCGTTGAACAGGCCGGTGTAAACCACGTCGACGCTGACGGTCCCGTCGGCGTAGGCCTGCGCGTTCCCGATGGTGCGCACCGTCACCGGCTGCGCGCCCTCGAGCGTGGCGGGGACGTCGTAGGCGGTTGGGACCCCGAGGAAGCCGGTGATGAACTCGTCGGTCGCCAGCGCCGCCACCGCGAGGTAGTCGCCGGCGTTGAGACAGTTGAACAGGTTCTCCAGCGCCGCGGTCGCGGCCTCCGCGTCGGCGGCGGCGGCCGGGGTGCCGACCGGCTCCGCCGGGGGCGCCGCTTCTTCCTCGGCGGCGACCAGGTCCTCCTCCTCCACGCCCGGGGACGCCTGTGCCTGGGCGGCGGGCGTCGCCTCCTCCAGGGGCGTCGGGGTGCCCGGTGGCAGCTCCGGGGCCTCGCAGGGACCCGCCGCCGGGGAGGCCGCCGGGGACGCGTCCTGGGCCCGAGCGGCGGGCGCGACGAGGGCGAGCGCGAGGAGGAGGGCGACGACGGCGGGGATCAGGGGGCGCACGGGTATCCCTCCGACGGGTTGAACCGTCCGGTCCAAGGTGGGTTCCTCCGGATCTATCGATCGTAGCCCTCGCAACAGGCCGATACAACATGGATGGACGGCTTCTTCGCCCGTTGGCGACGGGCACCCACGAACTGGGGCCGACACCGCGCGACCAGGCGGCGACACCGCGCCTGGACCCTGACGCGGCTGGCTGCACTGGCAAGAGCGCCGGCCCCCCGCGGACGAAGCGGCGCATGGCCCGGCCGGGTGCTATCGGGTCTGCGCCAGGATGGAGGTCGCGTCCAATCCGGCCGTCGCGGCTCGGGTAACCGGGCCGGCGCGGAGGGCTCACGCGAGGTTCCCGCAAGGTCCACCCGGTAGGGTGGCTCCTATGACGGGGCGGGCGCGGGCCGGCTAGGACGCGAGAGGAGGCGACGGTGGGCACGATGGGGACGGTCGAGGCCCGGGCGCGGCGGACGATCCTGGCGATCGTCGCGGCGGCGCTGCTGACCCTGGGAGGGCTGGGCTGGACCGGTGGCATCGACGATGCCGCGGCCGGGTCGACCCAGCAGTTGCCACCCTCCGGCGACGACGTTGACTGCTATCCGGCCAAGGTCTGCTAGAACCCGACACGGAGCACCGGGAAACGCGGGCGGCCACGCGCTACGACGGCGGCCGCGTGCCTGCCTTTCCGGCCGGCCCGGCGGCGGGGCGCCGCGGGGCTCGCCGCGGGGCCACCCAGCGCCGCAGTAACTCCCCACCCCCTCGCTCACGCGATCGCGGGGATCGCCGAGGGTGCCGGTGCCGGTGCCGGTGCCGGTGCCGGTGCCGGTGCGTCACTCGCGGTCTTCACGCGTTCCCCTCGTCCCTCCCCGCGGTCACGACCGAGACCGCGCCGGAGTGGCGCCGCGCCATCGTGGCGACGGGCACTTGGGGCGCCCCCTCAAACGGATCCGGCGCGGTCGCCGGGACCCGGCCCGAGAGGTCCGGGGCCGGCCTGAGCCGGCTTCGTGCTCAAGCCGCAGACCTCGGGGCTGGCCCCCGGCGGGCGCGGGGACGACCGGCGCCCGGTTCCGCCAGCGATCACCCGGTTTCGGTATGACCGACTGGTGGACTGGCAGGCCAGGACACCGCCCCGCGATCGGGCGGGTCGGGCTCCGCCCCGCGATCGGGCGGGTCGGGCTCCGCCCCGCGATCGGGCAGGTCGGGCTCCGCCCCGCTCGCGTTCCGCCGCGCGACCGGTCCGGCGGCATGCCGAGGGGGCGTGGCCGTCCGCTCGCGGCGTGGTCGGCCTGGCAGCCAGCCGGCGCCGACCCACCGTTTGCCCGGCGCCGGGCTCAGTCGGTCGCTGCCCCCATCGGGGACGCCGACAGGGCCGCCAGGCCGCCGCGCATGCCCTCGGCCTGGCAGCGGTGCCAGAGCGCGACGA
>CADCWG010000114.1 GCA_902806335.1 uncultured Thermomicrobiales bacterium | reverse complement strand
CCCGTACTGGCCGTAGCCGACATTGAGGTAGGACATCGCGGTCGTCAGGGCAACCGACCGTCGGGGATGGACGGCACTCGGCACCCCGAATGGGACGTGTGCGCGACGCTTACAGAACCCAGTGGGAGGGACCAGCATCACGGCCGCGTGGGGCATGGTCGTGGGCCAACTGCCGCCCGTGGCGCAACAGCACAAGACCACCGTAGTTGAGCGATTGGCGACCGGCCGGGCTGAGGGAGTAGCCTCCGCCGAAGACCGTCCACGTCCGGGATCGGTGGCACCCATCCAGTTGGCGCGGTGCCAGTTGGCGCGGTGGCGGTCCCGGTGTCAGCTCGGGCACGCCGGCTTGCCCACGGCCCTGCCATCGCACGACCACGGGTGGCATCCCGGCGAGGGAAAAAGAACACAGTCCCAACGGACCCCGCGCCACCGCACGCCGCGCCCGCCAGATGGCTTCCCCGCACGTCGCCCCGCAACGCGTGCGCTTCGTCCATCTGGCCCGGATCTCCGACCCGGTCCCGCCTTGGGCCCCGCAGCCCGCCGCGCCGTTGTCGGTTCCGGTGACTCGTCGCCCGGAGCCCGTGGCCCCTTGGGACTGTACGGACACTGTAGACGGACATTGCGTCCGTGTCAACCCCTCAGCCGGGGTGACTCTCGGGAAACGCGAGGGGCGGCGTCCGAACGCCTCCCGGCCCGCGCCCGGCCCGGGCGTGGGCCGGGCGCCAAGCTCCGACGCTCGGCGCCGCCCCTCAGGCTGGGATCGACGCTCAGGCGCCGGCGAAGTAGCGCTCGGTCGCCGCGACCATCGTCGAGATCCCCGTCCCCAGCGCCTCCTCGTCGAAGTCGAACCGGGGGTGGTGGTGCCCCCAGACCAGGCCCCGGTCGGGGTTGCGGCTGCCGACGAAGAAGAAGCAGCCCGGCACGCGCTCAAGGAAGTAGCTCATGTCCTCGGCGCCCATGATCGGGTCGGGCTCGAGCACCCGCTCCGCGCCGACGGTCTCGGTCGCCGCGGCGCGGACGATCGCCGTCATCGCCGGGTCGTTCACCGTCGGCGGGTACCCGAAGCGGTAGGCGAAGTCGACCTCGGCGCGCATCGCGGTCGCGATCCCCCGGACCAGCGCCTCCAGCCGCTCGGCGAGCCGCTCCCGCTCGCCCTGGTCGAAGGAGCGCACCGTCGCCCGCAGCTCCGCGGTGTCGGGGATCACGTTGGCCGCCTGGCCGGCGCGGAACGCGCCGACGGTGACCACCGCCGGGGTGATCGGGTTGGTCTCCCGCGAGACCACGGTCTGGAGCGCGACGACGATCTGGGCGCCGATCGCGACCGGGTCGACCGTCGACTGGGGGCGCGCGCCGTGACCGCCCTTGCCCCGGATGGTGACGGTGAAGCCGTCCGACGCGGCCATCGCCGGGCCGGGACGGACCCCGATCGTGCCCAGCGGCTGCTCCTGGGCGATGTGCAGCCCCAGCGCGGCGTCGACCTTCGGGTCGTCCAGGACGCCGGCGTCGATCATCGGCTTCGCCCCGCCCGGCCCCTCCTCGGCGGGCTGGAAGAGCAGCTTGACCGTTCCCGCGAACCGGTCGCGACGCTCCATCAGGAGCCGCGCCGTGCCGAGCAGCATCGCGGTGTGGGCGTCGTGCCCGCAGGCGTGCATCACGCCGTCGTGCTTCGACCGGTAGTCGACCTCGTTCTCCTCCTGGATCGGCAGCGCGTCCATGTCGGCGCGGATGAGCAGGGTCTTCCCCGCGCCCGGCCCATCCCCGGTGCCTCGGACAAGCGCGGTCGTGCCCGTCTTGGCGATCCCCGTCCGGACGTCCTCGACGCCGAGGGCGGCCAGCCGCCCGGCGACGAAGCGGGCGGTCTCGACCTCCTGAAAGCCGAGCTCCGGGTGCTCGTGCAAGTGCCGGCGGTCGGCGACCACCCCCGGCAAGATCTCGTCGACCGCGTCCCGCAGCCGCGCGTCGGCAACCACCATCGCTCGTCCCCCTCAGCTAGGGCCCCGCCCCGTGGCGCCCCTCGAACCAGGCCGCGACCTTACCAGACCGAGGCGGACCGTGACCGGAACGGCGTCCCTCCAGCGGCGTGCCCCCGTCGCCCAGGACAGCGTCGGCCGTCGCGTCACACGGGCGGGCGGAGGCACGGGGAGTGCTCGCGCGGTCCTGCTGACCAGCGGCATTGCCGGCGGGCGCGGGGCTCGCGAGGATGACGGAGGGGCGCGTGTCGGAGACCAACGGCGAGGGCGGCGCGGGGGCGGGGGACGACCGGCGGGCAGGAGCCGGGGACGACCGGCGGGCGGAGACCGGGGCGCTCGACGAGGCGGGAGCCCGCGACCTGGCCGAGCGGGCGGTCGACGAGGCGGGTGGGACGCGGATGATCTATCGCAACCCGCGTCACCCGTTCAGCATGCACCCGACACGGACCTTCGAGGTCGATGGCCGGTCAGTCGAGGTCCGCTGGGGCGAGGTCAGCTCGCCGGCGGTGGCCTCCGTCGAGGGTTGGGTGTTCGAGATCTTTGAGGAGGAACTCGACCTCCTGATTCGCCCCCCTCGGCTACGGCAGCCACGCGCCGACTGACCGGGGATCGGGGTGATCGCCTCTGGGATCGGGAGACCGGTCGTCCCCGCGCCAGCCCGGGACGAGCCCCGGACTGAGGCACAGAGCGGGCCCCAGCCGGCTGCCGGCTCCCCGGACGGGGCGCCGACGCTCACCCGGATTCCGCGTCACGGGCGGGGAGGACCGCCGTTGTCGCCCGAGCGGTCGGCTGGGTCGGCGGCCGGGGCGGCGGTGACCGCGGCGTCGCCGCTCGCCGGATCGGGTCGCCGCGACGTGGTGACGCGGCCGAGCAGGTCGGCCGTCCAGCCGCGACGACTCGGGGTCGGCTCGGCCACGGCGGTCGACGGCTCGGTGGCGGGACGATCGGCCGCGGAGACCGCGGCGGTCCCGTCCGGCGTCGTCTCACCGTCGGCGGGGCCTACGCCGGCGTCGGTCCGGGCCGCGGGTACGGCGGCGGCCGGGGCCGCCGGGGTCCCGAACCCGGCGGCGCGCCGCGTCGCTGCAGGGTCGATCACCACGGTGCCGCCGCGGGTCGCGCCGATGCTGCCGCCGCCCAGTTGCCCCCGCATCCAGCGCCAGGTCGGGATCTGGGCCGCGGCGGCGCCGCGGCGGACCTCCAGCACGTCGGTCAGGACGACCTGGATCAGCGCCGCGATCGGGATCGCCAGGATCGCGCCGGCCGGGCCGATGAACTCGGTGCCGGCCAGCACCGCGACGAAGACCGTCAGCGGGGTGAGCCCGACCGCGCCGCGCATGACCCTCGGGACCAGCACCGTGTTCTCCATGAACTGGAGGAGCACGATGAAGCCGATCACCAGCAGCGCCTTCTCGCTGGACATGGTCAGGGCAACCACGACCGCCGGCACGCCACCGATCCAGGGACCGATGATCGGGATGATCTCGGTGATCCCCGCCCAGAGCCCGAGCAGGGGCCAGAACTCGATGCCGAGCAGACCGTAGCCGACGGTCGCGGTCGTGCCGATAATCAGGCAGAGGGTGAGCTGGCCGCGGGTCCAGCCGCCGAGCTTCGCCTCGACGTTATCCCAGATCCGCGTCACCCGGGGCCGGGCCGTGGGCGACAACTCGTTCAGCACCAGCCGCTTGAGCAGCGGCTTCTCCATCAGGTAGTAGAAGGTGATCGCCAGCAGCGCGAGGAGGCCGACGATCCCGCCGCCGACGCTGGTCAGGGCGGTGAGCGTCGCCTCCTGGTTGGGCTCCGCATCGCCCTCGAGCAGGTCGATGCCGGTGCCGAGGAACTGGGCGCCCGGTCCGTCGAGGAGGGGGTTCTCGCTCGCCTGCCACTCGGTCCGCAGCTCCTCAAGCTGCTCGGGGATCCGCTCGCGGAACGTGGCGGCCTCGTCTCCGATCGCCGGGGCGACCGCGAAGCCGAGCAGCACGAGCGAGCCGATGATCGCCGCGTAGACGGTAAGGATCGCGACGCCGCGGGGGACGCGGCGCGCCTCGAGGCGCTCGACCGGGCGCTCGATCACCGTCGCGAGCACCAGCGCGAGCAGCGTCAGGATCAGCACCAGCTGGATCTGGATCATCACGTAGGCGAGGAGCAGGACGAGGAAGAGGGTCAGCGGGGTGAGGCCAGGGCGCCGCTCGGCGGGCTCGGCGACCGCCGCCCCGCCGGGGACGGGTTCGCGCGGTTCGGGCGCCGGGGAGTTGCGCATCGGGGGGAGGGCCTCGCATCTCGCGTCAACGTCACGAAGGACGATAGCCGCCGGGTCCGGACCCGGCGGCGACACTCACCACCGCGAGACCCGGTCCCTGGGGTACGTCCTACGAATGGTACCCGGGGGGCCAACGGACGCAAGGAATCGGCGCCCGACGTCGGGCGCTTCGCGAGCCCCTCGCGTCCTGGGGCCGAGGAGCCGCGCGGGATCAGCCGCCGCCGACGCCCCGAACCCGCCAGTACTTCGGGTCGAAGGGGTCGACCTTCTGCCGCTGGGCCTCCTGGGGGAGGTCGTTCCAGACGGTGGGGAAGGAGAAGAGCTCTTTGCCGTCGATCACGAGCCGGCGCGTGGGACCGAAGGGGCGCGTCACGGGGAAGATCTCACGCGGCGGCCGAGAGATGACCTCGGTCTGGAACCAGCCGTGGTCGGGGCACTCGCCGGCGTGGAGCTGCCAGTCGAGGTCGGCGGTGACCCCGCCGAGGTCGCGGATCAGGACGTTGTCGAGCTGACGGTCACAGATCGGACACCGCATTGGCGTCCGGACCCCGATCTTGTCGCGCGCTATGCCCATCGCCGCCGTCCTCCGCCTCGCCAACAACCCCGTGACCGGCGGGTTGCCGGCGCCCGGAGTCTAGCATCCTCCACCGCCCGCAATGGTCGCGAACCGGGCCCCCACCGGCCCCACCCCGTCAGTCCTCCTTGCCAGGGACACCACTGCTCGCGCGCTTGCCCGGTCCGAGGAGACGGCCTCCTGGGAACGTGGCGAAGGGACGGCCCACGAGCGCGCGGCATGGGGGCGCCGGTCAGGGGTGGACGTGGAGGGGGGCGGGCCGCAACGCCGCCACGCTCTCTCGATGGGGCATGTCGGGTGAGCGTCGTTGCCCGCCCGTCTCCGCGAACCGTTCTCTTGTGGTCGAACCCGTGTGATCGAAACGGCGACCGGGTAAGTCCGTGGCCGAACCGCCGCGGCTCGGCGACATCCCGCGTAGAGTGCCCGGCACGCGTGGCGCCTCGGTCTGGGCGCCGGTGGATGATGGCAGGAGAGCGCCGATCGCCGAGGTCGCGCGCCGAGGGGAGACGGGATGGGACTCAGGCACCGGATCGGGGTGGTCGCGCTGGTCGCGGTCTCGGTCCTGGTTGGGACACGACCCGTGGAGGCCATCCAGTACGGGGAGCCGGACAACGGCGCCCATCCGTACGTCGGGGGCATGGTCTTCGAGGTCAACGGCACCCAGTACGTCGGGTGTTCCGGCACCCTGATCGGCAGCACGACGTTCCTGACGGCCGCGCACTGTGCCCCCGACGAGACCGCTCGTCTTGCCGGCGTGACCTTCGCGGACGTGTTCGTCCAGGGTGAGTCGTCCGTCTTCTCGGCGCGGCGCGGCTTCGTGGCCAACCCCGGCTACGACGGCACGGCGGCGACAGACGTCGCGGTGATCTTGCTCGACAAGGCGCCCCGCGTCGGCCTTGGCGCGTTGCCGGAGATCGGTCTCCTCGACGCGTTGCTTCCCAGCACCGAGTCGGGCAACCAGGAGCGGACGCTGACGGCGGTCGGGTACGGCACGACCGGGCTCGACCGGGGATCTGGCGAGTCGCCAAACTTCGTCTACCCCGACGTCCGGATGCGCGCCGAGAACACCATCACCGGCCTCGACCCTTCGCTGGTCCAGACCACGGCCGCGCCGGGCACCGGCGGCGGCACCTGCTACGGCGACTCCGGCGGGCCGTTCTTCGTCTCGGGCACGAACGTGGTGGTCGCGACGACGATCACCGGCACCAACCCGAACTGCGGCGGCGCCGACATCAACCTCCGGGTGGACACCGCGGCCGTCCAGAGCTTCCTGGCCGGGTATCTCTAGGCCCCTGGTCTACCCACTGTAGTCCCCTGGCGAGACCAAGGGGCTGACCAATCGCGGCGGCGCGGGCGGTCACGCGGCCCGGGCGCGACTGACGAGGACGGCGGCCGGGCGGCCGGCGGGGTGATGACGGGCCCCGCCGGCCGCCCGGCCGTGTCCATGAGGGCACTGGCGCGGTGTCCTCCGACCGCCCGGCACGTCGAGGTCCCGATCTGCCAACCGGGTCTGGGCAACTCGGGCACGTCCGCTCGGCGGTCGGCGCCGTGTTCGCCGACATGGTCCCGCTATCAGCGGCCCGATCGCCTGCCAACGCTGGGCGGTGACGACCCGGACACGGCGATATACTCGGTCGGTGGGGCGGGGCACGCCGGGTGCCTCGACGGCCGGGCAGCGTCTCGGCGGGCCCCGGGTTCAGCGGCGGAAGGGTGGGGCGACGCATGGCCGAGCAGGACCTGATCGATGGGTTGATCGCGACCTACCGCGAGCTCAATAGCGCGGTGCGCCCCCTCCCCGAGGAGCGCCTGGCCAGCAAGGGCACGGACGGTGCGTCGGTGCGGGACGTCGTTACCCGGATGCGCGACAGCGAACTTCGGTTCTCGCAGGCCCTCAAGGAGCGGATCAGCGGGGTGCCGATGCCCGAGGTGCTCGAGGACGAGGCTCCGGTGCTCGGGTTGGAGCACGCCGGTGACTCGACGGTGGTGCGACTCTCGCAGTTCGGCACCGCCCGCGAGTCGACCCTCGCGATGCTGCGCCAGTTGCCAACCAGCGACTGGTCGGCCTCGCTCGAAGGCGGCCGCACGATCACCGCCCGGATCCAGCAGTTGGTCGAG
>CADCWG010000113.1 GCA_902806335.1 uncultured Thermomicrobiales bacterium | reverse complement strand
CAACACGAACAACATGCAGGAGCTGTTTACCGACGCCAAGGCGGCGCTGGTGGTCGGCCCCGACATCGGCAAGGCCGAGCCGATCGCGTCCTACTGGCTCTACCATGCCCGGCTCTACCGGGAGATGAAGGTGGTGGTCGTCAGCCAGGACGAGTACCCCCTCGCCCGCCGCGGTGACCTCTGGCTGCGACCGGCCCCGGGCACCACGCCGACGCTCCTCAACGGCATCGCGCGGCAGGTCGTGGAGCTCGGCCTCGCCTCCGCCGGCGCGGCCGACCTGGACGGCTTCGACATCTGGCGGCGCGCGCTCGACGGGGCCGACCTGGAGCGCGTGGCGAGCGAGACCGGCGTTTCCGCCGCCGACATCCAGCGCGCGGCGGAGATCTACGGCACCGGTGGCCTCGGCCTCGCCGCCGGCGAGCCCGACGGCGGCTGGGGTCCGGCGCTGATCTACCAGACCGCCGCCCGCCAGGGCGCGCCGAGCCGCGCCGGGGGCTCCTACGGCGCCGGGGGCATCGGCGACGACGCCGGCGACCCGGCGGCGATCGCCACCGCCTGCACGAACCTCGCGGTCCTCACCGGCAACCTGGGCCGTGCCGGCGGCGGCGTCGCCACCTTCCGCGGGTCGGCGAACTACCAGGGCACCACCGACATGGGCGCCCACCCCGCCTTCTACCCCGGTGGCGGCGACGTGCTCAACGCCGAGCTGCGGAAGGTGTTCGAGGCCGCCTGGCTGCCGCGATGGGCCGACCGGGCGACCACCAGCAACGGCTTCGTGCCGGTTCGCTCGCTCCCGGACCGGCGCGGCCTCTCGTCGACGGAGCTCGCGGCCGCGATCGAGCGTGGCGACGTGACTGCGATGTTCATCGAAGGCACCAGCGTTGGCCGGGAGGCGCCGATCGACCCGGTGTTGCTCGCGGCGCTGCCCAAGCTGCGGTTCCTGGTGGTGGCCGACCACTACGATTCTCCGCTGGCGCGCCTGGCCCACGTGGTGCTGCCGCTCGCGATGTACCTGGAGAAGGACGGCACGTTCACCTCGTTCGACCGCACGGTCCAGCGGGTGCGAGCGTCCATCCCGGCCATGGGCGAGGCCAAGCCCGGGACCGAGATCGTCCAGCTGCTCGCCGCCCGGTTCGGCTACGGGCTCGACCGCCGGCACCCGGCCCAGGTGATGGGCGAGATCGCCCGTCTCGTTCCCGGCTACGCCGGCGTCAGCTACGCGCGCCTGGAGCGCAATGGGGTCAACGCCCCGGCCGTCTCCCTCGGCGGGATCGGCACGCCGATCCTGGGCACGGGGGACGAAGTCCCGGCCGCCTACAAGCTCTACCCGCGCCTGGTCCCGATCGCGGCCGGCGCGTAACGCTCACGCTCGACGCTGTTCGCGCCCGGGGGGCGCCAGAAGGGACGTCCGATGTTCGACGAAGTCAAGGGCTTCGGCGTCACGCTCCGCCGGCTGTTCATGCCGACCGTGACGATCGAGTACCCCGAAGAGAAGCGTCCGATGGCCGACCGCTACCGCGGTCTGCCGTCGCTGCGGTCCGACCCGGAGACGGGCGAGGCGCTCTGCGTCGCCTGCGGCCTCTGCGCCCGGATCTGCCCCACCTCGTGCCTCGAGATGCACGTGGTGCCGTCCCAGGAGGGCGACCGCGAGCTCGGCGAGTTCATCCTCCGCTCCGGCCGGTGCCTGTTCTGCGGCTTCTGCGCCCAGGTCTGCCCGGTGGACGCGATCACGATGAGCAAGGAGTACGAGCTCAGCGTGACCGAGCGGGACGGGCTGATCTACACCAAGACCGAACTCGCGACGATCGGCGCCCAGTCGCCGGTCTGGTGGGAGACGGCCACCGACCCCGACCACGATGCGCGACGCCCCCGCGACGGCGCCTACGACCGGTTCCGCGAGCAGGCGATCGGCACCGAGTACCCGAAGAAGCGGTGATCGCGCCCGAGCCGTCGCGGCCCGGCCTTCGCCCCCGTAGTTCCCATCCGCGACGGGGGCCGGACAGTTGTCCGGCCCCCGTCGCGTTCTCGTCGCTCGGCCGCCCGGCGCTACCACCGGTGCCCGCGTCGGTGCGTCCCACGCCGCCGCGTTCGCCCATCCGGCGGGCGTGTCGTGCACCGGGCGGCAGCCCTGCCGCCGATTCGACGCGGTGCGGCCTGCTTCCTGCGGCCGGAACGACAGCGCAGTCGTCAGCAAGGAAGGCGGCCGCTGGTCGGTGAAGACCGGCGGCCGCGAACGGGAGGACTCCCCGGTGGAGCCGATCACGGATTCAGAGACGCGACCGGTGCGCATCGAACACGACTCGATGGGCGACGTCGCGGTGCCGTCCACGGCGCTCTACGGGGCGCAGACGCAGCGGGCGGTCGAGAACTTCCCCGTCTCGGGCCGTCCGCTGCCGCCGCGCCTGATCCACGCCCTCGGGCTGGTCAAGCTCGCCGCCGCCACCGTGAACCGCGACCTCGGCCTGGTGCCGGCCGCGATGGCCACGGCCATCGCCGGCGCGGCCCGCTCGGTCGCGGACGGCTCGCACGACGCGCAGTTCCCGATCGACGTCTTCCAGACCGGGTCGGGGACGTCGTCGAACATGAACGCCAACGAGGTGATCGCCACGCTCGCCGCGCGCGCCCTCGGCGACGCGGTCCACCCCAACGACCACGTCAACATGGGCCAGTCGTCCAACGACGTGTTCCCGACCGCCCTCCACGTCGCCGCGGTCACCGCGATCGAGGGTGGGCTGGTGCCGGCGCTGCGCGGGCTCCGGGACACCCTCGCGGCCAAGGCGGAGGAGTTCGACGGCGTCGTCAAGATCGGCCGCACCCACCTGATGGACGCGGTCCCGATCCGGCTCGGCCAGGAGTTCGGCGGCTACGCCCGCCAGATCGAGCTCGGCATCGGGCGCGTCGAAGCGGCCCTGCCGGGCCTGCGCGAGCTGGCGATCGGTGGCACGGCCGTCGGCACCGGCCTCAACACCCACGCCGAGTTCGGGTCGCGGGTCGCCCGCGAGTTGAGCGTCCTGACGGGCACCGCGTTCGTGGAAGCGACCAACCACTTCGAGGCCCAGGGCGCCCGGGACGCCTACGTCTTCGCCGCCGGCGCGCTGACCACGGTCGCCACGTCGCTGATGAAGATCGCCAACGATGTCCGGCTGCTCGCCTCCGGGCCGCAGGCCGGCCTGGGCGAGTTGGTCCTGCCGGCGATCCAGCCGGGCAGCTCGATCATGCCGGGCAAGGTCAACCCGGTGATCAGCGAGAGCGTGATCCAGGTCGCCGCCCAGGTCACCGGCAACTGCCAGGCGGTGACCATCGGCGGCCAGTGGGGTCAGCTCGACCTCAACGTGATGCTGCCGATGATGGGCAGGAACCTGCTCGAGAGCATCGAGCTGCTGGCCGCCGTCTCTCGGGTGTTCGTGGAGCGCTCGCTGGTCGGCACGACCGCGAACGCCGAGCGCTGCGCCGCCTACATCGAGGGGTCGGTGAGCATGGGAACGGCCCTCAACCCGCTGATCGGCTACGAGGCTGCCGCCGCGATCGCCAAGGAGGCGGTCGTGTCCGGCCGCACCGTGCGGGAGGTGGCGTACGAGCGGAGCGGCCTCAGCCGTCAGCAGGTGGACGAGGCGCTCGACCCGTACCGCCAGACGGTCCCGGGCGCGACGTCAGGAGGCGGCGCCGGCGGCTAGGGAACGACGCACCGCGCGCCCGCGCCAGCGCGCGCCCGCGTCACCGGGCGCGCCAGCACCGCCCCGTCGGCCCGTCGCCTCGTCGGAGGACCAACCTATGACCGCCGACCGTCCGATCTACCTCGCCGGAGAGTGGGTCTCCTCCGAGCGGCCGCTGCCGGTCGTCAACCCCTACGACGGCGAGGCGTTCGCCACCACCTACCAGGCCGACGCCGGTCAGCTCGACCGGGCGACGGTCGCCGCGCAGCGGGCGTTCCGCACCTCCCGGCGGATGCCGACCTTCGAGCGGGCGGCGATCCTCACGGCCCTCGCCGCCAGGCTGCGGGAACGGCGCGACGACGTCGCGGCGACGATCTGCCGGGAGGCCGGCAAGCCGATCCGCGACGCCGAGATCGAAGCCGATCGCGGGGTGTTCACGGTCGAGGTAGCGGCCGAGGAGGCGCGGCGGATCGGCGGTGAGGTCATCCCGCTCGACCTGCTGCCCTCCTCCCGGGGTCGGTTTGGGCTGACCCGACGCTTCCCGGTCGGTCCGGTCGCGGGCATCTCGCCGTTCAACTTCCCGCTCAACCTTGCGCTGCACAAGCTGGCACCGGCGATCGCCTCCGGGAATCCGATTGTCCTCAAGCCGCCTTCCCTCTGCCCCCTGACGATGCTGCTCGTCGCCGAGATGCTCGACGAGGTGGGGATCCCGCCGGGGATGGTCAGCGTCCTCCCGATGGACCGCCACGCGGGGGACGCGATGGTGGAGGACGACCGCTTCGCCCTTCTCTCGTTCACCGGGTCGCCGGAGATCGGCTGGGAGATGAAGCGACGCGCCGGGCGGAAGAAGGTGGTCCTCGAGCTCGGCGGGAACGCGGGCGTGATCGTGGACGACGGCGCCGACCTCGCCTTCGCCGCGCAGCGGGTTCGCGTCGGCGCCTTCGCCTACGCCGGCCAGGTCTGCATCTCGGTCCAGCGCGTCTTCGTCCACGCCGCAGTCTACGACGAGTTCCGCGACCTCCTGCTGGCGGAGACGACGAAGGTCGTCGTCGGCGACCCGGCCGACCGGACGACCGACCTCGGCCCGATGGTCGACGACAGGGCCGCCATGCGCACCCAGGCCTGGGTCGAGGACGCCGCCGCCGAGGGCGCGCGGGTGCTGACCGGGGGCCGCGCCGACGGCCGCTTCTTCCCGCCGACGGTGATCGAGGAGCCCGACCGGCGCAGCTTCGTCTGCTCGCGGGAAGCCTTCGCGCCCCTGGTCTGCCTCTTTAAGGTGCCGGACTTCGCGGCCGCGATCCGCGGCGTCAACGACTCCGTCTACGGTCTCCAGGCCGGCGTCTTCACGCACCACCTCGACCGTGCCCTGGCGGCGTTCGAGGCGATCGACGTTGGCGGCGTGGTCGTCAACGACGTCCCGACGTACCGGATCGACCACATGCCCTACGGCGGGGTGAAGGACTCGGGGCTGAGCCGGGAGGGGTTGCGCTACGCGGTCGAGGACATGACCGAACCCCGGCTGATGGTGGTCAATCCCCTCGAGAGCGCGGCCGTCACCCTCGACTAGCGTCCCCACCGCTCACGCGACGGTGCTGTCTGCCGTTCATGCCGCCGCGACGGCGACGACCGCACCCGTCGTGGTCGCACCCGTCGTGGTCGCCCCAGTGGCCGGGGTCGTCGGGGCCGCGGTGGCCGTCGCCGTTGCCTCGGCCGCGGGGACCAGGGCGCGCAGGGTGGCCAGGTTGCGGCGATCGTCCTCGCCGTCGTCGCCCTTCTCGGTCTCCAGGACTCCTGGCAGCCCGTCGAGGCGAGGGTCGTTGAGCAGGAACCCGAACGCCGCGAGGCCGATCTCGCCGTCGCCGATGTGGGTGTGGCGGTCGACGCGACTCCCGAGCTCCCTCTTCGCGTCGTTGAGGTGGATCGCCTGCAGTCGGTCCAGACCGATGATCCGGTCGAAGGCGGCCATCGTCGCCTCGTAGGCATCAGGCGTCCGCAGGTCGTAGCCGGCGACGAAGACGTGGCAGGTGTCGAGGCAGACCCCGATCCGCCCCTTGTCCGCGACCCCGTCGATGATCGCCGCGAGCTCCTCGAAGGTGCGTCCGAGCGTGGTGCCCTGCCCGGCCGTCGTCTCCAGGAGGGTCAGCGTCGTCCCGTCCGGCCGCTCGTCGTGGATCCGGTTGATGCCCTCGATCACCCGGGCGATGCCGGCCTCCTCGCCGCGCTTCATGTGCGCGCCGGGGTGGGTGACCAGGAACGGCACCCCGAGCTGGTCGCAGCGGTCGAGCTCCTCCCGGAACGCGAGCCGGGACTTCTCCCACATCGCCTCGTCGGGCGACGCCAGGTTGATCAGGTAGGAGTCGTGCGCGACGAGTCGCCGCCGCGGGATCCCGGTCCGCTCGACCTCTTCCCGGAACCGCTCGATCGCCGCCGGTTCCAGCGGCCTGGCGTTCCACTGACGCTCGTTCTTGGTGAAGATCTGGCACGAGTCCATGCCGAACTCGGCCGCCCGCTCCAGCGCCCGAAAGGCACCGCCCGACGTCGACATGTGCGCACCCAACCACAGCACGGCTTGACCTCCTTTTCCTGCCCCAATCCGGCATCCGCGGGTCTCCGCGTCTAGGACGCGGCCGACTCCGCGGCGGCGAGCGCCTCCAGCTTCCCCCGGTCGAAGCCGACCGCCGTCCCCCCGATGCCCACGACGATCGGCCGCCGCAGCAGCGTCGGCTCGGCGACCATCAGGACGATCAGGTCGTCCTCGGAGAGGTCGCGCTCGGCAAGCCCCTGGTCGCGGTACGCCCGGCTCCGCATGGAGAGGACGTCGTGGGCGGAGAGGCCGGCACGACCCAGCAGCGCCCGCAGTTCCTCGGCGTCGAAGCGGTCCCTGAAGTAGTCCCGCCGCTCGACGGCCACGCCCGCCTCACTGAGCAGCGCCTCCGCCTTCTTGCAGGAGGTGCAGGTGGGATGGACGTAGACTTCCACGCTTGGTCCTCTCTCCTGCCGCCGGCCTCCGTCGAGGCGACGCTGCCCATGGCCCGGCCGTGGGTCTGGATGACACCGGGACGGCCGATGTTCGTGACCGTGGAGCGAGGGTGTCGGCCGTCACCGAGAAGTCCGGCGTCGCCTGGTGCCTGCCCGTCGCACGACCACAGTATCATGTGTCCGTACACGCTGCCGAAGGGAGCGAACCGGTGCGCCTCGAGTCGGCTGGACCCGTTGGCCTACGAGGTGCGAGCGAGCCGGCGATGACGCAGCCCACCTCTGCCGCGGGACCCACGACCACCTCGACCGCTACCCGTCCCGGCGGCGCGG
>CADCWG010000112.1 GCA_902806335.1 uncultured Thermomicrobiales bacterium | reverse complement strand
GGTCCCGCGCGGCCGGAGCGGGGAAGACCGCCCGCGGGACCGGCGGCGCGCGCGGCGGCCGACGCGGAACGGTCGTCGATGCGACGCCGGCCGCCGGCGCGATGCCGGTCGCCGACGCGACACCGGCCGCCGGCGAACCGACCGCATAGGGCAAGGCGGGGCCCGCCCGGGTAGGGGACATGGCACGCCATACCCCTACGCCGGCGGTGTGGGCGGTGCGTCGCCGAGTGCGATCAGGGCGCCGTCGGCGACGAGGTAGACCAGACCGCCGACGACGACCGGCGTCGAAGGTGCCCCGCCGAGGTCCAGCTCGACGCGCCACAGCTCCTGGCCGTCGGCAGCGTCGATGGCGGCGAGTAGCCACCGCTGCCTGTCGGCCGCCGGTGTGCCGCTCGGGGCGAAGAAGGTGGCGTAGAAGACCGCCCCGCCGGCGAGCACCGGCCCCGCGTACTCCGCGATATCCCCGACGATGTCGGCCGGCCCGCCGGTCGTCTCCCGGGGCGTGCGGTAGCGCCACCGTTCGCTGTGGCTGGTCGCCTCGAGCGCCCGCACCCCGGCGCCGGAGGCGACGTAGATGCCGTCGCCTCCTGTCGCGACGGCGACATCCACCCGTTGCCCACCGCGCCCGGCGACCCGCCACAGGTCCTGTCCACTCGCCAGGTCCAGTGCGATCACGGTTCCGTTCATGTCCGTGAGGAAGAGCGCCGCGTCGCCGACGGCGAGCGAGCGGATGGCGCCACCGGTCTCGACACGCCACTGTTCGACGCCACCGACCGCATCGAAGGCGAGGACCCGGTTGGAGAGCGCCGCATAGACCCTGTCCCCCCTGAGCGCGACGACGCCACCGACACCGCCGTCGACGGTCGCCGACCACCTGTCCCGACCGTCGGCGAGGTCGAGCATGCGCAGCACAACGCGATTGCGCTCCGGGGCGGTGGGATCGACGAAGTGGGTGACGGCCACGGCGACGAAGCCGCTCCCCACGACGGGCGAGCCGAGGAGCACGTCGCCGACCGGCGAGCCCAGCGCCACGTCGCCGAGGTTGCCTTCCCCCATCGCTCGCGCCCAGCGGACCGCGCCCGTCACGGCGTCCACTGCGTGGAGCGTCCGGGCTTCGTCGCCCGCGTAGACCACGCCGTCGGCGACGGTCGGGGCACCGACGGCACCGCCGCCAAGCGGCGTCCGCCAGCGCTCGGCGCCGGTGGCGGCGTCGAGGGCGACGAGCTCGCCCGCCTCGGTGCCGAGGTAGGCGAGCCCGCCGGCGACGACGGGGGCCTGCCCGGCGACGAAGCCGCCGTCGACCCGCCACCGCTCGCTCGGCGTGCCGCCCGGCCCCGGCCCCGGCTGTTCGTTGGTCCGCCCCGGCTCCCCGCCGGCGACCGGGACGTCGGCGATGCCGACGGCCGCGGCGGGGTCGACCCCCTCGTCCGGGGTGGCGAGTCCGGCGACCCGTGATGGCCCCGGTTCGGGGCGGTCGTTCAGGCGGAAGGCGACCCCGGCCACGCCCGCGGTGAGGGCCGCGACGAGGAGCACGGCGGCCGCGGTCTGGATCGCCGGCCAGGCGTGGCGCAGGCGGCCGAACAGGCCGCCGGGCACCCGAGCCGCCGCCGCCCCGGGGCGCGGGGCGAGAACGGGAAGGCGTGGGGGAAGCGCGACCGGCCGGCCGTTCGGCGAGCGGTGGCGGGCGACGGGGTCGGCACCGGCCATCAGATCCTCCCAGAGGCGCGCGGCGAGGGCCGGGTCCGGCGCGGGGTGGGCGACGGCGTCCAGCGAGCGGAGGCGGGCGAAGGCGGTGACGGCGGCATCCGGGATCGGCGGTGTCCTCCCGCCCACCGCCGCGTCGAGCGCGGCGTCGAGCGCG
This sequence comes from uncultured Thermomicrobiales bacterium, assembly GCA_902806335.1. Taxonomy (GTDB): domain Bacteria; phylum Chloroflexota; class Chloroflexia; order Thermomicrobiales; family UBA6265; genus CADCWG01. The sequence continues at coordinate 5,106 of CADCWG010000112.1, read as the reverse complement.
GCGGCGTCGAGGGTCCCCGCGGGTGGACGGAGATCGGGGCGGTCGTCACCGGTGGGCATCGGGATCCCTCGGATCGGCGGCGTGGCGCTGGTGTCCGCCCGGTGTGGCCGAGACGTCGCGGCCTTGGGTCGGTGACGAGCCACGGGTGGGAGAGGACGGGGTCGAGCCGCCGTCCTCGGCATCGAGCAGGTCGCGCAGGCGGCGGAAGGCACGGTGCTGGGCGACCTTGACCGCGCCGTGGCGCTTGCCGAGCGCGACGGCGATCTCCGGGCCGGTCAGCCCGGCGAGCCGGAGCTCGACGATCCGGCGCTGGTCGGGCGGCAGGGCGTGGAGCAGGCGGCGCAGGCGGTGACCGGCGTCGGCGGCGAGGGCGGCCTCCTCCGGACCGGGGTCCCGGGCCATGACGGCGTCGGCCTCGGCCAGGGGCGATTGGGGACGGCCGGCGGCGACGCGGCGGTCGTCGACCACGGCGTTGTGGGCGATGGCGAAGAGCCAGGCGCGGAACGAACCCGGCCCGTCGGCGCGGTAGCGGGGCAGGGCGGCCAGGGCGCGGGCGAAGACCTGGCCGGTGACGTCCTCGGCCGCCTCGCGGTCGCCGAGCCGGCGCAGGCAGTAGCGATAGACGGGGTCGAGGTAGCGGCCGTAGAGCGGGGCGAAGGCGCGAGGGTCGCGCTGGGCGAAACGGACCAGCGCCAGGTCGGCGCCGGGAGGTTCCTCGCCCCCGGACGGTTCCTCGCCCGGGGCGGCCGCGTCGGGCAGCGACGTTCCCAACGCGACGTGATCCGCCTGAGGGCCCTGTCCGGCATCGGCGCCCTGTCCGGCGCCAAGGGCCTGTCCGGATCGAGCAGCCTGTCCGGCCGCCGGCCGGGCACGCCGGGCCAGCGGGGCGGCCCACCGGGACTGCGCCGTCTCGCCGTGCGCGACCGCCGTGCCGCGCGACCCGCCGTCGCCCATCCGCGGCATCGCCCCCCGGTGCGGCCCCCCGCGGCTCCCGGTCAGACCCGGCGCGCGGTGGCCCCATGATCGGGTAAACGGGGTCGGACGAGGAAAGTTACACGGCGCCCCGGGCCCGGCCCCGGCTCACCTTGGGCGTAGGCTCTGCCCCCGGACGTGTCCGCGGCCCCCGAACGGGTCGGGAATCGTCGGACAGGCTCCGGCCACCGGACGGGGCCGCGGCCACCGGAGATCACGGTCACCGCCCCCGGGGCAGGCCGGCGCGGAACTGGCGGGGGGTGCGGCCGGCGAGCTGCTTGAAGCGGCGCGAGAAGTGGTAGGGGTCGCAGAACCCCAGCGCCGCGGCGATCTGGCGGTCGGAGAGGTTCCCCTGCTGCATCAGCTCGGCGGCGCGGTCGACCGCCCGCGCCGCCCGCCACCGCGCCGGCGAGACCCCGACCGTCCGCGCGAAGCGCTTGCGAAACCCGTCGTAGGACATCCCCAGGTCGTCGGCCAGCGCCCGCAGGTCGACGTCCCGGCCGACGTCGGCCTCGAGCAGGGCGCAGGCGCGGGCGACCCAGGCCGCCTCGGCGTCCGGCCGCCCGGCCCCGCCGAGCAGGGCCTCGCCGAGCACGGTCTGGAGGCGGCAGACCTCGAGCAGCGGCGGCGCGTGCCCCGGCTGCCGCGGCGCGCCGAGGACCGACTCGAACCGCGCCCGCCAGTGGTCGACCGGCTCCAGGTGGCGCAGCGGCCGGGCCGGGTCGAGCAGCCCTGTCGCCCGCCAGAGGTCGAAGACCGGCCCATCGAAGAGCAGCCAGAGTTCGGTGAAGCGCCGCCCCGCGACCGGGCCGTAGAGGTGGCGCAGGTCGGGGAAGAGCAGGATCAGGTCGCCGGGGCGGAGCGGGCGGTCGAGCCCCGTCGCGTCCCGGTAGCGCCCGCCGCCGTCGACGACGTAGACCAGCCCGTAGCTGCCCAGGGTCCGCATCGGCCGCTCGGGCACGCCCGTGCTGTCGAGCGTGAACCCGGCCAGCGAGATCCGCCCCAGCGGCGAGGTCGTGGCCATCCGGACACTGACCGTCGACGTCTCGTCCACCACCCGGGCCCCTCCCCCGCGGGCGCCGACCGAACGCGCCGGCACTCCGGCGCCCCCTGGCGTGCCAAAACATACAAGCGATCCGCCCAGAATGGCTATCCCTTGGGACGACGGCGCGGACTACCATGGGCCATCCGGTTTGCTGCCACGACACCGAGGGGAGCCCGATGGCATCCGTCGCGACCGACCGCCCACCGTCCCCGGCGCTGCCGGTCGTCGCCTCCGGGGTCGAGCTCGACCCGTCGCCGGCCGCGTTCGGTACCCTCCGCGCCTCGGACGACATCGCGGGCGACGGCGAGGCGCTGGCCGCGCGGATGGCGGACGACGGCTACCTCTTCCTGCCCGGCTACCTCGACCGCGAGCTGGTCCTGGCGGCGCGGCGGGTGGTCTGCGAGCGCCTCGCCGCCGAGGGCCACCTCGCGCCCGGCACCCCGCCCGAAGAGGCGATCGCCCGCCCCGGCGCGACGATCAAGTTCGCGCCCGAGCTGGCCGAGGGGAACGTGCCGCTCCACGAGCTGCTCTACGGCCCGGGGATGCTCGGCCTCTACGAGCGCTTCCTCGGCGGCCCGGTGCGCCACTTCGACTTCACCTGGCTGCGGGCGGTCTCGCCGGGCCGCGGCACCGCCCCCCACGGCGACAGCGTCTTCATGAACCGCGGTACGCCCGCGCTCTACACCGCCTGGGTGCCGCTCGGCGACGTCAGCTACGACCTCGGCGGCCTGATGGTGCTCGAGAACTCCCACCGCCTCCACGAGGTCCGCGAGACCTACGGCTCCCGCGACGTCGACGCCTACTGCGAGAACCCGGCCGAGGCGGCCGCGGACCCGTGGCGTGGGCCGGGCTGGCACGGCGTGCTCTCCGACGACCCGGCCGAGTTGCGGCGGCAACTGGGCGGGCGGTGGTTGACCAACCCCTTCCGCGCCGGGGATCTGCTCACCTTCTCGATCCATACCCTCCACGCCAGCCTCGACAACCGTTCCGACCGGATCCGGATGTCGACCGACTCCCGCTACCAGCTCGCCTCCGAGCCGGTCGACGAGCGCTGGGTCGGCGAGCACCCGATCGGCCACGGCCCCGAGGCCAAGCGCGGGATGATCTGCTAAGGACCCATCCGGGCGGGCGACGCGGCTCGCCGACCACCAGGTAGCCGACCACCAGGTAGCCGGCCTCCCGGGGCACCGATGCCCGACGGACGGAGCGGTCCCGATGACGACCTCGCCTCGCCCGGTCCCTCCTCCGCTCCTCGCCGTGCCGGGACGAACGCCCCGCGGCCGCCCAGCCCTTGCCACCCCCTCCCGGGCGCGCCCGCACCCGGCCACCGCCACCACACGGAGCGCCGCGGGGTTCCCCGCCCGGCCGGCGGGTACGCCACGGGCGGCGCCGCCGTAGTGAGGCGAGAGGGGGTGACCGTGGCCGGTGCCGGCCGCGGTGGGTCCGCGACGACGCGCGACGACGCGACGGAGGAACAGGGATGGATGGCCAGCGACTGGGACAGCGGCGACCGGTGACGTCGGCGGTGGGGCCGACGGGCGAGACAACGGAGCCAGCCACGGCGCCGACCACCGCGCCGGCGACGACCACGACGACGACGGTCGGCACGGGGATCTCGCGCCGCCACTTCCTCAAGGCCGGGGCCGGGGCCGGGGCGGCCGGAGCGCTGGCGATCGGCGGGTCGAAGGCGTCGAAGGTCTTCGCCGCCCCGATGATCCAGGGCGCGCCGATCGAGCTCACCTACTGGCACGGCTGGACCGAGCAGTGGGAAGAGATGGTCCAGTTCGTCGTCGACCAGTTCCACGCCAGCCAGACGCGGATCCGAGTCACCCCGCAGGTGGTGACCTGGACCGACACCGGCGCCGACTTCCTGGCCAAGCTGACCGCCTCGATCGCCGCCGGCGACCCGCCCGACGTCGTCACCCTGTTCGGCTCGACCGCGATCCCCGCGCTCGCCAACCAGGGCGGGCTGGTCGCCCTCGACGGTATCGAGGGGGCCGACCTCCCTTCCGTCCAGGCCTGGATGGACCCCAACGTCTACCGCCTCGGCCAGTACCAGGAGCAGACCTACGGCCTCTCCTACTGGGCCGGCACCAACGCCTTGGTCTACAACAAGGCCACCTTCACCGAGGCCGGTCTCGACCCCGAGGTCGGCCCGGCGACCGTCGCCGACCTCGACGCGATGACCGAGCGCCTGACGATCCTCGACGGCGACGGCGCGATCCAGCGGATGGGGTTCCTCACCTCCGACCTCTGGCTCTGGGGCACGGCCTTCGGGGGGCGCTTCTACGACCCCGAGACCAACACCGTGACCGCCAACGACCCGAATAACGTCCGCGCGCTGGAGTGGATGCAGAGCTACCCGGAGAAGTACGGCGCCGCCCAGATCGCGACCTTCCAGGAAGGCCTCGCCAGCGAGCGCGCCGCCAACCAGGACCCGCTGATCGCCGGCAAGTACGCGATGCTGACCGAGGGGCCGTGGAAGCTCGGCGACATCAAGAAGTACGCCGATCCCAGCTTCCAGTACGGCGTGGTCCGGCCGCCCCTCGCCACCCCGGAGTCGCCGGCCGCGAACTGGACCTGGGGCGACATCCAGGTGATCCCCGAAGGCGCCAAAGACGCGGCGGCGGCGGCCGAGTTCATCCGCTTCACCGCCGGGGTCAACGACCCCGAGGGCTACGCCAGCCGCTGCACCTGGGGCAACCGGCCGATCAACATCCCGGTCTCGCGCGCCGTGCTCGAGGTGCCCGCCTTCCAGGAGGTGCTGGCCGCCTACCCCGGGTTCCAGACCTTCATCGATTCCCTGCTCACCAGCGAGCGGGTCGGCTCGCCGCCGGTGATGCCGGCGGCCGCCTTCTACAACGACCGGATGGCCGCGATGATGGATCGGGTGATGCTCCTCGAGGAGGAGCCGCAGGCCGCCCTCGACGGCCTGACCGACGAGGTCCAGGGCGAGATCGACCGGATGTAGGGCGATCGGCGGCGTCGGCGCGGCCGGTCGGGGAGATCCTCGCCCGGCCGCGCCGCCGTGCGTGGCCGGGCCGCGGGCGGCGCGGGGGGAGGCGAGATGGCGACCGTGACCACCGGTC
>CADCWG010000111.1 GCA_902806335.1 uncultured Thermomicrobiales bacterium | reverse complement strand
AAATCGCCCAGGTGCGTCGCGGAGCAGGTGAAGCGCCCGACGACCTCGTCGCCCTCCGCGACGAGGTCGACGACCTCCATGCGGACGTCGGGGAAGGACACCCGGAAGGGCGCGATCCAGCGCTTGGCGGCGGGGGCCAGCCGCGGCGCGTAGAGCTCGTCGACCACGTCCATCCGCCCGCCGTTCAGCACCTCGTCCACCAGCCGCCGGACGACCGCCTTGTTCCGGTCCAGGTTGGGGTCTGCCACGCCCGTCCCTCCGCTCGTCACGCACGCCGTCCGCACCGCACCGGCCCCGAGACGATACGACGAAGGGGGCGCCAATGGCGCCCCCTTCCTCACGATAGCGATGCGATGGGGCCGGCTAGTCGCCCGCGGCCGACACCGGCTGCGCGACGGTCTCGCCCCGCCGACGGGCGATCAGCTCGGGGCGCGGCAGCTTCGGGTTCTTGGCGAGGCGCAGGAAGACCAGCAGCTTGATCATCACCGCCGTCGGGTCGAACTGCTTCCAGCTCATCCCGTGGTAGGCCATCGCCGGGAAGGCGTGGTGGTTGTTGTGCCACCCCTCGCCGAAGGTAAGCGCCGCCACGATCCAGTTGTTGCGGCTCTGGTCCTTCGTCTCGAAGGCGCGGGCGCCGAAGGTGTGGCAGACGGAGTTGACGGCGAAGGTGGCGTGGTTGACGAAGGCGATCCGGACCAGGCCGCCCCAGAGGAGCCCCTGCCAGCCGGCGATCAGGAACGGGATGACCATGCCGACGACGACCCAGACCAGGAATGTGCGGTCCATGAAGCGGACCAGCGGGTCCTTCATCAGGGGGCCGGCGTAGCGCATCCGGTCCTCGGGCGGCTCCCGGAAGAACCAGCCCATGTGGGCGTGCCAGAAACCCTCGACCGGGCTGTGGGGGTCGCCCTCCTTGTCGGAGAAGGCGTGGTGCTTGAGGTGGTCGGCGGCCCAGTCGATCGGGCGACCCTGGAGGGCCATGCAGCCGAACATGAGGGCGGTGAAGCGAACCGCCGGGTTCGTGTCGAAGCTCTTGTGGGTCAGCAGGCGGTGAAAGCCGAGCGTGATGCCCATGCCGGTCGCGAGGTAGAAGCCGACGAACAGCGCGAGTTCGCGCCAGCCGATCAGCTCGTTCCAGAGGCCGACGATCGCGACCACGGTGCCGAGCAGCGGCGCGACGGCCCAGACCAGCAGGACGGCCTTGTACATGCTGCCGGGGACCTTGCGGTCAAGGGCTTTGATCACCCCCAGCACCAGGCCCACGGCCAGGACGGTTACCAACAGGGTCACGTATTCCTCCCGTCCCCGCCGACGGTTGGCGGGGGCGACCACGCCGGCCCTCCGGCGCGCGTCTTGGCTGTCGGAGGCGTCAACACTGCCTCCGGCAGGCTCAGTCTAGGTGGGCCGTTGCCCAGGGACAAGGCTCGGTAGACGCCAGTTCCGTGCCGGGGCCACGCTTGTGGGGTCCCCGGATGGACTGATTTCCCCGCGGCCGTCCGTTCGGCCGCATGGCGCCTCCTGAACGTCGCCCCGGCTACGCCCATCTCCCCCCTGTCGCCGCGGCCGCGAAGGTCGGGGCGACCGCTGAGACGGGACCAGTCGGACCGAGGGCCGGCAGCTGGAACGACTCGGGCCGACGACAACTCTGGTTGGACCATGGTCGCCCGGCGCGACCCGAGCGAGGCCAGCACGGGTAGGTCGTGCCGGATCTGCGTCCCACGGGGCGGGCGGCCGTGGGCGTGCTGGCGACCGGCGGGATCAGACGAACGCCGGGATCACCTCGCGGGCGAAGCGGCGGAGCGGCTCCTGGTCGTAGGCGACGCCCGGCATGTAGATGATGAAGTAGTCGATGCCCGCGTCGACCATCTCCCGAAGGTGGGCCTGGACCCGCGAGGGCGGACCGATGACCGTTCTGGCGGCGTACTCGCCGAATGCCGCCCCGGCCCGCCACCGGGCCGTCGCCTGTTCGGGATCCTCCCCCTCGTCGGTCAGGACAACGTCGACCTCCGCCGACTTGATGATCGCGCCGTAGTCCCGGCCGACTGCCTCGCAGTGGCCCCGAAGCACCTCGAGCTTGCGCCGCACGGTCTCGGGGTCGCGCCCGATGTTGCAGGCGTCGCCGTACTGGGCGACGAGCTTGAGCGTGACCTTCTCGCCGCCCCCCCCGATCCAGAGCGGGATCTTCCTGTCGGGGGTCCCGGAGGCGTTCTTCGGCTCGTTGATCGGCCCGTCGATGGTGTAGTGCTTGCCCGCGAAGCTGGGCTTGTCCTCCGTCCACATCCGGTGGATCACCTGGACGGCCTCGCGGAACATCGCCATCCGCTCCCGGGTCTCCGGGTAGCCGTAGCCGTAGGCCCGCCACTCGTGCTCGTACCAGCCGGCGCCGATCCCGGCGTCGAGGCGCCCGTGGCTGGCGACGTCGACGGTCGAGGCGATCTTGGCGTAGAGGGCGGGGTTGCGGTAGCCGTTGCAGCCGACCATCTGCCCGATCCGCACCCGCTCGGTGTCGCGCGCGAGCGTCGCGGTCGACGTCCAGCACTCGAAGGTGGTCTCCATCGTCGGCTCGGGCACGGTGTGGAAGTGGTCGTACAGCCAGACCGAGTGCCAGTTCGGCTCGGCATCGGCCGCCCTGGCGACGGCGGTCATCGCCTCGAACTGCTCGACCGGGTCGCGGATCTCGACCAGGTCCATCTTCCAGCCCTGCGGCACGAACACCCCGAACTTGACCGCCATCGTCACCCCTCCCTCACGGTGCCGGGCATCAGTCCCGGCCCGGACCCGGCGGCAAGACCGGTGCCAGACGGTGGGCGTCGTTCGGGGCGGTCGACCACCACCGCGATCCGGGCAGCCGCGACCGTTCAACCGCCCCACCGAGCGGGCGGGTCTGGACGTTGACGCCCGCTACAGGCACACAGGCAGGGGTGCGGGGATCCACCCGACCACCGGCGGGGGACCGACGCGCCGGCTGTCAGGGCTCGGTCGGCTCGTCGCCCGCGAGCGATCCGCCCTCCCGCTCCGACCACGCGAGCAGGCGCTCGGCGATCGCCTTGAGCTCCGCGCGGGGCTGCAGTCCGTCGCGCCACCGCTGGGGGATCGCGCCGAGGCCATAGGCCGCCCCCGCCAGGGCGCCGGTCACCGCGCCAGTCGTGTCGGCGTCCCCTCCCAGGGCGACGGCGGCCACGACGCTCTCCTCGAACCCATCGTGCCGGAGGAGCGCCCAGAACGCCGCGCCGACGGTGTCGAGCACGTAGCCGCCGGACGGGACCTCGGCCGCCTCGCGGTCGGCCGCGCCGCGGACCGCCGCGACCACCGACGGCTCCGCCACGCCGGCGACGGCGGCCTCGGCCACGCCCTCCCGAGGGCCACCCCCGAGCAGGTGGACGATCGCCTGGTTCACGGCGACCGCAGCCCAAGTGGAGCGCGGGTTGGCGTGGGTGACGCGGGCGCTGTCGATCGACGCCCGCACGAGCCCCGCTCGGTCGCGGCGAAACCGCAGGGCCACCGGCGCGCATCGCATCACCGACCCGTTCCCGGCCGCGCCACGCTCGCCGGCGGCCCGGTGCACCCGGAGACCCGCCTCCTCCCAGGGCACGCCCTCGTCGAGCAAGCGCAGCGACGCGCCGACGGTGTTCCCGATGTCCTTCGGGGCCGAGCGGTACCAGGCCAGGAACTCGGCGACGAGCCGGTCCATGTCGAGCCCGATGGGCTCGGGGGTGAGGGCCCTGGCCAGGGCGAGCGCCATCTGGGTGTCGTCGGTGACCTCGCCGGGAGCCAGGTCCAGCCACCCGCCGCCGACGAGATCCCGCAGCCCGCCCGGATAGGCGGCCGCGATCTCCTCCCGGCTCTCGAACTCGACCGGGCCACCGAGCGCGTCCCCGCAGGCGAGTCCGACCAGGCAGCCCGCGTAGCGCTCCGCGAGCGTCGTCACCGTCGCCGCCCCTCTCGTCCTGGTGATCCCGCTGGTCATCCCGGCCCTGCACGCCGACCGGCTCCGCGATGACCGTGAGATCGTACCGGAGCGAGGCTGGATCCGCCGGGATCGTCCCGCACGGCAGCCTTTCCTCCCGACCGGGACCGCTCGCTCACCCGGTACACTGCGGGCCGCCCCTGCCGCACCGACCGGAGGTTCTCTCATGTCAGCGATCGTTCCGCCCGCCCCCAGCCCGGATCGACCCGACGTCCTGATCGTCGGCGCCCGGGTGATCGACGGCACCGGCAACCCCTGGCGCTACGGCGACGTCGCCCTCGCCGGCGACCGGATCGCCGCCGTCGCGCCGCCGGGTCGGCTGGATCGCGCGGCGGCGGGCGAGGTCGTCGAGGCCGACGGGCTGGTCGTCTGCCCGGGCTTCATCGATATCCAGTCCCATTCCATCGCCGTGTTCATGCTCGACCGCCGCTCGCTGGGCAAGGTCACCCAGGGGGTGACGACCGAGATCATGGGCGAGTCGTGGACCCCGGCGCCCTTCGGCGGGCAGATCGCCGACCCCCTCTCGGGCGGGCTCCGCACCTACCTCGGCGAGGCATTCGACGAGTGGGACGAGCGGGCCCGCGGCTGGACCCGGTTCGGCGACTGGCTGGCCGACCTCGAGGGACGAGGGGTCTCCGTCAACGTCGGTTCGTTCATCGGCGGCGGCACGGTCCGCGAGTGGGGCAAGGGCGAGGCGATGGGCGCCCCCTCTCCCGACGAACTCGACGCCATGCGGGATTGCCTGGACGCCGCGATGCGCGACGGCGCCTTCGGCATCGCCACGGCCCTCATCTACCCCCCGGGCTCGTACGCCGGACTGGACGAACTCGTCGCGCTGAACGAGGTCGTCCACCGGCACCGGGGCGTCCACATCACCCACGTCCGCTCCGAGGAGTCCCGCCTGCTCGAGGCGATCGATGAGGCCGTGACGATCGCCCGGCGGACCGGCGTGGCGACCGAGATCTACCACCTCAAGGCGGCGGGGCCCCGAAACTGGCCGCTGATGCCCGAGGCGATCGCCCGGATCGACGCCGCCCGTGCCGAGGGCCTCGACGTCACCGCCGACATGTACCCCTACGAGGCCGCCGGGACCGGGCTCGCGGTCGGCGTCCCGCCCTGGGCCGCCGAGGACGGGCGGTTGGTCGAGAACCTGCGCGACCCGGCGACGCGCGCCCGGATCGCCGCCGAGATCCGCCACCCGAGCGAGCCCTGGGAGAACCTGGTCGAGATCGCCGGGCCGGAGAACGTGCTCGTCGCCGGGCCGTCCCACCCCGACCTCGTCGCCTACCGCGGGCGGCGGCTCTCGGAGGTGGCCGCCGCCCGGGGCCAGGACTGGGTCGATGCCCTGCTCGACCTGCTGGCGACGGAAGGGTCGAACATCTTCGCGATGTTCTTCATGATGTCGGAGGAGAACCTCGCGCTGCAGATGCGCCAGCCCTGGGTCACCATCGCCACGGACGCCGGCGGCCTGGACCCGGTGGACGCCGTGCGGCGGGGGCTCACCCACCCTCGCGCCTACGGGACCTACCCACGCGTCCTCGGCCGCTACGTGCGCGAGCGGGGGGCGCTGCCGCTCGAGGACGCGATCCGCAAGATGTCCTCGGCCGTGGCCGACCGGCTCGGCCTCCGCGACCGCGGCCTCCTTCGGACCGGGATGCTGGCCGATGTCGTCCTCTTCGACCCCGAGACCGTCAGCGACCGGGCGACGTGGACCGAGCCGCACCAGCTCTCGGTCGGCGTCCGCGACGTCTGGGTCAACGGCGAGCGCGTCGTCCGCGACGGCGGCCACACCGGCGCCCTGCCCGGTCGCCGCGTCTTCGGCCCGGGGCACCGCGCCGCCGAGCGGTGAGGGAGAGCCGCAGGCCCAGCACCACCGGGCCGGCGGCGACCGCGGACTATACTGCCCGGATGATCGATCGCCCCGACTACCCCGCCACGAGCCACCGGATTGCCCCCGACCTGGTGGAGGCCGCCCGCGCCTTCTTCCCGGGGCTCGCCGCCGATGACCTCCGACCCGTCGGCGCGAGCGACGACCTGGTCCGGGTCGACACACCCAGGGGTTCCCTGTGCGTGCGGCGCTGGCCGCGCGGCACCGGGAGCGGTCGGGTCCGGTTCGTCCACGCCGCGCTCGCGGCGGCCCGGGACGGTGGCGTAGAGCACGTCGGGACGGCGGTCCCGCTGCCCGACGCCCCGGGTGAGACGGTCCTCGCGCAGTCGGCCCGCATCTACGACGCGCAGACCTGGCAGCCGGGTCGGGTCGAGGTCCGGCGCCCCTACGAGACCCTGCCGGACGGGGAACGGGTCAACCTCCCGGCCCCCCTGCCGCCGCCGGTGTTGGCCGAACTGGTCGCGACCGTGGCGCGGTTCCACGCCGCGACCCGCGGGCTGGCGCGACCGGACGCGCCGTCGGTGCCCCTGGCGTCGCTCGAACCGGCCGTCCGGCGCTCCTGGGAGGCGAACCGGGATCGCCTCCGCCCGGCCGCGCCCCGCACGCCGCCGATCCAGCGCTGGGTCCGGGCCGGGGAACGCCTGCTCGGGGAAGCGACGTCCGCGCTCGAGGCGGCGCCCGAGGCGCTCCACGCCACCCCGGCCGTGATCCACGCCGACCTCTGGCCGGCCCACGTCCTCACCGCGCGCGGCAGCGACGACCCGACCGAGCGTCTGACAGGGATCGTCGACTGGACCGAGGCGGTGGCGGGCTCGCCGCTGCTCGACCTGGCGCACCTGGTCACCCACTTCGGCGGTTGGACGGCCGACAGCGCGGAGACCGTCCTCGGCGCCTACATCGACGCGGCGCCGCTCACCCCCGACCAGCGGCGTCTGCTGCCGGCCGTCGCGGGGCTCGACCTGATCGCCGAGACCGGCCGGCTGTTGGTCGTCGCCTACGGGCGTCGCCACCCCGACGACGCGCCGGCCACCTCCGCCGCCCGCGCCGGGGCCGAGTCGCTGCTGCGCTCGCTGGAGATCCTGACCGAGGTCGTCGCGCACGGCGACCGCCCGTCCCGCAGCCTGGCGCGGCGCTGGGACTACTCGTCCCGGCGCGGCGGGTCGGCTGCCGCTGGCGGTGCCCGGACGCCGGCCGGACGCCGACCGGCCCCGAGCCGCGGCCAGCGACCGACGGAGGGCGGACCCGACCGCCCACCGCGGCGCCCG